>JAGASU010000135.1 GCA_017621635.1 Alphaproteobacteria bacterium | reverse complement strand
TGTACATTGCAGGATAAAACATTGAAATATACTGTCAGAGCACCTTTTGATAAATTCATTCAATGCAACAATCCTACGCAATGGTTTAAGGATCCTACTCAAGATTTAGATACTTATGCTAAAATCGCCGATGAAGTAAAATTAGTTAAACAACAAGTCTTATTAACTTGCTAACTTCTGGTTGTTAAGACATTGAAGTTATCTTTTATATCCAACCTATATCAAAACCATAAATCGTTTCCACAATGCAGAAAAACCTGCTCTTATCAAAAAACATCAACCTAGGATTCTCAACCCCAAAAGTCGGACTAAAATTTTAATTATTTCAATGCCTTGCGATTACGCACTTTTTTACCTAAATAATCGGTATAGTTAACAATAAAGGTAAAAATGTCTATGATTTCTGAATATGTATCTAAAATAAAAAATTTTAACAAGCCTAAAAAACTTGATTGCTTTTTTGAAACAAACAAGGGACAGACCATACAATTAAATAAACTGCAATGTATTGAAAGAATTGCTCATTTTTTATTATTTTTATTTATGTTAGTAATTTGCTATATCTGTTGCAATTGGTTGGGCGAAAGACTTACTGATAGCATATTCGATAAACAGTATATGTATAGCATATTTTTGATACCATTATTCCTTTATATTAAAGATTTTAATAATATTTTTGATGCTTGTTTTGCTAGAGCCATTTACCATAAAGAATATATAACTGTGAAAAAGGGGCTTTTTTATCGTAGCTATGATAAGTTATATATAAAGGATATTAATAATATTGAGCTATATAGATCTTTAGGGGGAAAATTATTTGGGTACTGCACACTAAATTTTTATGCTATTGGTGGCTTAGTACAAATTCCTTATGTTATAGATAATACGCATAATGTTCAAATAATTAAGCAAATAGTAGAGGCTACAGAACAAAATCAAAAAATTAAATAAAACAAAATTAAATAAAATTTCAGTCCGCGATTTGCAAGCTCTCTCCAGCCACAGTTCAAAAATCGTCAGAAATGGCGATTTTTTTCTTTTATTTTCAATGTTAAGCAAGTTCGAAAATTAAAATTTTATAATGGTATATTTTAAAGCACTTTTGAATTAATTGATTTATACAGAAGCCGTCCCGAATAAAAAATATCCGGGGCGGTTTCGTTTGGGCGGTTTAACGCCAGATCTCCGGCTCTTACATTTGCTTACGCTCTGTTCGCTCCGAAGATGACATTTTTGCGTCAAAATAAATTTTGACAAGTCTTCCTAAAACTTATACTTAGCGTTAATCAAGCCTGTATGGTCTTGGTAATCCTGACGGAATTTACCTTCATAGCCAAGCGAGAGTTCGATATTGTCGTTGACTTCCGCTGTTACACCGGCACCAAATTCCATTCCGAAACGGTCAAGAGCTTCACCGTCAACCGCATAAGCCGAACCGTTAGCCAAGGTTACGACCGAATTAACATCATCATTAAACAGGTCGTAAGTCGCGGCAATTCTGGCTTCCGGTTTGATGTTCATACCATTGGACAGCTCAAAGTTTTTGCTGACTTTGGCTCCGATAACACCGGTCAAGATGTCGCTGTCATTGGCAGATACACGTTGATCGGCAGAATCTTTATAAGCATCCTGCTTGATATGAACGTAACGCAAACCGGCTTCCGGCGTAATACCTAAGCCGTTGACATTCATATCGTAACCGGTCATTGCCTGCAAGCCGAATGTTTCAACATCGTAATCAGCCTTAACGCCAACTCCGGCGACACTCTTACTTTCTTCATAATCAGACCAGCCATAGGTCGCAATACCATTTACATACCAGTTGGATGGTTTATACTCACCATACAGGATGGCCGTATGTGTATCGACATCCGTATCACGCATGAAACCATCAATATCGGTGTTGGTATAAGCGTAACCGATACCAACCTTCGTATCATCGGTTACAAACTTCTCGGCACCGAAGGCAATACCGTTAGAATCTGCATCAAACCCCTTCGCCTTGGAAGTGTCGTCCAGTTTGGATTTGTTGAACAGCCCCTGAACCCACATTGCACCGCGTTTGAAGATATTGTCGCCGGAAGCCATACCTTCGCCACCGGTTGAAATTGAACCACCGGTTAAACGGGTTGATACAGCACCAAAGACCTGATTAGCTGTTTCTGTCTGTGTTTTTTGAACCATCGGTGCAACTTCAGGAGCAACCGCCGTCAAAGCGTCAACATAGGCTTTCTGCTCGGCAGCATTTGTGCTGTTGGAAAGCTGTGCCAATTTTTCTGTAACTGCGGCAGCAACCGGAGAGCTGGTTGAAGCACTGACGCTGTCCCATGCCTCGGCTGTTCCGGCATTGTTGGCTGAACCGCCGGCATCGGCAACAGTATCAGCCGCGGAAGCAACAGAAGTAACCTTAAATGTCCCGTCGCCATTGTCAACAAACTCGTAACGGGAATTTTGGCTCAGGTTGGCAAACTTGCCTTCAACCTCTGCTTCGGCGGAATCAGCCCCGTTAAACAGTTTTAAGGTTGTTGTTTCGCCTTTGGCCAAAGCGGCACCGTTTAAGGTCATATTTAAATTTGTACCGTTTTCGCTGATTTTGATATAATTGGCTTTGATTTTGCCGTAGGTATCTTTATCGGTTACGGTAAAGGCCAAAGTTGAATTATCGGCAAAAATGACACCTTCGCCATCGGCTTTATCGCCGGTTGAATGCAGTGTTTTGTCGCCGATATCCAGCGTTGCGCCTTCGCCAACCTGAACTGTCGTAATTGTATCAGTCGGCTCTTTGTCGAACGACAACGTACCTTTGTTAATGGCTAAAATGTCCAAGGCACCGATATTGCCGCTAATTGCATTATTTAAAGAGTGGCTGTTTTCAAAAATCAAGCTGACATCTTCAACATTACCGTCAATTTTGGCGTTTGAGTTCTGAAAATGAATTTTGCCACGGTCATCACCGTTAATATTGGCACTTAACGTTCCGGCCAGATTAATTCTGGTATCGTTATCATAAACATTAAGCGTAGCTTTCTGAGCCTGGCTCATATCTTCTGTAAACGCTTTGGCAAACAATGTAGAACCTGAAGCAATATTAAGCTCTGTCCCGTTGGCAATTTTTATATTGCCTACGGAAGATATTTCCGCAGAAGAGCCGCTGACATTTATCGTTCCGCCGGTAATATTGATGTTGCCGCTTGCCGGTTTGCCGTCCTCGCTTTGATAATCACCGCCTCTTATTATTGACGAATCTTTAAGAGAGATTGTGCCGCCGCTGATATTTATATCACCGGTTTCACCGTCATGGAATATTGCGGAACCGTTTTCCAACATAAACTCTCCGCCGCTAATATCCAAATCGCCGGAATTTTCACGTCCCAAAGAACTTTCATTCATCTTAAACGTACCGCCGGAAACGGTCATTGCAACACCTTTCTGGGAATTACCTTCTGCTGATGCGGCCGGATAAGTGCTGATGTTGGAATTATTCATTTCAAACGTACCGCCGGAAATATTAAATTTGCTGCCGTCATCAGCATTGCCATATATAAAGATTTCGCCGGTATCCAACTTTATTGAGCCGTTGCTGATGTCTGCTTCTTTAGCGTTCAGCGTTGATCGCCATTCAGCTTCATTTTCCTGTTTCAGCGTCAGTTCTCCGCCCGTTTGGGTATATTTGCCGTCAACAAACATAAAAGGCTTTTCTGTCTCATTTGTCGCATCTGAATTGATTACCGATAAAGAGGCATCATCTGCTAAAGAAACATTGCCTTCAACTTTCAAAGTATTGGAAACATCAACTTCCTCAGCTTCCGGTTCTACAATAGCCTGAGTTTTTACATCTAATGAGGCCGTTCCTGATAAATTTATGTCTCCCGGGTGTGAAACCTGAGTATCCGAGCGCTCTACAACGTAGCTTCCCGATGTTAGATTGGTTGCATCCGCCGGAAGATTTTCCGCAAAAGCATTATGGCCGCAAGTCAGCGCCACCAATGCCGTCGTAATTAAGAGTTTATTTTTCATACGATTAAACATCCTTTGTTAACTAGTTAAACAAAACCCACCGTTCATAAAGAAAGGCGGGCGGATGTTCGAAAACCGTATATAGCTAAACGGCTCGGCTTATTTGGCTGAGCCTTATTCACCGACATCCGTCCAAGTAGAATCAGAAGTCGGCACAATTTAAAGTCGTGTGCACACGACTAGCTATATAAAAGGGTTTTCGACGCCCTAAGCAGCGAACTGCTCAAACTTACTTTATAAGGCATATTCATTAGAATCAAGCTAAATCATCAAAAACCCTCTGGAATTTAAATAAATAAGCCGGTATGATGTATTTATAAGGGATTAGAATTGATGTTAAAACTAATTGATTGAGGGCTACCGTGAAAAAACTGCTTTCTTTATTAATAGTTTTGTTTTTGGCATCCCCAGCTTTGGCGGCAGACAGTCAAACGGTGGTTATGAATACCAAGACTTATATTTACCATCACCCAACCTGTAAATGGGCAAAACGCTGTACCCAAAACTGTATTAAAACCACCAAACAGAAAGCCCAAGCTCAAGGCGCAAGGGCCTGTAAAGTCTGCGGCGGATAAACTTATCATATAATTTTTTATAGGGCAAACAATCTGGCCGGATTATTCCGTTACATAAAGATTTGGCCGTTTTACCGGCAGAATTGCTAAGCAAGCAGCAGAAGGATGAGTATTTTGTTTTAACAAACCTGATTATTGCGACAGAACGCGACAACAAAAGCGGATATGAAAGGAAGCTAAATTTTGCAAACAAAACCTTGGTTCTGACGGCGTTGACACAAAAATCAACAAAGACGTGTTTGATAAGGAAAGAAATTATTGTTCATATTGAAAAACAAATGATTTTTTATAATTTTGTTGCAAAAATTTCAACCTAATATAAACTGTTTTCAATATCGTTAATAGTATATCATAAAAAGTGCTATGAGTAGTTTGAATTTTACATTATTACAAGAAAAAACGCCGCAGTTGTATCAAATTGCAGCTTTTGCGGAAGAATATGTATATTCTGACCCTCAATCATCAATAGCTAAAGCACGCTTATTTGCAGAACGAATCACAACTATTCTATACAAAGCATATCGTATTGAAGTACCGCAAGCATCTTCTTTTGTAGATTTGTTGCAAAATGAAGAATTTAGAAAGCAAGTACCTTCTGTTATCTTACATAAGTTGAATTTTATCAGAAAAATAGCAAACGGAATCGTGCATGGTGGCGATGCCAAATCTGCTCAGGCATTACAACTTTTGCAAGAAATTTACGAAGTTTCAAAATGGTTTGCGGCTATTGCTTTAGGTGTAAAAGCACAAGATTACCCTGATTTTACAGCGCCAAAACAAAAAAAACAAATTATCAACGAAGAAAAAATAGATGCAGCTAACATTAAACTTCAAAAAACATTAGATGAATTTGAAAAATTAAAATTAGAATTAGCGGCAGTTAAAACAGCTAAAGAAAGTAACAAAATTGCCGTTGATGAACTAAAATATTCAGAAGAACAGACACGTAAGCATTTGATTGATGCAATGATCCGTGCTGCTCATTGGAATATATCAACGGATGGAAGTAACACTGATGAGGTCGGTCAAGAAGTCGAAGTAGATAATCAACCGACCCCAACAGGCAAAGGAAGATGCGACTACGTTTTATGGGGAAAAGATGGATCTCCATTAGCAGTGATAGAAGCAAAAAAAACTTCAAAAAATGCAGATAAGGGTAAAAAACAAGCTTCTTTATATGCAGATGCTTTAGAAAAACAATACGGAAAGCGTCCGGTAATTTTTTATACAAACGGTTTTGAAACTAAAATTTGGGATGATGCCAATAAATATCCACCAAGAACCGTTTGGGGAATTTATTCTCGCGATAGTTTGGAAAGATTAATTTATAAAAGAGACAAAGGCGATATTGCCACAGCCCAACCAGATCCAAATATTACAGGTCGAGATTATCAGATTAGAGCTATTAAAGCTGTTTGCGAAACTTTTAGCAAAAAGCAAAGAAAAGCATTAATTGTTCAGGCAACAGGAACCGGCAAAACACGAGTTTCTATTGCGTTAAGCAAGTTATTGCAAGATACGGGATGGGCAAAGAGAATTTTATTCTTATGTGACAGAAACGCTTTGGTTAAGCAAGCCAGTCGTAATTTTAACACTCTTCTAAATTCTGTTCTGTCTTCAGTTTTAAAAGGTAGCAAAGACCAGTATGCAGATATTGTCTTTTCGACATATCCTACAATGATGAATCAATATGCAAAGTATAACGTTGGTTATTTTGACTTAATTATTGCAGATGAATCACACCGTAGTATTTATAACGTATATGCTGATATTTTTAAATATTTTGATTGCTTGCAAGTAGGACTGACAGCAACGCCGGTTGATTTTGTAAATCGCAATACGTTTCAGCTTTTTAATTGTGAGGAAGGAAAACCAACCTTTTATTATTCTTTGGAAGAGGCAATCGAACAGGGATATTTGGTGGATTATGTCGCTTATCGATATGATACACAGTTTTTGCGTAAAGGGATTCACTATAACCAACTAAATCCAGAACAAATAAAAGACTTGGAAGAAAGCGGTGATATTGATAAAGAATTGTCGGTTGAAGCCAGGTCTATTGACACACAGGTAATGAATAGACCAACAACCAAGCTGATTATTCAAAATCTTATGGAAAACGGCATTAAAGATGCTGATGGTCAGACTATCGGCAAGACCATTATTTTTGCCCGCAATCATGATCACGCGGCTTTTATACTTAGCATCATTGATGAGATGTATCCGCAATATGGCGGCAAGATAGCAGCCGTTATTGATATATATGATGGTCGAGCAGAAAGTTTAATTGATGATTTTTCAGATAAGGATAGTCCTCTTAAAATAGCCATTTCTGTTGATATGATGGACACCGGCATTGATGTGCCGGAAGTTGTAAATTTGGTATTTGCGAAGCCGGTAAAATCTAAAGTTAAGTTTTGGCAGATGATTGGCCGCGGAACCAGATTATGCAAAGATTTGTTTGGCCGGGGAAAAGACAAACTATATTTTAAGATTTTTGATCATTGGCAGAATTTTGCTTATTTTGAGCAAGACGATAATAAAAAGAAGCAGATTAAAGCTCCTGAACAAAAGTCTTTAATGCAGAAGATTTTTGAAAATCGCATGGAAATATGCAAATTGGCACAATCTCAACAAAATTCTGATATTCAGCAACAGATGGTTGACCAACTTTCAGATATGATTAACCAGTTGCCTGAAAATAGCATATCTGTAAAAGAAAAATGGAAAGAAAAGCGTTTTTTTGCTAAAAAAGAAAATCTGGATTTTACAAAAGCAGATACGGAAGTTCGCTTAAAGGCAGATTTAGCCAAATTGATGCAGTGGATTGATATTCAGGGTCATGCTCCAAGTTTTCGCTTTGATAATTTGGTTACGGACATAGAGAAGAGTATGTTACAAAAGAAGCCTTGTGAAGATTTGCAGCAAAAGATGATAGAAAAGGTTGCTTTGCTGCCGACAAATTTACATAAGGTTGCGGCAAAACAAGAAACTATAAATAAGGTATTGTCGTCTGAGTTTTGGCAAAATGTAACCTTTGCGGGTTTGGAAGAAATACGTCAGGATTTGCGTGATTTGATGTATTTGGCAGAAGATGACGGAAATCAGGTTTTGCCACCGAGAATTTTGAATATTTCGGAAGATGAAGGTCAAATTGTATTTGAGCGGGTGAAAAAGCTCTATCCTAAGGGATTAGACGCATATAAACGTCAAATTACCGATATTTTGCAGAATATCATAGATACTGAGCCGGTTATTCAAAAAATAAAATCGGGTCAAGGTCTAACCGGTAAAGATTTTGAGCAAATCCTATCTTTGATTATGGTACAAAATCCGTCTTTAGATAAACAAACTTTGCAAGAGTTTTTCCCATCTACGGAAAAATTGGAACAAGTTTTAATGACCATTTCAGGCATGGATGAGACTTATATCAAAGCCAAATTTGCTGATTTTGTGCAAAAATATCATTTAACCGCAAGACAAAACCAATTTTTATCAATGTTGCAAAACCAGATTATCGCCAATAATGGCATAAATTTTGCAAGATTATATCAAGCCCCGTTTACATCGCTGGATAAAGACAGCATCGACGGTGTATTTAGCAGTGTCCAAGCAGATGAACTGTTTGAGATTTTGGATAATTTTAAGATTGAAGAGACAAGAGCCGAATAATGACTTATCAAGAGTTTAAGCAAAAAGTAGATGCATTGTGGGAAAAATTTTGGACAGGCGGTATTACGAATCCGTTGTCGGTAATTGAGCAAATTACTTATTTGATTTTTTTGAAAATGCTTGATGAGCAAGAAGATAAAAAGGCTCGTACAGCTAAACTTACGCATAAACCTTACAAAACAAATTTTCCTAATTTCAAAATCAATCCTTTTGATAAAAATTCTCCCAAAATTAAAGGGGAAGACGTTCGTTGGCGTAATTTAAGACAAAAAAGCGGAGATGACTTATTAAATACTATGAGAGATAAAGTCTTTCCTTTTTTGAAACAATGTGATTTTTCTAATACCAAAGCCGGAGCATATTTGAAAGATGCTTATTTATTGATTAACAAGCCGTCTTTATTGAGTGCCGCTATCAATGATATTGACGATCTTCCTTTGGAACAAGATGATATTAAAGGCAATTTGTATGAATATCTGTTAAGCAAGCTTTCAACAGCCGGCATTAACGGACAATTCAGGACACCAAGACACATCATCAAGATGATTGTTGAATTGGTTGATCCTAAAAAAAATGAGCGTATCGCTGACCCAATGTGCGGTACCGCCGGTTTTTTGGTAGCGGCATTAAATCATATTTTGCAGAAAAACAGTTCCGCTTCAGGGCAAATAACCGATGATTATTATGCCGGTGATTTGCTTTCTGATGCCGATCGTAAATTTATGCAAAAGGAAATGTTTTATGGTTTTGACTTTGATGCCAGCATGTTACGTGTTGCTTCAATGAATATGATGCTTCATGGTATAGAAAACCCAAATATTTTTTATCAAGATGCTTTTTCGCAAAACTTTTATGAACGTAATCCGAAACAAGCTAAATCTTATTTTGACGTGATATTAGCCAATCCGCCGTTTAAAGGCTCTTTGGATTATGATGACGTTTCGTCCGATTTGTTGAGCAAGGTCAGAACTAAAAAGACCGAAGTTTTGGCTGTTCCGTTCTTTTTAAGACTTTTAAAATCAGGTGGCAGAGTCGGCATTATTGTTCCGGCTGGTATTCTTTCCACAGAAAATGAGGCGTATAAACAAGCCCGTAAGCTGTTGGTTGAAGACAATCAGCTAGATGCGGTTATTACTATGCCTTCCGGTGTGTTTAAACCTTATGCCGGCGTGGCAACGGCGGTTTTGTTGTTTGCCAAAGGCGGAAATACCGATAAAGTCTGGTTTTATGAAATGAAAAATTGCGGTTTTAGCCTTGATGACAAGCAAACGCCGATAGACGATAATGATATTCCCGAGGTTATAGAATTTTACAAAGATAAAAGAGAAAGCAAAAAGTCCTTTAACGTGAGTAAAGAAGAATTGGTTGCTCAAGATTATTCGTTGTTGCCCTCTAAATATAAAGAAGTGGAATATAAGCCTCGTGTGTTTGAACATACCCCGCAAGAATATGTACAAATGATTATCGAATCAGAAAAGAAATCTTTGGCAATACTGGAAAAACTGCAAAAAATGCTGGAGGCAAAACATGGTTAATCAATTACCTCAAGGCTGGAAAGAAGAAGAGTTAGGAAAACACGCCAATATAAAAAGAGGAAACACTATAACTAAGAAACAAGTTGTACATGGTGATTACCCTGTAGTTGCAGGAGGTAAAGGGGCAGCATATTATCATAATGAGTACAATAGACAACCTCCTGTCATTACGGTATCAGGTTCAGGAGCGAGTGCTGGTTATGTGAATTATTGGGAAGTTCCTATTTTTGCATCGGATTGTAGTACGATTGAAGAAAAAGATTTAAATATTAAATATATTTATTATTTTTTGAAAAGTAGACAGCAAGAACTTTTAGATAAACAGGTAGGTGTTGCAATTCCACATGTTTCACCTAAAGATGTATCCCCTTTACTCATTCCATATCCCATAGATAAGGGGGAACAGGATTATATTGTAAAAACTTTAGACGCAGTTGCAGAAATAATCAGATTGCGCAAAGAAACCATCCAATTAGCCAAAGACCTTATCCCCACCATTTTCCAAGAAATGTTTGGTGATCCAGAAAGAAAAATCTGTTTGGCAGATGTTGCAACAATAAAAGGAGGAAAAAGACTGCCTTACGGGGGACAACTGCAAGATGAAACAACTGTCCACCCATATATTAGAGTTGCGGACATGGTAAATAATACAATTAAGAAGGATGAATTAAAATATATATCAGACGTAATATATAATAAAATACAGAATTATACAATTTCTTCAAGAGATGTATATATATCTATTGCAGGAACAATAGGTCGAGTTGGACTTGTTCCTGATAATTTAGAAGGAGCCAATTTAACAGAAAATGCAGCAAAAATAGTTTTAAATGAAAATAAAATTAATAAGGTCTTTTTGGTGTATGAACTATTAACAGATGTTTTGCAATCACAGATTAAATCGCTTACTGTCCAAGCTGGTGTTCCTAAATTAGCAATTTCAAGAATAGAGAGTTTAAAAATATATTGTCCTCCATTATCAGAGCAGGAAGAATTTGCTGATAAAGTTGAACAAATTAATAAGTATATTGCTGCTCAACAAGAGGAATTAGAGCAGTTTGAAACTTTATTCCAATCTTTGTTACAAGAAGCTTTTACCGGTGTTTTAACTTGGAACTATCCAAGAAAGGAATGTCATGACAAAAAAGATAAATAGTGATCAGCAAAAGACGTCTATTATTCCAAATGACTTCCTTGAAGCTGCCGATTATAAATATAAGACAGAAGGCATTTCCTATGAATATTCCCTTTATGAATATGCACAAAAATATAAAAAGATAAAACTTTCCAAAGAGCAAGAATTATCTTTTCATAGATTAATTAAAAGAGTTGAAGAACGGCTTCTTCCTGAACAACGGCGCACAAACGCAATAAACGCACAAATGATGCATGAAATTGTAAAGGCTATTGGCAGAAAAAAACACGTTACAGATTTAGCAGCTGGTTTGGGCGGTATTATTTGGCAGCTCGATTATGTGAATTGCATTCAAGATATTAATCAAAATTTCCTTGACGTTGCGGAACTTATCGCTTACCAAAAAGGAAATACGGTTATTTCAGTGCATTCTGCTGATAGTATTAAAGAAGCATTACCTTTTGACGGAAAGGGGATATTTTTATTTGATCCCCCAATGGGACAAAATAGAATTAAACCAGATGAATGGAAACAATTTAATGCAAGTTCCAAGGCCGGAATAGGCCGTGCAGGTTCGGGGAAAACCGGAGATAAAACTGTTTCTCTTTTTGAAATTTTGGGAGAAAATCTTAAAGATACCCCATCTTTATCGGAAAATTTGTTTATTATTAACTTTTTACTCCGCGCTGCTGATGATGCATATTTTATTTGTTTGGTTCCAGAAACTTTTCTAACTAAAAATGAAAATGAATACAACAACTTAAGAGCCTATTTGATTAAAAATAGTTTGCTTGCGGTTATCAAACCTCCTGCATCTTCAGGTATTAATACTGTCGTATTGTATGGTCAAAAGAAACGAAAAAAAGATAATCAAGTAAAACTTATCACGACTAAGAAATATGATTACCAAGAAATAATTGATTATATTTTTGAAGATAAAGAGATTAAGAGCGAAGATATTAAATCAGATGTTCTTAATCCAACAGAAATCACAGAGCCGTATTTAATAAAAATGCCGGTTATTGTTGGTAGTAAGGGGTATGTATATATTCCTTCAGAAAAAGTTATTGGTGCAATAATTGAAAATGAAAATCTATTGAATGAAAAGAAAAAGCCATTTATTTCTAAGGAAATTTTACATCACAAAATATTTGTTGAAGAAAATAAAAAAGAAATTAAAGAAGATACAAAAGTTTGGTGGGGAAACGCAAAAGAACCACAAAAGTTACGAGAGGAGTTAAAAAATCAAGATTATTCAGATTTTCAGCTATGTATTCAACTGTTTTCTTCTTTAGGTTGTTTTAGAAAAGAAGAAGCAAAACAGGAGTTTGATATTTCTTTGTTTAATACATTTATTGATATGTCTTGTTTTTGCACCCTACTTGCGTACGGGATTGTTAGAAAAGAAGAAAATAAATATATAATTGATACGCGTAAACCTGAACAACAAAATTTTACACTGGAAGCAGACGATATAAAAAAGGCTTATGATATATATCTCAAACCAGATAAAAAAGGAGAGGCTTTTGTTTTGTTGGCTTATACAGATGAGTTTGTAAAAAAAATTTATTTTGATTTATGTCGGTATTATATTTCAGGTAAAGATCAAAACTCCACAGAGATTTATTCTTCAAAAAGAGCAGACATTTTAAGAGCTTTGAAAATATTAGAAAAATTAGGCTTGGTTAGGACACAAACGACAAATGATCAATTCATTTATAGTCATTATGTGCCTCGTTATTATTTTGAGGGGAAATGGATATATGACTGATAATCAATTAACTAAAATAGAAATTGATAATTATAAGGCATTTAATGGCTTTGTTATGAGATTGTGTCCCCAGGAAGGATTGAATCTGAATCTGTTGATTGGTCGAAATGGTTCCGGGAAAAGTTCTTTTTTAGATGCTTTAGCTGAAATTGGTTGTAACAATTTAACTTCTGCCCCTGATAAATCTGTTGATAATACAAGATTTAAATATACCCTAACACTTAACAAAAAAGACAAGGTAAATCAAACAGAGAGAAATGAAACTGGTTTATGGGATAAGGTTGTGCGTTTTTATACCGGTTATACTGAGCGATCCTTTGAAGAAGAAAATCAAAATATAATTTCTGGAAATTCAGAAACCTTCAGAAAGGCTCTTTGGGCTTATTTGGCTGGTGGTTTCAATACTCACGATGATAATTGGCATAAACTTATTAACTTGATTTTTAATAACAGTTTTACAAAAGAGCCAATAAACACACTTAAAATCAAAGCGTTATGGATAGATACTATTAATATTATTACTAAAGAATCGCTTGATGATGGCGAAACAGAGACAGATGATTTTATAAAAAATAATTTTGAAAATGAACCTGATGTATGTTTACCAATGGCTTCAGAAGAAGATAAAGATGTCAGAAGAAGTTTTTGGACAATGAGGGCTAATGGCATATTAGCTAAAGGTGTAAGAGATAATCCATATGTCTTTTTTGAACAATTTTGCAATGCTTTTAAGCAAAACAAAATAGATAAATGTGGTTTTTTATACGAATTAAATGGAAAAGATGAAACTTTTGAAGAGCAGTTTTTAAGTGACGGTGAAAACGGCTTTATGTCAAGATATGCTTTGCTTTTCCTTATTTCAAAGACAACTAATGAAAAGTTTCTTATATTATTAGATGAGCCAGAAACACATTTTAATGAGCATTGGAAACGATATTTTTTAAAGCTTTTGTGCGATGTGTTAGCTAAAAAAAATGCAGATGTATTTGTTGCAACTCATTCTGCAATGCTGGTATCTGATGTAAAAAAGCACGAATTACATCGTTTTGAATTAAATGATAATGAAATTGTCAGTAATGATTACTTATTAAATTCTTATGGAGCCAATATCATAGATATAGGTCAAATCTTGTTCAAAATGGAAGGAAACATTGGAGAAAGAGCTAAGGATGAGATTGAAAATCTCTTAAATTCAAATTCTAAACAAGATATAGAAAAGCTAGAGCGTCTGCTTTCTGAAGTAGGTCCCGGTGAATACCGTTGGCGTTTACGAGCAAAACTTTTAGAACTTAAAAAACAAAGCTAAAAATGCGAAATAAAAATTTAAAAATATTCAACGACTATTTACAATATCTTTTAAGAAAAGAGATGTTAGTTTTACGTAAAGAAATTGAAAAAGAGCATTATGACTGGAAAATAATAAGAAATGCCATATATAATGATTGTCGTTTTTTTGAAACAGATAAGGAATTTGAATTTAATGCCTATTTAAATACTTTAGAAGCAGATAAACAAAAGCAATTAAACAAGATTGTTTACGATGTATTAAATAAGGCCTTTGCTCATAAAATGAAAAGTTTCCCATCTAAATTTAAGAAGAAATTAAGCGGAATTTTTTCCGATATTACTCCTAAACAATTTTTTAATCTCAATTACTTTGACGCTCATGAACATAGATGTTGTTTGTGTGGGAGATTGCTTGATCATGACGCTAAAGAGTTACCAGTAGCAGAAATTGAACATTTATTTCCTCAATCAAAGTTTCCGCAGCTTATTTTGTGTATCAGCAACTATATTCCATGTTGCTCGAATTGCAATAAGATAAAAAAATCCAGTTTTTTTAGCTGCAAGAAAGAATTTATTGAGGATTTACAAAAATTAGGCAAAAGTTTTCATCATCCTTTGTTTTTTTGGAAACTTTTTGATGCTAATTTTGATTATAATTTGCCTGCAGTAAAAAAATGCGATATTGTTCAGTATTATAAAATTAATGAACGTTTTAATCAAATTCGTCATTATATGTATAGCAATCTCTTTAATTTGGTAAAATATCATAATATTGAAACTCCAGAAGCATTAGAGAGTTTTCTTGAAAGTTGTCAAAATGCCAATATGCAGGAAATGGTATCAGATTTTTCTTTGAACAATCATCCTAAATTATGGCATGACTTTATTGATTATGTTCTGTATGATTATAATAATCTCACAGCCCTCTGGGAGGAAATCAAGGAATATAATAAATTAAAATATTATTGCTAATTATGTAAGTTTTATATAATCCCTGACGTTATTCGTCCGCACATTTTTTATTTCAAAAAATCTGTCACATATTGCCAAATTCTTTTATATATATTTTATATGTTTCGTTGAATATGTTGTCTATGTACAATAAAATAAAGAACTGCATGAAAACATTACAACAATCAAGCTCTCTCCGTGAGCAAAGTTCCGTTATGTCGTTTTGAACCGACAGATTGACATAAGTATTGTGAGTCACTCTATTGCGGCATTTTATATTCCATTGCACATTAATTTTACAATCATCCTGTTACTACAATCTTCGGCAAGGCGATATCGTTATATTGACTTTAGCCGATTTCACGCATAGACTTTTGACAACGGAAGAAAACTGCAACTGTTTGGCGCAGGAAGCGTTTATTTTCAGGAGGAATTTATGAAAAAAATCGGGATTATCGGAACAGGGATTTTCGGCACAGCCTTAGCTTTGACCGCGGCACGGGCGGGATGCGACGTTCTTTGCTGGGACCGAAATCCCGACGTTATCAACGCCATAAGCCAAAAACATCTCAATACCAAACATCTGCCGAACATCCCCCTGCCCGACGCCATAAAATCGACTTCCGAAATTGCCGAAGTTTTCGATTTTGCGGATATCGTTCTGCTGTCCGTATCCGCACAGGCAACGCGTTCCGTCCTGCGGCAGATAAAACCTTTTATCAAAACAAACACCGTTATTGTCCTGTGTGCCAAAGGAATTGAAGCGGAAACCGGAAAAATGCTGTCGGAAATCGCCGAAGACGAAATTCCCGCGGCTACCATTGCCATTTTATCCGGCCCGGGCTTTGCCGTTGACATTGCACAGCGCAAACTGACGTCCGTAACCATTGCCTGTGCCAAAGACGGCCTTGCCGCACAGCTTACCGACATGCTTGCCACCCCCTACTTTCGGCCATATACCACATCCGACATGATTTCGCCGCAAATCGGCGGCAGCGTCAAAAACGTTATTGCCATCGCCTCCGGCGTTATTGAAGGCGCAGAATTCGGCGACGGCGCACGGGCGGCACTGATAACACGCGGACTTAACGAAATGGGACGCCTGTCCGGCGCTCTCGGCGGCCGCCACGGCACCATGATGGGCATGTGCGGCCTCGGCGATCTGGTTTTGACCGCCGGCTGCTCACAATCCAGAAATTTCAGTTTCGGATACGAAATCGGCATTCGCGGCGAGGCGCGAAAACTGATTGAAGAAAACACCCGCACCGTCGAAGGCATTTATACGGCTCAAGCCGTTGTAAAACGCGCCTGCGAACTGGGAATAGAAATGCCCATTTGCGAAGTGGTAAACAAAGTTCTGTTTGCGGGCATTTCCATAAAGTCGGCAATGGAAAGTCTTATGTCCCGCCCATATAAAGAAGAAGGCTTCTGACAAGCGAAAAAATTTCCGTTGCTTTCATTCGTTGTTTTATGATATAATTGTTATTATTAATTGCAAGGAGAAAAAAAATTAGTAGAGGATGGACTTATGTCGTTCTGACATGTATTTTTGAACTTCTTTGGATTTATGGTTTCAACGCGGCTGAAAGCTGGCCGCACTTTATTCTAATCGCGCTTATCATCGTTGCCGACTTTTATTTTCTGGAAAAAGCCTGCGAAACCATTCAGACCGGAACGGTTTACGCAATATTTTCGGCCGTCGGCACCGTCTGCACGGCGCTTATGGATACACTGATATTTAACGTTGAATTCACAATTGCAAAAGGCTTTTTCATTGCCCTGCTGATTGCCGGGGTTATCAGCCTGAAACTGGCCGAAAACGAAGAGACACCAGCCGAAAAGGAGTAAGCGAATGGGATGGATTTACGTTATTATTGCCGCAACGCTGGAAATTGCCGGCGTTGTCGGCCTGAAGATGTTCAGCCGAAAAAAGAATTTGGCCAATCTGCTTTTGTTTACCGGCGGTTTTGCCCTTTCATACCTTTTTCTGTACCTGTCGCTTGATTTTCTGGACATGAGCATCGCCTACGCGGTGTGGATGGGACTGGGAACCGCCGGCGCGGTAACCATCAATATGATTTTCTTCGGCGAAAGCCGCAGACTGTGCCGGATCGTGAGCGTCGGACTGATTATCATCGGCGTCGTCGGACTCAAAATGGTTTCATAAAAATACAAATAAAAATTCAGAAAACCCACATTAGCTCTTGACTTAGAGTAAGCTCTAGAATTTATGATGTTACGCAGAATCGAATCTTACCACTAATATCAGGAGAAAAAGATGAGTTATCTGGACAACATCAATTCACCCGCAGACGTAAAAAAACTCAACCTGAAAGAGCTTGAAGCGCTGGCGGAAGAAATCAGAAGCGCCATATTGAACCGCGACAGCAAAATAGGCGGACATGTCGGTCCCAATCTTGGCATTGTCGAAACAACCATTGCCTTGCATTACGTTTTTAACTCGCCGGAAGACAAGATTGTGTATGACGTTTCGCATCAATCCTATCCGCATAAGATTCTAACGGGGCGCAAAAACGGTTTTCTGACCGACGAAGGAATGCGGAAGATTTCCGGCTACACCACTCCCGCAGAAAGCGAGCACGACCATTTTATCGTCGGGCATACTTCCACTTCGGTCAGTCTGGCCTGCGGTCTGGCCAAAGCCCGCGACCTCAAAGGCGAAAAGCACAACGTCATCGCGGTTATCGGCGACGGTTCGCTTTCCGGCGGCGAAGCGCTCGAAGGTTTTGACAACGCCGCGGTTTTGAACAGCAACATTATCATTATTGTCAACGACAACGAAATGTCCATTGCCGAAAACCACGGCGGCCTGTACGGCAACCTGCGGCTGCTGCGCCAGACCGGCGGAAAAGCCGAGTGCAACATGTTTAAGGCTCTCGGGTTCGATTACCGTTATCTGGAAGAGGGTAACGACATTGCCAAACTGACATCGCTGATGAAAGAAGTCAAAGACACGGACAAGCCTACGGTTCTGCATATTCATACCGAAAAAGGCAAAGGTTACAAACCTGCGGAAGAACACAAGGAAACCTGGCACTGGAGCGTTCCCTTCGACATTGCTTCCGGCAATCCGACCGTTGACCTCAGCGGCGAAAACTACAACAGCATTACGGTCAATTACCTGCAGGAAAAAATCGCCAAAGACAAAAAGGTCGTCCTCATCAACGCCGGTACTCCGGGCGCTATCGGCATGACGCCGGACATGCGCCAGAAATTCGGCCGGAACTTCGTTGACGTCGGCATTGCCGAAGAGCATGGTGTCGCCATGGCTTCGGCTTTAGCAAAAGGCGGCTGCAAACCCGTTTTCTGGGTTTTGAGCTCTTTTGTACAGAGAACTTACGACCAGCTTTCGCAGGATTTGGCGCTGAACAAAAATCCGGCTGTCATTCTCATCGGCTGGAACGGCATCTCCGGCGGCGACGCCACGCATTTGGGAACTTTTGACATTCCGCTGATTTCAAATATTCCCAACCTCGTTTACCTGGCGCCGACAACCAAAGAAGAATATCTGTCCATGCTGGACTGGGGTATTGAACAGACCTCCCATCCGGTTGTCATCAGAATTCCGTCAACCGTCGTTCATGCGGAAAAAGAAACCGAAAAAACTTTCGAACAGCTGAATACCTATAAGGTTGAACAGCAAGGCAGCAAGGTTGCCCTGATTGCCGCAGGAAGTTTCTTTGAACTCGGCAGGCGGGCCGCGGCCAAACTGGCAGAACAAGGCATTACGGCAACGCTCGTCAATCCGCGCTACCTGACCGGACTGGACGAAAACCTGCTTAACAGCCTGAAGGCCGACCACAAAATCGTTGCCACGCTGGAAGACGGCGAACTTGACGGCGGTTTCGGCGAAAAAATTGCCCGTTTCTACGGCGACAGCAATATGAAAGTGCTGAACTTCGGCGCCAAAAAGGAATTTACCGACCGGGTGCCCGTTGAAGAACTGTATAAGCGTTATCATCTGACGCCGGAACTGATTGCCGCCGACATTCTGAAAGCCGGAAATTAGGCTTATTTCCTGACGAAGGCCCGGAAGCACCGGGCCTTTGTTTTTCTAAAACCGGTACTGAATCCCGAAGTTAATTTCCCAGGGAAGTTTAATGCGGCTGCCCAACTGGGCGGAGGCTTCCAGATAGGCGGTTCCGTCTTCGCTCCAGGCGGTGCTGACGCCGGCGCCAAGCTCATAGCGCAGGGACGACAGGTCTTCAGCAAAACCGTAGTCCGCTACGCGCACCTTGCTTTTGCCGTCGATATCATGAATCAGGGCAAAACGCCCGTAAGCGTCCAAAAAGCGGTTATCACCCCAGACAAAAGACTTTCCGGCAATCAAATCGGCTCTGGTACTCAAATAACCGGCGTCGGAAGCTTCTATCAGGGTATTGAAGTTGGTGCGATAACGGACGGCGTCAATGTGCATGTAATTCAAACCGACCGACGGTTCGACAAACCACCGGCCGTCAAAATTTACGCGTTTTCCCAGCGAAGCCGAAAGCTGCCAGCTGTTCGTGCGGTATTTGCCGTCAACGCCGCTGCCTGCGGGCGTATAACTCCGCAGTTTCTGCCGATGCCAGAAATAGGTGCCGACCATATCGACGAACCAGTTGTCATCCGTATTAAACAGCGAATACAAACCGAGAGACTGCGTATCGGCATCGCCGTGACCGCTGCGGTCAAATTTCTGGCGTGAAGAAGTGTAACCGCCATAGACGCCCATGCTCAGATAATGGCCGTTCTGCCGCCAGACTTCACGGTCATAGCCGATTTCCGTGCCGTAAATGTCTATCCGGCTCCGGCTTTTGTCCTTATAGGCAAATTTGACCCTTTGCCCCAACCCTTTTACCCAAAGGCCGTTGTCATGCCCGGACGCGTTGCGCCGGCTGCGGATGTGGTTGTAAACCGGCGTCAGGTGCGTATAAAACAGCGATGCCAGCGAAGAATAGGTGTTTTTAGCAATGACGGCGCTGTCCGTTACGTCCTGAGTCCTGACCAGAACCCAGTCGTCGCCGTCCCGCTCCAGCCCGTAACGAAATGCTCCGACGTCAACGGCGTCGCCGACCAGATAAAAACTGTCCGCAGCTCCGCTGTCTTCATCGATAATCTTATAGCGGGCCGGCGTACTCCCTTCCGGACTGTAGTCATGAATTACCAAGCCGAAATTTCCGCTGCCCGAGTGTACCAGAATTTTGTCCGAAAGCCCTTCCGACAGACTGCTGCTGATGCCGAAGGTTCCCTGACCGGATAAATTGTCAAACTGCAGAGAACTGAAGTCGTGGCTGTAAGGGACAATCGCAACGGCATTCCGCATTTCCATATCCGGAATGCTGTTGCTGCCGACAAACGTTACCACGCCTTCGGTTACGCTGGTCTTTCCCGACAGGCTTCCGCCGGCAAACAAGAACAGCCAGCCGTTGCGTTCAACGACAGTATTCTCGGCTTTGCCTCCCGAAAAAACGCTTTGCACTCCTCCGGTTCTAACCAAGGCTCCCGAAGCGACGCCGCCGCTTTCAATCTGCTGCACGCCGCCGTTTATCGTGCTGTCCGTGTCGGTTCCGTAAACGCTCTGCGTACCCGAACTGATTGTCGTATTGCGGGATACGGCTCCGGAATCGACATTCATCTCGCCGCCGTCAAGCAGTATCTGTTCAGCGACGCCGTTGTCGATAATGTCAATAATGCCGCCGCTTTTGACAACAGCCTGTCGCGTCGTTCCCGAAACTTCCTGACTGCCGCGGCCGGAAACGACGGCGCCGATACTGGTGCCGCCGTCATCCACCTGCTGTCGTCCGCCGGTAATTTGTGCCCGTTCGGAAACCCCGCCGGACAAAATTTCCTGCAAGCCGCCGATTATGGTCGCATCCTCATCGGTACCGGAAACATTCTCACGGCCGCCGCGCAACAGCGTTCCCTTTACGGCAGCACCGCGGGAAACGATGAAAATGCCTCCGTTGACAACGGTATCCTGTGCATAACCGCCGTTGTTGACATCTATGGTACCGCGGGTATCAACGGTTGACGAATAGGCCGTACCGTTTACATTCTGCAAGGCGTCATACGCTACATTCGTATTATAAGACACACCGCCGGCCTCAACATTCTGCTGCCCGTAGGGATATATGACGCTGTTGTACGACTTGCCGCCGGACATTATCTGCTGATTGCCGGAAACGGTAAAATTTCTGGTCGTACCATAAACCTGCTGCGTGACAACAGTGTGCACGTCGCCGCCGGTAACATCTTCCCCTGCCGGAATTATCTGGGTAACGGCGACGGCTTCCGAAGCCCATATTACTCCGCACAGGATGACTATAAGTTTTTTCATGTTCTGCTTCCCGTTACAATGTCCTGCGTTCTATATAATTTTAAAACTACAGAATAAAACCTTAGAACATGAAAAAAACATACCTTAATACAAAGTCTTGATTGAAAGCGGCGCGAAAACAACTATTTTCCGGGGGTAACACCAAAAAAAGGAGAAAAGAAATGTCAGACAATTTTGAAAAAGACAGCGACAGCCTGTGGGAAAAGACCAAAGACACCGCCGGCGAAGCCTGGGAAGCCACCAAAGAGTTTTCAGGCAAAGCCTGGGACAAGACCAAAGAAGTGAGCAGCGACGCCTGGGAAGCAACCAAAAACGGCGCCCAGAAAGTCAGCAACGCTTTTTCCGATGACGACGAGGAAGTCGAAAAGGCCGAATTTGTCGAAAAAGAAGAAATCGAAACGCCGCATCATTTGTATTCAAAAGAAACGCATTCGCGAGAAAACCGACCAAACGGCTAAAAAGAAAGCCTCCCGCAACCGACGGGAGGCTTTCTTTATTAACGGCGGATAAAATTGGTCATGACCGGATTATCCAGCTGCGGCGGCAAAATGCCTGCCTGTTTTCCGGCGGCAATACATTTCAGCAGCCACGCCATGTTCCTGCCCAACAGCTCCATTACCTGCATCCCTTCGGCATCCTGCATGACGTCTTCCGGCGTCTGTCCGTGCACCATATTCCAATAACGGGAAGAAACCACCGGCATTCTGCTGATGGTAAAATATTTGTTCAGGACGTCCAGCGAAGCCGTCGTTCCCGCCCGCCGGGCAGAAACCACCGCAGCACCGGGCTTGTTCATAAACGCTTCGGAACCGGCATAAAACAGCCGATCCAGAAGCGACAGTATCCGACCGCTCGGGTGCGCGTAATAAACCGGAGAACCGAAAACAAAACCGTCGGCCTGCTCGGCTTTGGCAATAATCCCGTTTACGACATCGTCGTTAAAAATACAACGACTGTCGCCGTTTTCGCGGCATTTGCGGCAGCCTATGCAATCGCGCAGCGCGCCGACACCGCTCTGGACAATTTCGGTTTCGACCCCTTCCCGGTTCAGCGCTTCGGCAACGACGGAAAGCGCCGTAAAAGTGCAGCCCCGCGGACGCGGACTGCCGTTTATCATCAATACTTTCATCTGTTCTCCTTTCCTTCTTGTCCGAGTGTAGTGCAATAAAATTCTTCCGGCAACACTTTTAATAGCCTGTCCCGTGATTATATAAGCCCAAAAAAGCAAAGGATTGATGATGAAAAAACTTTTAGCCGCCATTTTTTTCGTTTTGTTTGCCACCGCAGCCGCGGCCGCGCAGACGCAAACACCGCCCGCCGACAATGAAAACGTCGATTACAGCGCCGTCAACAAACAGCTGGACAAGATGACGGCCGAGCTGAACTCGGGCAAAATCGGACCCGGCGCTACCGGGGGCATGCTTGACAAAATCAACGACCTGCAGGACAAGCTTAATCAAAACCTGCCGCTGCTCAACAATGACCTCGGCAGCGTTCAGAAAAAAATCGCCGCTCTCGGTGAAGTCCCAGACGATGGCAACGAACCGGCGGAAATAGCCAAACAGCGCAAAGAGCT
Source organism: Alphaproteobacteria bacterium (assembly GCA_017621635.1). Lineage (GTDB taxonomy): Bacteria > Pseudomonadota > Alphaproteobacteria > RF32 > CAG-239 > CAG-267. The sequence goes on along the minus strand of JAGASU010000135.1, from coordinate 2,974 downwards.
TAACAAACAGGCCGACGCTTATAAGACCTCAATCGCCCAGGCAAAACTGGCAAAAACCAAAATCGACGATTTAAACGGGCTGATTTTGAAAGTCCGCAACCAAGATTTGTTCACGCGCATTTTTGCCAAGCAAAGCTCCATTTTCCATCCTCAGGAGTTTTGGACCTCACTGGTCAGCTTTGCCAAATTTACCTTCGAACTGATAAAGTCGCCGCTCGACTGGTACCGCCAGCTGCCTGCCGCCGACATGGCAACCGCTGACGACAACATTGTCTACGCGCTGTTTTACATTATCGCCGCAACCTTTGCCGCCGCATACCTGCGCCATTTTATCAAAACCAGGCTCGGTTACCGCGAGGCGATTGCCAACCCGGACTATACGCAGAAAGTGCGAGCCGCGCTGTGGATGTTTTTGGCCCGCGGGCTGATTCCCGCCGCAATTATCGGAACGTTCATGTTCTGGATTAAAAACGGTGCCATCATCAATAAAAGCAACTTCGGAACCATGCTTTACACGGCGGCGCTGTATCTGCTTTATTTTTTCCTGACGCAAGCGCTGGTTCGCATTTTGCTGACACCGGCAAACGGCAAATGGCGGATTATCGAGGTCAGCAACGACCGGGCGCAGGCCAGCAGCAAGGCGCTGATTTTCTCGGCCGCGGCCATCTGCATCGTCAGTTTTTTTCAATCGCTGGCCGCCGAAATGAACGTAAATCCGGAAGTGCTGTATTCTCTCAAGATTTTTGCCAATGCGGTCAAAGCCTTTTGTGTCGTTTTGGTTGCCAACAAGTTTCTTTTTGACGGTACGCCGGAAGAAAACGCCAAAAACGCAGCCACCGCCGAAGCGACCGGAAAGGAAAACGCCGGCAAGGACGAGGAAGAATACAAGGAACTGAGCACACCGGCCAAAATAAGTCTGGCGGTTACCGTATTCATGGCGGTTTCCTTTGCTGCATCGCTGTTTGGTTATATACGGCTTTCGGAATTTGCCATCAACCGTTTCATCATATCGGGCGTTGTCATTGCCGTCTTTTACATTCTCGACCGGCTGCTGAGGGTTATCTTCCGTCAGTTAATGCGGCTGAAATTCTGGAGCCGGACGCTGCGCATCAATCCGCGAAAACTGGTAAAGGCAAACTTCTGGTTTGCGCTGATTCTCAAGCCCATTCTCGGCATTATGGCCATTCTGACCCTGCTGGCCGTCTGGGGCGTGTCAGTCGACATCATGCTGAACAAGGTCCGCAACTTTCTGGTCGGCTTCAACATCGGCAGCCTGCATATTTCAATTACCTCCATTCTGCTCGGCATTATCAGCTTTTTCGTATCGTCCTTTCTGTTCAAAATGCTTAAGGGAAGTTTTCAAAACGGCAGCCTGAGCCAGATTGACTGGGATCCCGGCGTTAAGAACTCGGTCATTTCGGGCATTGGCTTTTTCGGCATTATCATTTCGCTGATTGTCGGTTTTGCGGTTATGGGCGGAAGCATAAGCAGCATTGCGATTATTGCCGGCGCCCTGTCGTTCGGCGCCGGTCTCGGCCTGCAGAACATGGTCAGCAGTCTGGTCGCCGGTCTGACCATTCTGTTTGAACGGCAGATTAAGGTCGGCGACTGGGTTATCATCGACGGCCAGGAAGGCATCGTTAAAAGCATTAACATGCGCTCGACCGAACTTGAAACCTGGAACAAGTCCAATGTCATCGTCCCCAACGCCTCCATTCTGGCCAACAGTCTGATTAACAAAACCTACAGCGACCAGATGGGCCGGGTGGAAATCAAGGTCGGGGTCGACTACAACAGCGACATCAACAAGGTCAAGGCCATCCTGCTCGAAATTGCCGGCGAAGATCCGGAAGTTCTCAATTCGCCGCCGCCGTCCCTGCAGTTTACGGATCTGGGCGACAACAGCCTCAATTTCCAGCTCAACTGCTATACGGCCAACGTTTACAGCGGCGCCGGCATTTCGTTCCGCATCAGGGAGAAAATCGTCGAACGCTTCCGAGAAAACAACATCAACATCCCCTATCCGCAAAGGGTTATCCATTTCATATCTTCCGCGCCGGAAACCCAGCCCTGATATTCTGTGCAATAATCGTGCTTTCGGTTTGTGCCGCCATAAAAACGGAGTATACTTGTTTTATAATTTTGAGGAGAAAGAAATGAAAAAAGTTTTGATTATTGCCGCCATTGCCGTCATCGCCGCCTGTCATCTGATGCACGAAGACACACACGACAGCCATTATTTCCATACCGGACATTTTGACGACGGCGGCCAGCGCCGTTAAAAAAACATCCCGGCTTTGCCGGGATGTTTTGGGGTCCGCAAAAAACCCCGGAAGTATCCGGGGTTTTTCGTTTACTTTTTAATGCACATAATCGTATAATTTCCGTCCGCGTCAACTTCAACGCCGTGCGTGTCATGGGCAAAACCGGGAAACTTCCGGTCAAAGGCCTGTAATGCCTTCAGATAGCCCAGCAGCGGTCCGTCGGCCGGGCCGGCATTTTCGCCCGGCATCAACAGCGGAATTCCGGGCGGATACGGCACAACGCCGGTTGCCACGGTATGATCCGCCATCTGCTCAAGAGTCAGAGATTCAACGTCATCTTTAACCAGGCGCTCGTAAGCGTCTACCGGCGCCATATCCGGATGCGGCAAGACAGAGAATGCTTCGGACAAAGCGCGGGTGGTTCCCAATTCGGACATAGCCTTGAACATTTCGCCTGCCAGATCTTTCAGCCCCATGCCTGCATAGCGTTCCGGGTGTTCGGCCGCCAGACCGGGAATGACGCGCTCCAGCGGCGTATTGCGGTCATAATCCCTTTTGAACTCAAACAACGCATTCAGCAGCGTGCCCCATTTGCCTTTGGTAACGCCCATCGAAAACAGAAACAGAATCGTAAAATCGGTGGTTTTTTCAACGACAATTCCCTTACCGTCAAGATATGAAGTCAAAACGGCGGCGGGAATTCCCCATTC
>JAGASU010000134.1 GCA_017621635.1 Alphaproteobacteria bacterium | reverse complement strand
CTCAAACAATCTATATTTGAAAAACTGGTGGAGCTGAGGGGAATGACCTTCGGCTTTTTCAAAGCCTCGGCCGCTCCTGCGCTCATCGGCCTAAAGGCCGACCGCGATACTTCCGTCTCGCTTTCGCTGGCTGTCAAACCCCTTCCTCGGGGTTCGTTTCCTTCGGATTGCAAACACCAAAGTTCATCAAAAATACAGTATTTCTTTTCTAAAACTGGTGGAGCTGAGGGGAATCGAACCCCTGACCTCTTGAATGCCATTCAAGCGCTCTCCCAACTGAGCTACAACCACGAATGTTTAAGATGAGATGACTTATAAAGGGTTATTTACAAAATTGCAAGAAAAAATTTTATTATTTTCCCAAAAAAATGCTTGTAAATATTTTTTTTGTGATGTAACAGTAATCTATTCTTGATTGGGGGTATAGCTCAGATGGGAGAGCGATTGGTTCGCAATCAATAGGTCAGGGGTTCGATCCCCCTTACCTCCACCAATTTATAAAGAGGCACCCTTTGGGGTGTTTTTTTATAAATTGGATAGAAGAAATCTGGATCGAACCCCGAAAAAGGGGTTTGACTACCAGAACTAGGCGAGACGGGAGGATCGCCGGTTTGCCGAAGGCAAAAGTTCGCCTGTGCGGCCGAGGCTTTGAAAAAGCCGAAGGTCATCCCCCTTACCTCCACCAATTTATAAAGAGGCACCCTTTGGGGTGTTTTTCTTTTTCCCCGATTCTTCTTGTCATCTTAAAAAAATATGCTACAATAAAAAACTATACCGATAACTAGAATAAAGAAAAAACAACAAGGACGTTAAAATGCCAACTCAAAACATTCTCTTGCTCTCCTGCTGCGCCCCCTGCGCTTGTGCGGTTATCAAAAAATTAAAAGATGAAAAACAAAACTTCACCGTTGCCTTTTATAACCCGAATATTCACCCTAAAGCCGAATATGAAAAACGCCGTGACGAACAAAAGCGCCTCTGCACCCTGTGGAATATCCCGTTTGTTGAACTCCCCTACGAGCCGGACGTCTGGCTTGCCGCCGCCTCTTTATATAAAGACGAACCTGAACGCGGCAAACGCTGCTCAATCTGTTTTGAGCTCCGCTTAAAAAAAGTAATGCAATACGCAAAAGAAAACAACTTCACCGCCGTCGCCTCTGTCTTGGGCGTATCACGCTATAAAGACCTCAACCAAGTCAACACCGCGGCAAACCGCGCTTCCGTCCAAACCGATATACCTTATCTTGAAATCGAGGGTCGTAAACACGGCATGCAACAAGCCCGCTTAGATCTGATTAAAGAATTAAACCTCTACAACCAAACCTATTGCGGCTGTATATACTCCAAAGAAGCCGCCTTACGCCACACCCCAATAAAAGATTTACAAAAATAACTTGTACTTTAGCCCCCAAAAAAAGATGGCTCCGCCCCGCAACACACTCCGATAAAGGAGTGGGATAAAGTATGGTGCTATCGTTAAATGTCCTCCCTCAAACCGGAGCGTACTTAGACGTACGTGAGAATTTGAGGGAGGCTTCCATTCGGCGATTTGACCATGCTTTAGCACGCTCCGCTAATTTAGCACGCCCCCAAAAATAACTTGTGCGCAAGCACGCAATGGGTTTGGATAGTGCCGGTGCTATAAGTGGCGCCGTGAGCGCGGTGTACATAAGTAGTACATAAGCGAGCGCCGACGCTTATATGACCGGTGCTATCCAAGCCCCTCCCCTAAAACCGCTCTTTTAACATCCGCCCAACCTCACGCTCCTTAATGCTCTCCCGCTTATCATACAGCTTCTTCCCCTTACCCAATAACAGCTCCAGCTTGGCGCGCCCGTGCGCATCAAAAAACAGCTTTTTTGCCACTAAAGAACACCCTTTTTTCGCCATAGCACCGATAATCTTATCAATCTCGCGTCGGGTTAAAAGCAACTTCTTCTTGCGGTTGGCATCGTGATTTTCATACCCTTTGTTGGCGTATTCCTCGATTTTAAGATTTTCAATAAACAGTTCGCCATTATCAAATGAACCGTATGTATCGGTCAAACTTGCGCGCCCGAGCCGTAAAGACTTAACCTCGGTCCCCTTAAGCTCAATTCCGGCAACAAAAGTTTCTTCTTCAAAATAGTCAAACGTCGCCCGCCGGTTAACTGCCACCTGCCCGCTTGCAATAAAATCTGATTTTTTAACTTTTTTTGCCATAAATACCTTCCTTTTGCCTCAAGCTAACAAATCGGCATTTTCTTGTCAACAAAAATAAGCGCCCCCCTCAAGCATTCAACCTCTTAAAACATCTTCACAAAAAAAATAAGGAGGAAATAATCCCCCTTATAAAATTCTTCACCAAATTCAGGAACTCGCCTCATGCAAGATAAGAGTACAAATAGTCAGAATCACCAAACATCCGATGGCAGCCGCTATCGCTCCCGAAAATAGAAAATAAAGCGTAAATATGACTCCCCCAAAGAAGCCGAACATCAAAATACCTAAAATCAAACTTCTCATACATAAATTTTTTTAGTCACACAATAATAACAAAAGAAATAAGCCGATTCTTTTTAATCTGATTTATGCAAAGCAAAATCACAAAGCGCTATTATTAGCAAACAGACAAGCGTTGCCAGAATATTCCATTCAAACAAGTACCAAAAAGCCCCGATAATGCTAAGAAGCATAACGCCGAAGATAAACCATGTGTTCATAATACAAAATTTTAATTTAACAATAATAAAATATCAGAAATTAATTTACCGCATTTTTCACGTTTTGTCAAGTCTCCGATAGATACAAAAAAACACGGGCTTACCCCGTGTCTAAAATGTTTTACTCACTCTGTAAAAAGAGGCTGCAAATAGCAATAATAACTAAAGCCCCTATCATCGGCAGCAGCAAAGACTCATCTCCTGACAAGTAATTCACTAAAGCTACCGCAATAAACAGCACGCTTCCCAAAAAAGCGCACATCAAAACCAGTTTACTCCATTTTATCATAATTCTTTTTTTTAATTAACACAATAATACAATATCACCTAAAATATATTGCATTTTTCACGTTTTGTCAAATAAAAAAAACCGAGGGTGACAAAAGCCAAACCTCGGTCAAAAGAATTTGCCTTGTTTCACAACAAAGCAAAAAGATAGTATTTATGTAGTTATTAAAACATCAAAATGGCTTTTCTTGTTTCTCAACAAAAAAAGCCCGTTCAGTTCTTAACTCAATAAAAAAATGCCTACAACCAATGTTTCACAACATTTCATGGTTATTCAATAAAGAAATTTGTAAAATTATAACACTTTAAGTATTCTCAATCTTCAGAATAATCGATAAATCGCGGCTTGTATTTCTGAGCTTTGCGTTCATCACGTTCTTTCTGATATTGCGTCTTAACACGCGATGATCTACTCACACTTTTAGTTTTTTTAAACTTTTTTTCTACTTTCTTCATAATAAATTTTTTTAATAATTAATAAATAATATTTGAACATTGCTTACCCTACTCTTTTTTTATTTTTTGTCAACATAAAAAATAAAAAATTTATAAAAAATATTCCAAATACAAAAACACGCCTGCAATCATCACACTCATCACCATCACCGGAACCGACCAAATCAAAAACCTTACAAAGCTGATAGGCCGTCCCTCTCTGGCAGCGATTCCCGCCACAATCACGTTGGCTGACGCCCCGATGAGTGTTCCGTTGCCGCCCAAACAAGCGCCCAAAGACAGCGCCCACCACACCGGCATCATCGCTTCTCTGCCGCCAAGACTTTCCTCCATGGCTTTAAGCGTCGGAATCATCGTCGCCACAAACGGAATATTATCAACCACCGCCGAAAACACCGCCGAAACCGATAAAATCAAAAACACACTCTTTTGAATGCTGCCATCAGCAGCCTTTGCCAAAAAAGCCCCCACTCTATGCAAAACGCCGCTCACCTCTAACGCCCCGACAATCACAAACAATCCCGCAAAAAAGAAAATCGTCGTCCAGTCTACTTTATTTAAAATATCCTCAACCTTGTCATCGCCCTCTTTATGCGGCAAATGAAACGTATATAACAAAAGCATAAGCGCTGCCCCCAAAAGCGCGATAAAGCCGTTTTCAAGCCCGATATGCTCAGCAACTCCAAACAGCCCGATTACCAAAAACAACACAAACAGCGCCTTGTAAAGCAAAGAAAAATCCGAAATTGCATCTTTTTCATTAATGTTCATCACCAAAGCGCGGTTAGCAAGACTAGCCTTCAAACTATCTCCCCAAAAATACGCAAACATCAGCGCCAGACAAAACATAATCACTAATACCACCGGCGCTAAATGAAACAAAAAGTCCGTAAAAGACAGCCCCAATGCCGAACCGATGAGAATATTCGGCGGATCGCCGATAAGCGTTGCCGTTCCCCCGATGTTGGAGGCAAAAATATTCATCAACAAATAAGGATACGGGTTAACTTCTAATTTCTGCGTTATCTGCAAAGACACCGGCACAATCAATAAAACCGTCGTCACATTGTCCAAAAACGCCGAAAATACCGCCGTCACCGCCCCCATAACCATCAAAATGCCCAAAGGATTCGCCCGAACTTTCTTCGCCCCCCAAATCGCCACATATTGAAACATCCCCGAGCGTTCCGCAACGTTAATGATAATCATCATCCCCGCCAACAGCGACAATGTGTTAAAATCAATCGCCGCCAGCGCTGCTTTCTGCGGCATCACGCCGAGCATGGCCAAAACCGCTCCGATCATCACCGTTATCACCGCGCGGTTCAGTTTTTCCGAAAACAGCAAAACATAACACAAGCCCATGGCGCCAATCGCCACACTCTGAGAAGAAAGTCCTGAAAAGAAGTCCATAGCCTGCATACCACAACCTTTACATAAAATAAATCACATACAAATAAGCACTGGCAATCACAATCGAGATGAGCATTACCGGAACCGACCAAATCAAAAACTCTAAAAAGTTAATCGCCCGCCCCTCTCTTGCGGCAATTCCCGCCACAATGACGTTAGCTGACGCCGCAATCAATGATCCGTTGCCGCCAAAACACGACCCGACAGACAAAGCCCACCACACCGGCATCATCGCTTCTCTGCCGCCTAAACTCGGTTCCATGGTCTTTAAAAGCGGAATCATTGTTGCCACAAACGGAATGTTATCAATCGCCGCCGATAAAATAGCCGACGACCACAAAATCAAAAACGTCGCTTTCTTAACGCTTCCGTCAACCAAATCAAGCGCTTTATTCCCCAAAACTTCCAACACGCCGGCACTCTCCAAACCATACACCAGCGCAAACAAGCCCGTAAAGAAAAATATCGTCGTCCAGTCCACCAGCGAAAACGCTTCCTCAACCTTGGCGTCCCGCTCGTTATGCGCCAATCCGGCCGTGTAAAGCATCAGCAAAAATGCCGCAAAAAACAGTGCAATCGTCCCGTTTTCAATATGAAATCTCTCACCTGCAATAAACCCTAAAATCGTAAGAATAAGCACACCCAAAGATTTTTTCAATAGCGAAAAATCCGTAATGCAATCAAGCGCGTTAATGCGCATTACCTCTTTTTTGGCTTCACCCGACGCCTTAAGCTTGCGCCCGAAAAAGAAATCAAAACCAAGCACCAACAGCCCTAAAACCAAAAGCACCAGCGGCGAAAGTTTTAACAAGAAATCAGAAAATCCCAAACCGATCGCTCCCCCGATAATAATATTCGGCGGATCACCGATAAGCGTCGCCGTTCCCCCGATGTTGGATGCAAAAATTTCCATCAACAAAAACGGATAAGAGTTAATCTTTAATTTGCGCGTAATCTCAATCGTTACCGGCACAATCAATAACACCGTCGTCACATTATCAAGAAAAGCCGACAGCACTGCCGTCACTACGCCCAGCACAGCCAAAATCCCCCTCGGGCTTGCTTTGACAACTTGCGCCGAAAACACTGCCGCAAACTGAAAAGCGCCGGATTTTTCCATCACACCAACCATAATCATCATCCCGATTAAAAGCGCAATCGTGTTAAAATCCACACCGGCAATTGCCTTATCAAAACTCAAAACGCCCAGCAAAATCATCGCCGCCGCCCCAAGCATCACCACAACCGCCCGATTAAGCTTTTCAGAAAACAGCACGCCGTAACTTAACACCAAAATCACGCTCGCCACAATTGCTTTAGACACGCCAAAAATCATCTTTTCCTCAAAAAAAACAAAAACTCGCGCTTAATATAACCTCAATTTCTTAACAAACAAATACTTCTCACCTAATTTTGTATAAAAAAGTATGTATTACCCCTTTCATGATATAACAGAAAGGTAAAAATATTGTGAAATAGCCCAAGATGTCCCGCAAAAACGAGGAGCATACAAAAGAGTACGTACCCCGTTTGCAGTTGAGCTTCCATCTCAGAGTCAGATCACTAAATTTTCCCCTCACGATACAACAGAAAGGAGAAAAATTTTGGTAGTGGAACAGTCAAATGTCCGCTCATAAACCGGAGCGTACTTAGACGTACGTGAGGATTTATGAGGGGCTTCCATTTACTATTCCAATGCCTAAATTTTCCCCTTTATGCTGTGTCGTGGTGCAGGCGGAAGGAAGCTCCATCGCCTTCACCGGACACTCTAACGCTTCTTCCAAAACCGTCGACACAGTCTCTGCCAACACAATTCTAAGCTCTTTTTTGACAATCTCGGGCAAATCAGCTAAATCTTTCTCGTTGCCTTTTGGAATAATCACCGTCTTAATACCGCCGCGAAGCGCTGATAAAAGCTTTTCTTTCAAACCGCCAATCGGCAAAACCCGCCCTTGCAGGGTAATCTCACCGGTCATCGCCACATCAGATTTAACCGGAATTTTGGTAAACACGGATACCAAAGTTGTAAACATCGTCACACCGGCCGACGGCCCGTCTTTCGGGGTTGCCCCTTCGGGAACGTGAACGTGAACATCAGTCTTTTCAAACACACTCGGATCAATCCCGAGCGACAACGCCCTTGAGCGCACCACGGAATAGGCCGTATCAATTGATTCTTTCATCACATCACCAAGCTTTCCGGTTTGTTTAACCACACCTTTACCCGGCATATCCACCGCCTCAATAAACAGCATGTCACCGCCCACTTCTGTCCACGCCAAACCGGTGGTCACACCGATATGGTTCTTTTCTTCACGCATACCGTAATGGTAAATCTTCACGCCTAAATATTTTTCCAAATCTTTCTCGGTCACTCTGATCGGCAAAGCCACTTCTTTATCAAGCAAAATCTCTTTAGCACACTTTCTGGCAATAGAAGCAAGCTTTCTTTCCAAATTTCTGACACCGGATTCGGACGTATAATAGCGCACAATATCCACAATTGCCTCGTCGCTGATAAACAGCTCATGCGGTTCAATCGCATTTTCCTTAAACACCTTCGGGATTAAATGCCGTTTGGCAATCTCCACTTTTTCCTGCTCGGTGTACCCGTCGATATGAATAATCTCCATACGATCCAAAAGCGGCCGCGGCATATTCAGCGAATTCGCAGTTGTTACAAACATCACCTTGGAAAGATCATAATCCACATCAAGATAATGGTCGTTAAAAGTCGCGTTCTGTTCCGGATCTAAAACCTCCAAAAGCGCTGATGACGGATCACCGCGCCAGTCAGCCCCGAGCTTGTCAATTTCATCTAACAAAAACAGCGGGTTTGATGTGCCGACTTTTTTCAAATTCTGTAAAATTTTCCCCGGCATTGCCCCGATATAGGTCCGCCGGTGGCCGCGGATTTCCGCCTCGTCACGCATACCGCCCAATGCCGCGCGGACAAACTTGCGCCCCGTAGCTCTGGCAATAGACCGCCCGAGAGAAGTCTT
>JAGASU010000133.1 GCA_017621635.1 Alphaproteobacteria bacterium | reverse complement strand
GCTTTCGGAAAAAACAACTTCCCAAGTTGTTTTTATCCTGCAAGCCGTGGGTCGGTGGTTCAAGTCCACTAAACGGCACCATTTTTATTTTAAATTTTCATAAACACCGCAAGATAGCCGAGCCACGCATAAGAAAAAACTTGTGGGTCGGTGGTTCAAGGGAACTCAAACGGCACCATTTTTTATCCGCATTACGAATGCGACGCATTCTACTCACTTCGTAAATTTCGCTTTCAGCTCAATAACTCCGTTCAGACAAGCCAGTTGTAAAGTTCGCTTAGTTGGCGTTGCCGCCAAGTCGCTCTCTAACAACTGCTATAGCTTTCGGAAAAAACAACTTCCCAAGTTGTTTTTATCCTGCAAGCCGTGGGTCGGTGGTTCAAGGGAACTCAAACGGCACCATTTTTTTATCCGCATTACGAATGCGACGCATTCTCCTTGCTTCGTAAATTTCGCTTTGGGCTCAATAACTCCGTTCAGACAAGCCAGTTGTAAAGTTCGCTTAGTTGGTGTTGCCGCCAAGTCGCTCTCTAACAACTGCTAAAAAAGATGGTTTCGGGGATAAAAAAAGGGGTGGAAAACCACCCCTCGGATAAGCTTTACAACTTAGAAAGCATATCTGATACCAACGGTGAATTCATCCAAGCCGTCTAAGTGAGAGCTGTGAATCCAAGTATGGTGATACATGGCGCGTACTGTTGTGTTTTCAGACAAAGCGTATTGAACACCGGCACCCAAGCGTTCGCCGTAGCCACGGTCTTTTTCAGAAGCAGAACCAAAGTCGTTGTTCCACTTAGCTTTCAAGGTGTAGTAACCAAGACCTGCAGAACCAACGAGTTCCCAACGGCCGGAGCAACCGAGTTGCTGATAGCCTAATACATCTACGCCGAAGCCGCTGATACGGGTTGAAGTAGCATCTTTGTTTTCTTCCAAACCGGTGTTGTAGAAAGCTTCAATGCCGTAGTGGTCAGTTCTTGCGCCGATAAGGCCGGACAAAGACCAATCTTTAGAGCTTAAACCACCTTTTGTATAAGCATCGCCATGCACAATTGCGTAGTTTGCATCTAACCCGACATAAGGGGTTACGTTGATAGCTTCCGCATTTGCGGCAACCATTCCGGCAAGTCCTGCCAATAATAAAGTTTTCTTCATTATAAAATTCCTCTCAAGAGTTTAAGAAAGTATCGCCATGTTAGTAACGATAGGTAAACTTTAGTCGATATTTTCTTAATTGCAAGTAAATTTTTTTGATAGATGACAGGATTTGAGGGTTTATTTGACGGATTTTTTGATTATATTGAAAAAAAATTTTAAGGAGAGTGTGAGATGCGTTTTATTGAGTTAAATAATGAAGTAAAAATGCCGGTTTTAGGCTTGGGAACATGGAAGAGCAGCGCGGCTGAGGTTTACGGGGCTATCAGATGGGCTTTGAAATTAGGCTATCAGCATTTTGACTGCGCTTCCATTTATAATAACGAATCGGCAATTGGCGAAGCGCTGGCGGGTGCTTTTGTGGAAGACAATTTAAAAAGAGAGGATATCTTTGTCACCTCAAAGCTTTGGAACAACGCGCACAAGCCCGAAGACGTGATGCCGGCGCTAAAAGAGAGCTTGAAAAACTTAAGGCTTGACTATCTTGATCTTTATTTAGTGCATTGGCCGGTAGCGCAAAGAAAAGAGGCGATTATGCCCTTAGAAGCCGAGGATATGCTGTCGCTTGCAGACGTGCCTTTAGAGGAAACCTGGGGCGTGATGGAGGAGGCTTACAATCAAGGGCTGGTGAAGGCTATCGGCGTTTCAAACTTCGGTAAAAAACGGCTTGAGGGGTTTCTTGACAAAGTTGAGATTAATCCGATGGTAGATCAAGTAGAGTGTCATCCGTATTTTCCTCAAGATGAGTTAGTCGATTTTTGCCGGAAGAATATGATTGCGGTGACGGCGTATGCGCCGCTCGGTTCGGGCAGCTCGGTGATGATGGAAGATGAAGCGGTTAAAAAAATTGCCAAGAAAAATAACGTGACACCGGCTCAGGTTTTGCTCGCCTGGGGAATCGAGCGAGGTCTTGCGGTTATCCCCAAGGCAACCGAGGAAGCACATTTGCAGGAAAATCTGGCCGCGTTAAATGTTGAGCTTGATGAGGAAGATATGAAAGAGCTTTCGGGCCTTAATAAGAACGAGCGTTTTTTGAGCGCTGATGTGTTTAGAATTGGAGATTATCAGGGAATTGATATTTTTGCTTAAGATATACTTGGCTGAGCGTGGGCTTTTGTGTAATAGGGTCTTAATAAAAAAAGCCTCTCCCGTCGGGGAGAGGCTTTTTTGTGTTCAAGAAGCGTTTAATCATGGTGGCTGTTAAACGTCACGGTTTTGCCGGAAGGGGCTTTGACTGTGATGTTATATCCGTCCATTGTGTAGGTGTAGCCGGGGATTTCCATAGCGTACTTACCGTTTACAATGTTTTTCCAGCCGATGATTTTACAGCTCAAGTCTTTGTCAATTGCAGAGAACATTTTGCCTGAGGCGTCATACCAACGGATGGCATCGCTGCTATCCACACCGCGTGCCGGTTGCCAGTGATTGCTATTGTTCTTGTCATAACCTACTGAGTTATATCCCTGATAGGTGTCTTGTTTGAACATAAAATCACTTTGGTTCGGCAGTTCGGTTTCGTATAAGCAAACGGCGTATGTGACACCATTTTCCCAATTGAAACAGAACGCGCGGCGGGTTACCTTTGACGTTGGATCAAACGTTGCCGTTACCATAAAGCTTTTAGGCTTGCCCAAGTGAGGCTGATCCGGTTCTGTGGCTTCCTTAACCTTTAAGAGATGAGTTACCGCGAGGTCCGTAGTGTACGAACCTTCGGTGCCGCGGGCTGTTCCGTTTACCACAACATTAGCGTTGTGATTGACGTAACCGTTGGAAGAACCTTGCTTGCTGATGTTCAATGACTTATGTGACATTGTGACAGCAGGCATCGGAATCTTAACGGTACCGACGGAATTATCCGTGTAGGTGAACTCATAGTTCTTATAGCTGTAGGCGGAGCTGATGTTTTCAGCTGATGTGCCGTTGCTTAACGTATGGTTGTAGGGATAGCGGTACTCGGTGACACGCCACGCGCCTTGTTTTAAGGTGTTGGTGGTGGGTGTGCCGGTTGAGCCGGAAGCGGTATGGTTAACGTTTGTTACGACTTTTTCCTGTGCAGAGACATTAGCAAAGTCAAACGCAAAACGTTTGCCGAACGCGTCGCTTGCCTTGATGGTTTCCTGACTGCCGTCATCTTTTTTGATAACGATTTCGGCGTCAACCGTTCCATCCGGATAAACCGTTGTCTTTTCCTCGTGGCCGGTTACGGAAGCTGCGCGCTTGACGTAAATGTCGGTGGTAGAGGTTTCGGACAATGTTTTGCCGGCGCCGGTGGCGGTGAGCGTCAGCCTGTGAGGCGTGACGTCATAATTTCCGTCTTGGCGTTTGGCTCCGAAGCTTTCGCTCTTTTGCGCGGACAGTGATAAATCAAACGTGTGGGCAAATTCGCCATTATCAAACGTGATAACTCCGTCAGTCAGCGTGGTAGCAATATTTGTGCGGCTGACTTTACCGTTGGAAACGGTGTAGATGAAGTTTTGTTTGCGTGTGGTGATTTTCCACGGAGCGTCGATTGAAGAACTTGTCTGCGCGGTTTTAGCCTCGGTAGCGGCAAAGTTGGTATTGTCTGCCGTGACTCTGCCGTTTTCAAACGGAGTTAAGCCAACCGTAAACGTCTTGGTAAACGTTTCCACTTCGTCTTCAGCAAAGCTGTGCGGTGTGGTTTTGATTACCTTTAAGGTTGCGGTGTTGCCATTCCAGCTCTGCTCGGCTTTGTAAGTCGGATTGCCGGCTTCGTCGGCCTTGATTAACAACAAGCCCTCTGAAACAAGATTTTCAGCGGAGCCACCGTTAAATGCGGCGGAGGCGTTGTAATCATAGGCATAAGCTTTATAGCTTATCTGATTACGAACGACGATGTTGTAATTTTGAGCGACGTTGGCTCCCAGACCTGTTATCTGATATTGGCGGGCGGGGAATGTTTTTGTGGTTTCTCCGTCTTTAAATGTGACAACAGGGGTAACTTCCGTGAATTTGAAGCTGCCTTGCTCGGTACGGTTAGAGGCGTCAGCCTGCCAGTTTGTCGTGGTGTAAACCGCAACAAATTTGGTGGTGGTTGAGAACTTCTTTTCTTCCGTGTTAGAGCTTTGAGAGCGCTTGGTAAGCGATCCGTTTGACCAGTCAAGCGAGCTTGTGATGACTTCGCCAAAAGCAAGAGCCGTTGCACTGTGCCTGCCGTCATAAGTATATTCAGAGGAGGTTTGCGTGCCGTCACTCCAAATAATCTTTTTGTCAACAATATATGCGTCGCCTGTTCCCGATAAGGTATAGACCGAATCTACGGGAAGAACATTCTGCGGTTTGTTTTGCTGCATTTTGAGGATAACTTCCTCATCAATGACATCAAGTTCGCACTCGCCGATTTTGGCCTGAATACTGTTAACAGAACGGAAGGTTTTTGTTTCCTTGGTTTCAGAGGTCTTGTTTAAGCTAAAGCCTAACTCTTCAAATTTGAGCGCTACGGGAGCGATTTGATAAGAGCCGTACTGGCTTTCAAACTTTACCGGAAATTGATAAGTAAAACTTACCAGATTTTCGACAGAGGTTTTGTTTTCTTTGCCGGTGTTGACTGAAGTGTAAGTTCCTGTCATTGTACGAACGGTAAAACCGTCCGGATTTTTGGCTTCAGAAAACTGCTTTTCAACAAGCTTTCCGGTTGATGATGTTGCAAACAGGCTGTCAAGCGACGGCTGTTCACGCTTTTCGGGAGCGGTCAGGGTTAAAGACAAATCCACTTTATAGATATTGGTGAATTCGTTTTTGTTGGTTTTAACCTTTTCGGTGATCTCGTAAGCGCTGAACGGACAGCCGATGAAACGGCCGGTGTAGCTGACATCTTCAACTTGGGTTGCCTCGGTGGTGACGATTTTGCGATACCATGGTTTCATGGGTACGTTTTCTGTCACCTCACGACCGGAAACGCCTTTGGTTGTGAACGGTGCGGTGAACTCCATCGTGACACGATAGGGATCTTCTGTTTCTGTTTTTTGTTCAAACTGGTCGATGACGGCGCGGTTGAACGAAACAGTGTTAATCTCTGCGTGCGGCGTGGCCAGAGTGTCACGGTTGATTATGACTGCCGTGTAGCGGTAGCCGTATGAAACCGTAGCAACTTGTCCGTCTGAAAATTCAAAGATCTTGACAAAATCTTCTCCTAATGTGGTCCCGTTTTTGTAGGGAGATTGGGAGAGAATGTACTCTTTGGTGACTTCAAGCGGAAGTTCCTCGTTAGTTTTAACCTCAATGCGCGGCTTTGAGAGCCTGATGTTCAGATAGGCTTCGGGCTGGAACGTTAAGAAGATTTCTTCTCTTGTGTTTGACAGCGTCGAAGTTTGTTTGAACGTCACATCGCTTTTTACAAGTGTGTCCTTGGTTGCGGGAACGACGGCGAGTGTTCTTTCAGAATCGTAGTAATGATCCTTTATGATCTCGACCGTGTCCTTGAGAACACTGTTTGACCTCGGTTTCAAGGTTTCTTCTTCGCAAGAAGCCAGAAACGGTATCACACAAGCTATGAGGATAAGCCAGATAGCACTAAAAACGCTTCTTAGGGGCGTTTCTTTTTTTA
The DNA here is from genome assembly GCA_017621635.1 of Alphaproteobacteria bacterium. GTDB lineage: Bacteria > Pseudomonadota > Alphaproteobacteria > RF32 > CAG-239 > CAG-267. Next base: position 3,084 of record JAGASU010000133.1, on the reverse strand, counting down.
CATTTTTTGTTTTCATACTAAAAAAAATTTAAACTATTAAAACTATTAATATTTATTTTGCTTAAATATGTAGAGATGCGGCGTTATTGCGGCATCGGAAAGTGATGTAATAAAAAAGAATGCACCCGTGGTTGATAATATGACATATCTATAACATAGGGGTACAATAATATTTTTGCGACTATTCTTTTAACATATATTTTATACAAAATCAAGAACTTTTTTGCCTAAAATAGACAAATAATTTATTTTTTTGCATGTGGAGATGTTCGAGAATAATATTTTGCTTGAAAAATTTGAAAACAGTGATTATAGTTTAAATGTTTTTTAAATTATGATGTTATGAAAAAAGTATTATTTTGGGTGTTTGGTTTTATGCTTTTGCTGAATATTAGCGCTTGTAGGGCTGATTTAGAGCGGCAGAGGGCGGGGGCAGAGTATAAAACGCATTATGAGTCTGCATCACAAGACGTTGCATTGAATTCCGTTGAGTATTGGGTGATTCTTATCGGCGGCGTTTTTGTGTTAGTTGTAACGCTTTGTCCGCATTTGCATGACAAAGGATGGCATAAAAAAGACAGAGACCGTTAGGGTTTCTGTCTTTTTTTGATAACAAAAAACCCTCCTTTTTCAAGGAGGGAGGAGATTTAAAACTCAGCTAACACTTCAGAAGATTCTTTAGTGTTATGGATGTTAACCATAGCGATTGTGTTGTAGCCGTTATCAACGTGCAGAACTTCACCGGTAATTGCTTCACCGAGCGGAGAAAGCAATGCCAAAGCGGCACGGCCGACTTGCTCCTGGGTAACATTGGCTTGCAGGGGCGCGTTTAATTCGTTCCAGCGTAAAATTTTTCTAAAGTCACCGATACCGGAAGCGGCCAATGTTTTAATCGGGCCGGCGGAAATTGCGTTAACACGGACTTTTTGCATACCCATATCCGCAGCGGCATAGCGAACAGATGCCTCTAAGGCTGCTTTGGCAACGCCCATAATATTATAGTTCGGCAAAACGCGTTCGGAACCTAAATAAGTCAAGGTAACGATTGCCCCGTTTTCGTTCATATAAGGAGAGGCACAGCGGCAGGCTTCCAAGAACGAATAGCAGGAGATGTGCATCGTGTTGGTGAAGTTTGCCAAAGTGGTATCAATCGTGCGGCCTTTTAACTGGTCTTTGTCAGAAAAAGCAATGGCGTGAACCACAAAGTCAATCTTGCCCCATTTTTCGCCGAGCTGCCTGAAACATTCTTCCACAGAAGCCGAATCGGTTACATCGCATTTAATCAGTGTCGGCTCAAAAGAGAGTTTTTCTGCCAAAGGCACAACTCTTTTTTCGAGAGCTTCGTTTTGATAAGAAATGGCGATTTGCGCGCCTTGCGCGTCTAACGCCTGAGCAATTCCCCAAGCAATGGACTTATCATTGGCAAGTCCCATAATCAAGCCTTTTTTTCCGGCCATAAGCAGTTCAGCAGTCATAAATTTACCTCATTTAATGTTTACAGTATGTTGTAAGAAACTAACTGAGGTTGAGTAATAGCTTAAGTTTTGGCTTTTGTAAACAATTATTTTCACAAGATGTGTATGGAAAGTACGGTTTTTAAGAAAAGGGGGAGAAAGAGTTAAGAAAAGTTGACTTTTTGTTAGGATAAATATTTGAAAATAAAATCTATTTTAAAATAATTTGCAAAAAGTGAAAAAAATGCTTGCAATTCGAACAAAAAGAGAACACAATGACGGCAGAATTTAATAACAGCACTTTTTAAGAGGTATTACATGGAAAAAGACAAAGCGTTAGACGCGGCGTTGAGCCAAATTGAGAGAGCGTTCGGCAAAGGGTCGATTATGCGCTACGGACAAGACACAAAGATTGATATCGAAGCGATTTCGACCGGTTCTTTAGGGACGGATATAGCTCTTGGTATCGGCGGTTTGCCGAAAGGACGAATCGTTGAGATTTACGGACCGGAAAGTTCCGGTAAAACAACGCTTGCTTTAAGCGTTATTGCCCAAGCGCAAAAGAAAGGCGGGACGTGTGCTTTTATTGATGCGGAACATGCGCTTGATCCTTCGTATGCCAAAAAAATCGGTGTTGATATTAACAATTTGCTGATTTCTCAACCGGATGCGGGCGAGCAGGCGCTTGAAATTGCTGATACGCTGGTGCGCTCGGGGGCAATTGATGTTCTCGTGGTTGACTCGGTGGCGGCATTGGTTCCGAAGGCCGAACTTGAAGGTGAAATGGGTGATTCACATATGGGCTTGCAGGCACGCCTGATGAGCCAAGCACTGAGAAAACTCACCTCGACAGTGTCCCGCTCTAATACGCTGATTATCTTTATTAACCAAATTCGTATGAAAATCGGTGTGATGTTCGGCAATCCGGAAACCACGACGGGCGGTAACGCGTTGAAGTTTTATGCTTCTATTCGTATGGATATCCGCAGAGTTGGCGCGATTAAAGATAAAGATGACGTGATTGGCAGCCAGACACGCGTTAAAATCGTGAAAAACAAGGTGGCTCCGCCATTTAAGACAGTCGATTTTGACATTATGTACGGCGAGGGTATTTCCAAAGTCGGCGAATTGATTGATTTGGGTGTTAAGGCCGGAATTATTGAAAAAGCCGGCGCGTGGTTCTCTTATAACGGTGAAAAACTCGGGCAAGGCAGAGAAAACGCTAAACAGGTTTTGCGTGACAATCCGGCACTTGCAGATGAAATCGAGCGCAAAATCAGGGCAGACGCCGGTCATTTGACCTCGGAGCTGATTGGAGATGAAGAGAGTGATGAGGCGTTGGAAGATTAGCCTTTTGGGGCTTGAAAAAACGCCCTCATGATCGCAAATTTCCTCCCTTATATATCGTTTTGTACACCGCGGGAGAAAATTTGATGATGGCACCGCACTTTATCTACCCGTAGCAAAGAGCGTTCTCAAAGAACGCTCTTTCGGTTTTAAAGGGGGAGATTAAGGCGTGCTTTGCACAAGTTATGGATTACCACGCCTTTATGCCTTACGGCAGGGCTCGTAATGACTCGGGGAGGGACGTTTGAGGGGGGAGACAGTAAAGAGGGGAGTGTTCTCAGAT
>JAGASU010000132.1 GCA_017621635.1 Alphaproteobacteria bacterium | reverse complement strand
ACTGCTGAAAAAAAACGATCCTTTTTTTTCAGCAACTCACTCAATACAAGATATATAATATAATCAAAAGGTTAATATTTCGTTAATTTCCTGAAAAATTGATGAAAAAAAATGATCGTTTTTTATAGGCAAGCCTCTTTTAAAGCGCTCAATTAATATAAACTAAAGAAAGGAAATGAACATGAAATATCTAAGATTATTTACACTAACGCTTCTTTTTACCTGCGTGTTTACCGCTGCATCTTATGCGGCGGGTATAATGGACTTAGCGGCAGGAAAAGCTGTCAAAGTCTTTAATCATGTCAAGATGATCATCTTTATCGTTGGCGGTTTTGGTTTGGTGGGAATTGCTTTCCAGGCCATTTTCGGCAAGGTAAAATGGACTTGGTTTGCTGGTCTTGCCGTAGGCTTGGCTATCTTAGCTGCAGCCAGTGCAATCATTAACTACGCAACTGGTGCTAACGTAAAAGGAAACAATCTGTCACTTAATGATACTTTTGGCAACAACGACGAGGGTGCCGTTGACGATGGCTCTGGCTCTGGCTTATAGGCTGAGAGGATATTTCGTTCTCCTTTCGCTTTGATAAGCAATAGCTTAAAAAAGCAAATTTATTACACACAAAAAGCCTCTGTATCGCAAGATACAGAGGTTTTCTAAAGAAAAACAAACCGGCCGGTGTAACCGGAGATTTTTTATTGACAGCTAAAGACCAAACGCTCGGCCAAATAGAACTCGGCTCGGCCTCACTTATCGCTGGTAAAATCACCTTGGGTAAAAATAAAAAAAGCGGGCTAGCCCCGCTTTTTTTGTGCAAAATTTTTTAATTGCAAGACTTCTTTTTTTGTGTTATAGTCAAAAAAAGGGGAAGAAAATGGAAAATAATTTTAATCAAACAGAATTGCGCCAAATTATAAATCGGGCTTTGGCAAAATGTATGAATCTCGAAGGTCATGCCGTAAATACGGAAATGAATATTTTTTGCTCCCGCTATATCGTGCGTCAAAGTAAAAGCCCCCAAGATATGACGCAGGCAACTCTGCCCAAAGAACTTTCCAAGGCCTTAAATTTTTGTGATGATTTAGAAGAATACAGACAAACAACCGATGTTTATTCCGAACAAGATAACACGATGAGCGAAATGCAGTATCGCCGTATTCTGTCAATGCTAAGTGATTATGACAAAGATATTTTTCCGGAAAATAAAGCAATGCAGCATCTTTTGGAGAATAATATCAAACGCCATCTGCCGGAATATCAGGTCGATATTTTATTGGACGGTTACAACGACGAGGCAGACAGAATTTATAAATTAAAAAAAGAATACGAATATGCCACTCGGAAAAAACAGCCGGCAGCAAAAGATTATGAAAAAAATGCACTTAACTTTTTTAAAGAGCTTTTTACAAATAAAGATTTGCACGCAATAAAAACGCATCCCAAAAAAGTAACGCTGTATGAGAAGTGCATAAGAATTGTCAATTGCTTGCCTGCAAGCCATTATAATCGAACAGCAAAATATAAATTAAAAAAGAATTTGAACTATGGCTTGTTTAGAGCAGCGAGCCTGTTAGGTGAAGAATATTTACCGAAAATAAAAAAAGCGCGGCTTGAAATGGAACGTTATGAAAAAGCAATAGAAAAAACACAATATTTTTCTGAAAATCCGCCTCCGAAACGCAAACTTTCCACCGAAGAATATAACCGGCAAAAATTTGAAGAATGGTATTATCGTTAAAAAAATCCCAGAGTGTTTCTCTGGGATTTTCAGATCGCATATTTCTTGTCTAAGCGGATTTTGCTTCTTGTTTTTCAAACTCAATAACATCATCCGAACATTCGCTGATATGCCAAATTTTTGAAGCATATTCCGAAATAGCCCTGTCACTTGAGAAATAGCCTACTCTTGCGACATTATAAATAGCCTTTTTCGCCCATTCATCTTGTTTCAAATAAGCAAGTTCTGCTTCTTTCATTGCGTTGTCAAAGGCTTCTAAATCAGCTAAAACAAAGAAATAATCCCGATTAAGCAACTCATCAAAGATAGGCTTAAACAACGCCGGCGTGTCTTTTTCGCAAAACAGGTTTGAGTTAATCGTGTTGAGAATACGTTTAACATATTCCGATTCCTCATAAATTTTGCGCGGATTGTATGTCGGGCGCATAGCCTGAATTTCATTCTCTTTCAAACCGAATAAGAAGAAATTATCTTCGCCGACAGCTTCTCTGATCTCAATATTAGCGCCGTCGTATGTTCCGACCGTCAAAGCCCCGTTTAAGGCAAACTTCATATTACCTGTTCCCGAAGCTTCAAAGCCTGCTGTTGAAATTTGCAAGCTGACATCAGCCGCCGGAATAAGTGTTTCCGCAACAGAAACTTTGTAGTCAGGAATAAAGACAACTTTTAACGCATCGCCAACCCGAGAGTCATTGTTAACAACATTTGCAACGCTGTTAATCAATTTGATAATGAGCTTTGCAAAAGTATAAGACGGGGCTGCTTTTCCTGCGAAAATGTAAGTTTTCGGGCAAACCGGACGAACATTATCCCGCACAATCGCCAGATAATCGCCGATAACCTGTAAAATAGCCATAAGCTGGCGTTTGTATTCGTGAATACGTTTGGCCTGTACCACAAACATACTGTTAGCCGTAACCGCTACATTTGTGCGCTTAAAGATTTCATGGCGTAAAGCTTCTTTGTTGGCCTTTTTGATTTTGATAAATTTCCGCACAAAATCAGCATCTTCCGCAAAATCAGAAATTTTGCTTAAAAGCTCTAAATGTGAAATCCAGTCTTTGCCGATTTTATCGGAAATAAGCGTTGCAAGGTTTGTATTAGCGTGCAACAGCCAGCGGCGCGGTGTAATACCGTTTGTGATATTAGTGAATTTTTCCGGCCAGAGTTCATAAAATTCTGGTACCAGCGAGGTCTTAATCAATTCAGAGTGAATCTTAGCCACGCCGTTAACCGAGAATGACCCGACAATAGAGAGATTAGCCATACGGATAATCTGGCTTTCCCCTTCGCCGGAAACAATCGAAACTTTTTGAAGTTTGGCTTCGTTATCGCCGAATTTTTCTTTGGCAAATTCCATAAACCGGCGGTTAATTTCATAAATAATCTGCAAATGTCTGGGCAGCATTTTGGCAAAATATTTAACCGGCCATGTTTCAAGCGCTTCAGGAAGCAATGTATGGTTTGTGTAAGCAAAAATTTTGGTGACAATATTCCAAGAAGCTTCCCATTCTTGTCCGTAAACGTCAATCAAAAGCCTCATCATCTCAACAATAGCCAAAGCCGGATGGGTATCATTAAGTTGAATACAGATTGACTGAGGCAGTTTATCAAAATCGTTGTTATTTTCCAAAAATCTGCGGAAAATATCTTGAATAGCGCAAGAAACAAAGAAATATTGCTGGGATAAACGTAAAGCTTTGCCCGATTCGAGCGCGTCAGACGGGTATAATACTTTAGAAATAGATTCGGTCTTGATTTTATCTTCAACCGCCTCAATGTATCCACCGTTATTGAAAATATCAATGTCAAACTCATCATCTGTTTTAGCAGAGAATAAACGCAAATAGTTAACTGATTTGCCGTTATATCCGACAATCGGAAAGTCATAAGGTACACCGTATAAGGTATGCGTGTTAGCCCAGACATATGTATCTTTGCCGTTAGCGTCTTTGTAGGTTTCAACGTGTCCGAACATCGGAATAGTTACCTGTCGGTCAGGACGGGCAAGCTCCCAAGGCGAAAAGTCGGAAAACCAGTTATCGGCCTGTTCAACCTGCCAGCCGTTTTCAAATTTTTGCTTAAATAAGCCGAATTGATAATTGATACCATAACCAAAACCGGGCATTCCGAGCGAGGCCATGGAATCAAGATAGCAGGCAGCTAAACGTCCCAGCCCGCCGTTGCCGAGAGCCGGATCATATTCGGTGTCAAAAATTTCCTCCAGAGAAAAATCCGGAAAATCCTCAAGCTTAATGTCTTTTAATAAGTCATAAAGCCCGAGGTTGTGCAAATTATTCTCTAAAGAGCGCCCGATAAGATATTCTATCGAAAGATAATAAACCCTTTTAGCTGATTTCTCATTATAGCAGGCAATTGTTTTATACATTTCATCCATAGCAAATTCTCTAACCGCAAGCGAAATAGCATAAAGCGCTTCCTCTTTTGTCAGTTCGCAGGCTCTTTTGCCGATAAAATATTTAATGTAGTGTTCAATAGAAAGCTTAAGACGAGCCTTCTTAATTTCATCACTAATTTCTAATTTGCTTTTTCTCAAGATGTAATCTCCCTGTTAAACATTCATTACTATTCACAAAACTATAGTAAAATAGTTTGAATTTTCGTTAATAATATAAGATTATTTTAAGAAATAACAAATTTGTTTAGCATTTTTTTTATAAATAGGTGCTACAAAAACATAAGTTTAGACAGACATAGGACAGATAAGAGATGAAAAAAATTAGTTTTTTAATCAGTGTGCTAACAATTTCAACAGCGCTTTCGGCCAAAGCGGACACCTTAGAGGCGGCCTTAGCCAAAGCCTATGAATACAATCCGGTATTAAAAGCCGCACGCGCTTCGGCTGGCGCAGTTGATGAAACGGTTGCTTTAGCCAAAGCCGGTTATCGGCCAACCTTAAGCGTGCAAGGCGGATATACCGATTCGAAAATAAATTCGAATGGCGCTATCAACGGAGTGCCGCAAAAAGTAGTGGACGGGTATAACAGAACTTTGCAGGCAACAATCTCGGAACCTGTTTTTAGCGGATTTAAAACCATAAATTCTATCAGTGCGGCAAAAAGCAACGTCAAAGCGGCTCACGCTAATTTAATGGCTATGGAACAAAATGTTTTGTTAAATGCTGCAACGGCATACCTTGATGTTTTAAGGGATGAGGCCATTGTAAAACTCCAAAAGAACAATGAAAAGCTCTTAAAAAAAGAATTAGATGAAACAAGGGAGCGTTTTCATGTTGGCGAAGTGACAACAACAGACGTTTCTCAGGCAGAAGCAAGTTATGCGTCGGCTCAGTCGGGGCGTATTTCCGCAGAAGGCAATCTTGAAGCCTCTAAAGCGGTTTATAAGCAAATAATCGGGGAAGATCCCAAAAAAATCAGCGACCCTAAAGAAATAGAAAAAATGTTTCCCAAAAGCTTAGACGGCGCTCTTGATTATGCCAAAACGCATAACTATGCTTTATCCGCCGCTAAACATACCTTAAAAGCCAGAAAATATGACGTTAAAACCAACAAAGGCGATTTGTTGCCTTCTGTAAATGCATATGCAACGGCCGGCAGGTTAAAGAGCCAAAATTATCTTTATGATAAAAACCCGACGAATGATTCGGTCGAGGTCGGTGTTAATTTCTCTATGCCAATCTATAATGCCGGAACGAGTCGGGCCAAGATTCGCCAAAGCAAATATTATCGTTGGCAGGCAAGAGAAGATGTCTTAAATGCTCAAGATGAATTATATTCGGATATTACAAGTTATTGGGAATATTTAAGCGCCAATAAGGCAAAAATAACCTCTGTTAAAGCACAGATTAAAGCTTATCAGGTAGCCTTAAACGGCGTGCGGGAAGAAGAAGCTCTCGGCAACCGGACGGTTCTTGATGTCTTAAACCAATATCAGTATTTGCTAAACTCAGAGGTAGAAGAAGTCAGAACGCGTCATGATTATTACGTTTCAGGCTTAAATCTTTTGCAGGCAATGGGCAAATTAACTGCTAAAGACCTGAATTTAAAGGTTGATTTATATGACGCAAATGCTAAATATGAAGAAACAGCCGGAAAATGGCTCTCAACAAGTATTGATAATAAATAGGAAAGCCGATATGGAACCCATTGATGAAGCAACCGAAACCCTGCGCCAAAGCATTATCACCGCGAAAAGCAAAAAACATTGCTTAAAAGATTTTAGCGGTGAGGTTTTCGAGTTAACTTCAGATATGTTGGTTGCCAAAGGAGGGCTTGATAAAAAACAAATAAAAGAGCTTTCTAAAACGGCAGAATGTATTTTGCAAAAATACGCAAAGCTTCTCTCCGTTTCCAAATAAAAAAAGCAGGGTAACCTGCTTTTTATTTTAGGGGGAGATTCTAAAAGTTATTTTATTTTTTGCAAACACGCGCAACCGTTAAAGCGTCAACAGATTTTGCACCGGCTTTTTTCAAGGCCTTCGCACATTCTTTTAAGGTGGAACCGGTAGTATAAACATCGTCGATTAAAACGATTCGCTTACCTTTAATCTTGTCGCAATGAAGCACATCAAAAGCATTTTTAACATTAAGTTTTCTACGCCTGCCGTCACATTCAACCTGAGGCAAAGTATGTTTTACTTTTTTGAGGGATTTATAACAAGCCTCTGTTCCCGATAATTTTGCAAGCTCAGCCGTCAATATTGCAGATTGATTGTATTTTCTTTTAATCAGCCGCGTATAATAAAGCGGAACGGGAATAAGTAAATCAACCCCTTCTTTAAAAATATCTTGACCTGCCATATAAAGCCAACGGGCCAAAAGCTTTTTATTTTCAATATGGTCTAAAAACTTAAAATCTAAAATCAGTTTTTTGGAAAATTCATCATATTTAACCGCCGCTCTGCATAGCCGTAAAGGCGAAGTTTTATTCAGGCAGGTGACACAATAAGTTTCATCCCCACCAGAAACAAGAGGAACGCCGCAGCGCTTACAGTAAGGTTTGGTTATAAAATTAACCTCTTCAAAGCATTCAGGACACAAACTGTCATCTGAAGAAATAACTTTGCCGCACATTAAACATTGCGGTGGCAAAATCATGTTAAGCAGTATTTTTAACCATTTCAGCATATTTTTGCAAGTTCATCATTTAGCGCGGAGATGTTGTCGATAACAGTCATACCCGAGTCTTCCATTTTTTTTCTTTTTTCCGCCAAGGTCGTAATCCCCCGACAAAGAATTTCTGGCGCTAAACCTTTATTGTCCGAAAGTGTAGTCGGGTCATCAATCATCAACGCAATAACCGGTTTAATTTTTTTTGTCTGCTGATAAAGCCGCGCGGCTTCGATTTCATAATTTCCGCCGATTCCGCCAATTAAAACAATCGCTGAAGTTTTTTTATCTTGGTTAAATTTTTCAATAATCTCATTAAAGCCGCACCCGACAATCAAGTCATCTCCTAACCCGACAACGGTCGATTCGCCAAATCCGGCTTTGTTAATTTCCAAAATCACCTCGTATGTTAGCGTAGAGGAGCGAGAAATAATCCCGATTTTTCCGCTTTTATGGATATTATCCGGAAAAATCCCCATATAAGCCTCTTTCGGGGTGATAATACCCGGTGTATTCGGGCCGATAAGAATGGTTTTAGAGCGCGCTAATTCCTGCCGGATTTTCATCATATCATTAACAGGAATTCCTGACGTGATAACAACCACTAAATCAAGCTCGGCTTCAATCGCCTCTAAAATAGCTGATTTTGCAAATTTTGCCGGTACAAAAATAATTGACGCGTTAGCGCCGGTCTTTTCCTTAGCTTCCTTAACCGTGCTAAACAGGGGAACACCCAAATAAGAATCATCACTTTTATTCGGAACAACACCTGCAACAATCTTTGTGCCGTAATTTATGGCGCGTTGAATATGAAAAGAAGCCTGAGTGCCGGTGATTCCCTGAACCATAATTTTCGTGTTTTTATCAACCAAAACCGCCATTATAAGTCCTCCGCAATTGCTTTTTGCAGCATATTCAGCCCTAAAGCCGTATCCGGTGCAATCAATAAAGATAAACCCGAAGCTTGTAAAATGTTTGTTGCTTCTTCTTTATTCGTCCCCTCAAAGCGAACCACTAACGGAATATTCAGCCCTAAGTCATTTGCTACGGTAATAATACCGTCTGCGATAAGATTGCAACGCAGAAAACCACCTAAAATATTAATAAAAATACCGTCAACCTTGGGGTTTGTCATAATCAGTTTTATACTGGCAGCAATTTTATCTCTGTCCACGCCACCTTTAAGGTTTAAAAAGCAGGCGGTGTTTAAGTTTATTTTTTTAGCTTCGTTTATGATATTAAGCGCCAAACCGTCACCGTTGGAAATAATACCGATACCGCTGTCAAGCTCTTTATACTGAAAGCCGTATTTTGCCGCAATCTGTTCTCTTTCTTCAATTTCCGTATGATCAGCCAATCGGACAACATCTTTGTGCCGATATAAAGCGTTGCTGTCAAAAATAATTTTCGCATCTAACGGCCAGATATCGCCGTCTTTGCTAATCCCGATAGGATTAATTTCCAGCATAACCGCATCATATGCGTAAAAGACTTTGATGATTTTATTAAAAAAGGTTTTTAAAGTCGGCAAAGCACCGGAAAATTCCATAAACTGAGCTATCTCATTAAGCTGTTGGGGGGTGATTTGCTCTTGTAACCCCAAATCAAGTTTCAAAATATCCTCGGAATTTTTTAAGGCAAACTCAATAATATCATCGTCAGTATGTTCCGATACCGGAGAAATAAGCAGCTTTATTGAAGCGGAAGTCCAGTCAACCGCAAGCCCGACATAAAACTTTTTAACTGTTTTAATGTATTCTTCAACATAAACTCGGCTAACCAAACGCCCTTTTACGCCGGTTTGGTTGGTAACAAGCATATTCTCAAGCATTTTATCAGCATTTTCATAAACTTCCGTTGGTGTTTTCGAAAGCCTGATTCCGCCCTTTTTTCCCGCGCGTTTATCTGAAAATCTGCCGACATCCCGTGAACCGGCGTGAATTTGCGCTTTAACGACCCAAGGTCCTGTTTCAGAAATTTTAAGCGCGGCATCCCTTGCTTCAGTCGGTGTATAAGCTATTATCCCTTTAGGAATTTTAATTCCAAAGGTTTTAAAAATATTTTTAGCTTGATACTCGTGAATATCCATCCTCTGTTCCCAATGCCTGAGTGGCATAATATTTTATTTTATCTACCATAGAAAGCATACCGCTGCGCCTGTTAGGTGTAATATGCTCCTTTAAACCCATTTTATCAAAAATTTTTTCAACATCAATATCTAAAATCTCTTGTGCAGTCTTATCTTTAAAAATTTCCAAAACAATAGCGATAATCCCCCGCACGATAATAGCGTCGCTATCTCCCGTAAAATGAAGTATGTCATTGTCATAATGCGGAATAATCCATACTTGTGATTGACATCCCGGAACTTTCCATTGTTCAATCTTTTCTTTCTCGCTTAAACGGGTGAGACCATTGCCAAGCTCTATCAGATATTTATATCTGTCTTCCCAAGAATCTAAAAATGAAAAATTTTCGGTTAATTCGTCAATAGTCATTGTTTCTCCTCTCTTAAATCATTTCCAGCATCATTCTTGCTTCATCACTTAAGCGTTCCATCGTCCAGACAGGTTCCCAAACAACTTCAACCTCAACAGCGCCGACTCCGTCAACGCCGGCCGCAGCGTCCGCTACTTGTTGCGGTAAAACACCGGCAACAGGACAGGCGGGGGCTGTTAAAGACATATCAATATGCAAATCGCCGTTGTCTTTTTGGTCAATTTTATAAATCAGTCCCAAATCATACACATTTATCGGAATTTCAGGGTCAAAGACAGTCTTGATGGCTTCTACAACGTCAAACAGTTTGGCTTTTTTTTCTGTATTACTCAGCTCCTTTCCTGCATAAGCTTTATAAACCGGAAGTTCATCTTCTTCATCAATGCTCATTGCTGCCAAAAGCTGAGCCTCGTTCTCGTCAATTGTTTTTTGCTCAACAGCTTGTCCCGTCATAGTTTTTTTAACCCAGTAAATCCTTAGCTTTATATAAAGCTTTAATTAGTTCATCAATATCTTCTTTAACCGAATAAATTCCAAGAGAAGCTCTCGTCAAAGCGTTATATCCCAAACTTTTAACCAGCGGTTCTGCGCAAAAGTGGCCCACGCGGACGGCAATTCCTTCCTGCCCTAAAATAAAAGCCAAATCCTGCGGATGAATTCCCTCCAAAGCAAAGGAAAAAACGCCGCCTTTGTCTTTTGCCGTTCCAAAAAGTTTAAGACCGTTAACCTCAAGAAGCTTTCGGGTTGTATATTCGGTTAACTCTTGCTCATACAACTCAATTTCTTTAAAGTCAAACTGCATTAAATAATCAAGTGCCGAACCCAGCCCGATAGCCTGCACAATAGCTGGCGTTCCGGCTTCAAAGCGCGAGGGAGCCGGAGCAAATGTCGTTTCTTCATAGCTGACATTTTCAATCATATCTCCGCCATACTGATAAGGAGGCATTGTATCTAAAATTTCTTTTTTGCCATAAAGAACGCCGATTCCCGTCGGCCCATAAACTTTATGTCCAGAAAAAACTAAAAAGTCACAATCAAATTCCTGAACGTCAATTTGTTTATGTACGGCATACTGGCAGGCGTCGATTAAAATTTTAGCACCTGCTTGATGTGCCGCTTGGCTCATCTCTCGGATAGGAAAAATCGTTCCCAAAACATTAGACATTGCAGTCACGGAAACAATTTTAGTCTTTGGACTTAATGCCCTAAAAAACTTTTCTTTATTAAATCCGCCATTTTCATCCAAATCAAAATATTTAATCGCTGCGCCTGTTTTTTTTGCCCATTGTTGCCAGGTTACAAGATTTGCATGATGTTCTGCTCTGGAAAGTAAAACCTCATCTCCAGGCTTTAAATTTTGCGCGCCGAACGTCGCCGCAACAAGATTAATTCCTTCTGTGGCATTGCGTGTAAAAACAATTTCATCGGCTGATTTTGCGCAAATAAAACGAGCAACGGTTTTTCTGGCATATTCATAATCTTCTGTCGCTTTTTCTGACAGCCAGTAACTCCCCCGATGGACGTTGGCGTATTCGCTCTCATAAACCTCAGAGATTCTTTTTATAACAGCCACAGGTTTTTGGGCAGAAGCCGCTGTATCAAGATAAATATTTTTTTTGCCATCAACTAATTTATTTAAAATTGGAAAATCTTTTCGTATCTTATGCGCATCAAACATTTTAATCACCTCAAAAAAACAGAGATAAGATAAATCCTATCTCTGATTTTTTCAACTTAAAAACGCGTTAAAGGAAAGATTTATTCCAAAATCATCGCAGTCAATTCTGCTTCAGAGGCAATTTGCCCGTCAACCATAGCTGTTCCCTTGAAAACAAAAATATTGCGGCGCGCTTTAATCTTTTCAACGTGCATTCTGAGCTGGTCTCCGGGTTTAACCTGTTTTCTGAATTTAACGCCGTCGATTCCCATAAATAAAACATTGCGCTTACTATCTGCATAATGCTCATCTTGTGATATAACAACAGCTCCCGCTGTTTGCGCCATAGCTTCAATTTGTAAAACGCCCGGCATGACTGGATTGTTTGGAAAATGTCCTTGGAAAAATTCTTCATTCATCGTGACATTTTTAATCCCGACACCTTTTTCCCCCGGAACTTCAACCTCCAAACGGTCAACCAATAAAAATGGATACCTATGCGGCAACATCTTCATAATTTCTTCAATATGATATACTTTAACTTCTTCAGACATATCAGACTCCTTAGTTATTTTTTGCTGTTTTTTTGTAAAAATGCGACCTGTCGCATAAAATCTTTAAACGGAACGGTCGGCGATCCCATAACGATAGCCCCCGGTTCAATATCTCTCATAACGCCGGACTGCGCTCCGATTTGCGCGCCGCTACCGACTTTTAAGTGGTCGGCAAAACCGGTTTGTCCGCCGCAAACGACATAATCGCCAAAAGTACAACTGCCGGCAATTCCGGTTTGTGCAACCAAAATACAGCATTTACCGATTCTGTCGTTATGAGCAACCTGAACCAGATTATCAATCCGGCAACCGTCGCCGATAATGGTGTCATCCAGCGCTCCTCTGTCAATACAGGTATTAGCGCCGACTTCAACATCGTTGCCGATAATGACTCTGCCGATTTGCGGAATACGCTGGTGTCTGCCCTCAACCACAGAGAAGCCGAAACCGTCTTGTCCGATTCGGGCGCCGGTATAAATGTAACAATCGTTACCCATTAAGCAGTAGGCGACACTTGCATTGTTGCCGATACGGCAATTATTGCCGATTTTACATCCTCTGGCAATAACAGCGTTTGCTTCAATAACACAATTATCACCGATGACAACATCATCTTCAATAACCGCGTGCGGTCCGACATAGCAATTTTTCCCGATTTGAGCTGATTTGGCAATAACTGCACTTTTATCAATCTCTGCTGTCGGCTTATGTTCCGAATAATAAAAATTAATCAGGTTGGTAAAAGCAAGTTTCGGATTTTCCGTAACTAAAACAATAACACCTTCTGGGATTAAGCCAGCCAGTTCTTTAATTGTAACACAAGCTTTTGCTTTGATTAATTTTGCCTTATCTTTGCTCTTTTTATCATAGAAAAAGCAAAGGTCTGTTACACCGGCCGATTCGATAGAGCAAATATCATCTATCTTTTCTTTGCTACGGCCTTCGGTTATAATCTCGGCATTAATAGCTTTAGCAATTTCTTCAATGGTTTTTATCCCGTTGTGTTTGTAAAAAACTTTATCAGCCATTTTATACTCCTTGAATTATAAGCTTGTACCAAAATTCAAGCGGAATACTTCGGTTTCATCGTATTTTTGTTTAACAATCGGGAAGCCGAAATCAATGTCAATTTTACCCATCGGAGATGTCCACTCAAAACCAAAACCGATAGCAACACGCGGGCTTGAAGAGTAATCAACATCAGAAGAATTGATATTATCAGGTTTGCCTGTCGTGCCGACATCAACAAAGGTTCTTCCTCTGATACCAAGTTCGTCTAACCCCATCGGGAAGGCAAGCTCGGCACCACCCCAAACCATCCAGTTGCCACCCAGAGCATCTTTGGTAACTTTATCTCGAGCGCTGATACCGCCGGTTTCAAAGCCGCGCATAGTATTGCCGCCTAAGAAATATCTTTGTGCCAATCTGACATCTTCATCGCCATAACCGGTAACATATCCGCCGTTAATAAAGAATTTGAAGGTGTAGTAATCGGAAAGGGTGTAGAATTTATACGCTTTTGCATCAAATTTCAAATATTTGTCATCACCGCCAAGGCCGGAAACATCATTGCCGAAAGACAAATAATATCCTTCTCTCGGTTTCATAACATTATCCCGTTTGTCATAAACCAATGTCTGGCCGATAACCGAGTCGATAGCGTCACCTTCTTCACTTTGAATATATTTAGAAGCGCTGCTGACGTTCTTGATTTTATCTTGCTTTAAGGTATAGCGGACATACTGAGATAAATCATCCGTATAATTCCACCCAAAACGGACTCTGCCGCCAACGGTATCCATATCATAATTACTTTCATCTTGATAATCTTCCGTTTGATAGAATAAATCCGTACCGGCGCTTAATCTTCTGTTCATGAAATATGGCTCGGTGAAGCTGAAGCTGTAATCTGTCGTTCTTTGAGAAACGCCGGCGTTCAAGCTGACTTCTTGTCCTTTTCCAAGGAAGTTGTTTTCCGTAATTCCGGCTCTGACCAATGCGCCGTTTACCGTAGAATAGCCAACGCCGACATTAAAGTAACCGGTCGATTTTTCTTCAACATTAACATTAATGTCAGCCTTATCGTAATCAACTCTTTCAGAATCAATGTCAACTTTGCTAAAGAAGTTCAAGCGTTCAACATTACGTCTTGATTCTTTAATCTTAGCAACGTTGAAAACATTGCCTTCCGCAATACGGAATTCCCTTCTGATGACTTCGTCAAGTGTTCGGGTGTTGCCGGTAATGTTAATGCGGTTTACAAAAACTTTCGCATTCTCTTTAATGTCAAAAACAACGCTTAACTTGCCGGATTGTCTGTCTTTATGAATATTCGGAACAACCTCGACAAAGACAAAACCTTTTTTAGATAAATCTTCGGTTAAAGCATTAACTGTCTTTTCAATTTCATCGGAATTATACCAATCGCCCACCTTAAAGGTAACATCTTTATACCACAGATTCGCATCAACATCAGGCACCATTGATTTGATTTGAATGTCATTGATTTTATAGCGGGTACCTTCATCAATGGTAAACGTTAAAACAAAAGACGTTTTGTCTCTTGAGAGTTCGGCAATAGCTGATACAACCGCAAAGTCGGCATAACCGTGACGGTTATAAAAACGGCGCAAAAGTTCTTGGTCATAGTTCATTTTTTCCCGATCAAAATTTTCAGCACTTGAAAACAGTCTGTACCAACGGCTTTCCTTGCTCATAATTTCTCCCTGAAGGTCTTTACCGGTATAGTGCTTGTTGCCGATAAAGTTGATAGTGTCGATTTTTGCTTCGGGGCCTTCTTCAATTTCAAAAATCAAATCAACACGATTCTCTGATTTTTTAATAATCTTCGGCTCAACGGAAACGCCGTAACGACCGGCTCTTTTATAAACATCAAGGATTCGCTGAACGTCTTGTTGAACTTTTGATTTGCTGAAAACAGATCTCGGTGCGGATTGAACTTCCGATTCCAGTATTTTATCGTCAATTTTATCATTACCGTCAAAAGCCATAACGCCAATAACCGGATTCTCTTTAACATTAATAATCAGAGTATTGCCCTTTGTATCAAAACTGATGTCGCTGAAAAGTCCGGTGTCATATAATCTTTTTAATGCCGAATTAAGCTCGCTTGTGGAAACCGGCTTGCTTGTGTTAATTCCGGCATAAGATAAAGCTGTTTCTTTTTCAACACGTTGAAGACCGTTGATTTTGATACTGTTGATGTTCTCCTGAGCCATTGCCTGAGTGCAAACGGCTAAAGCCAACAAAGAAATCCCCGCCAATTTAAATTTCATTTTTAAATCCTTAAAAGCTATTCAAACCATCTTGTTATTAAGTGCGTTATATCATTCCAGGTGGCAAACACCATCAGAAACAAAATAAAACCAAGACCAATCTTAAACAAATAATCTTTGACTTTTGTATTAAGTTGACGTCCTGACACTATTTCTAACAAATAAATTACAACATGTCCACCATCTAATAGGGGGATTGGGAATAAGTTTATCAATCCGAGATTAATAGAGAGCAAAGCCATAAATGACAAGAAGTCCCAAAAGCTTCTCGATTTTGAAATATCCCCTGACATTTCGGCAATTCTGATAATTCCGCCGACATCTTCGCCCGAACGTTCCCCTGTAAGCATTTGTCCGACACCGCGCAAAGTCATATCCGTAGTGCTGTAAACCTCTTTGGCCGCGTCAATAAAAGATTTTGTGAAATTAAAATTATCTTTAACAATTTGAAATCTCTTTGCTTCGCCTTTAATGCCTATCATCTTGCGCTTTAATGGTTTTTCTGTTTCATCAAAAGCGTAATCCATTGTCTCAACCGGAACCGTAAGCTCGATAATCTCTGTACCTCTTTCGATTTTTAAATGAGGAGCATCGGCAGAAATGCTTATTTCTTTTGAAATATCTGACCAATCGTTGATTTTTATCCCGTTAATTTCAAGAATTTTATCATTAATCATAATTCCTGCTCTTTCGGCCGGACTGTCTTTAATAACGTCTGAAACAATTGGTGGTAAGCTGTAATTGCCAAATGCAAAAAATAATCCGAAAAAAACAAGAAAAGCGAAAAGATAATTAAACAAAGGTCCGGCAATGGCTATCGCCAGCTTTTTAACCGGTGACTGTGTTATAAATAAATGTTTTTGTTCTTCTTTGGAATATTTGCTCAAATCAACTTCACTTGTTGAAGACGATTCGTCTGCATCTCCTAAAAACTGGCAGTAACCGCCAAGCGGAATAGCGGATAATTTCCATACCGTTCCTTTTTTATCTGTTCTGCTCCAAAGCTCTTTACCGAAACCGATAGAAAAAGCACTGACGGCAACGCCTAAGCGTCTGGCAACAATGAAATGCCCGAATTCGTGAACAAAAACCAAAATACCCAGTAAGATAAGAAAGGGGACAACGTAGTAGATGATATTTATGAACCACTCCATAGTGTTTATTCCTTATAAATCTAGTTAAATGAAAACAGACTAAAGTAAAAATAGACAATCGGTGCGGCAAAGATAAGGCCGTCGATTCTATCAAAGACACCTCCGTGTCCCGGAATAAGCGTACTGCTGTCTTTAATAGCAAGATGGCGTTTAATTGCAGATTCGACTAAATCACCAATTTGAGCTACAACGGCAACAATTGCGCCAAGTTGGGCAAATTTCAATTGTTCGCCCAAAAGCATGGGTAAATCAAAAACGTTTTTGATGACATACATATAAATGAAGCTGACGGCAACGGCTAAGACAACTCCGCCGATTAATCCGGACCAGGTTTTGTTCGGGCTGATACGCGGTGCAAGTTTTGGTCCTTTAAGTGATGTACCGATAATGTAGCCACCGATGTCAACGCTCCAGACCATTAGAATAAACCACAATGTCATCACAAAGCTGCCTCTTTCTCCCGGAATGCCGCCAAACGCGTCAAAGAGAAAATACATCCAATATAACGCGCCGACACCAATGGAAATATAAAGAGAACCTAATGTCAGCAGCAAACGATGTGCCTCGTCTTTTGCTTTCATATAAACAAAGGCGGCAATAAGGCCTAACATCAAAAACAACACGATTCGATTTGAAATAAGCAAAGAACAGCCTAGCGCAAAAGCATAGCTTGCCGTATAAACGTTAGCGCACTTGTTGGGAACCATGGCTGCCCATTCCCAGCAAAGCATAATTCCGACCAGATAAACTAAAATATCAGCAAACGGATGTCCGTATCTTAAGGCTCCGATGACAATAGGAACCATAACAAGTGAGGTTAATACTCTTTTTTGCAGTGATGTAAGTTTAGCTTTTTCCATATCTT
>JAGASU010000131.1 GCA_017621635.1 Alphaproteobacteria bacterium | reverse complement strand
GGGAGTGTTCTCAGATTGGGGGGGGATGACGGTATGAGGTGAGAGGTTCTCCATAAAGGTTGGTTTATGACGAAACGAATTTCTTTTTATGAAGAAAAATCAGGCAAAAGCTTTTTCAATAGCTTAGCAAACCACACCATTAACCGATTTTTAAAATTTGCTCTATAATATAGACCAAGGTTTATGATGAATTTAAAGGAACTGAATTATGGCAAAAAAATATATTATTAACCAACTCGGGCGCTCGATGATTGAGATGTTAGGCGTGTTAGCCATTGTCGGCATTTTATCCATCGGTGCCATCGCAGGTTTTTCTAAGGCTATGGCAAAATACAAACACACCCGTTTTCTTGCCACCTATTCAATGTTGATTCAAGACATTATGAATTATCAGGCGGAATGGATCAGAACCCGCCGCGCCGCAGGGTATCCTGATAACAAGGACGCCTCATTTTCCCTAATCCCGTACCTCGAGCAAATGAGGCTTATCCCCACCACTTGGCAAAGAAACGGTAAATACATATTTGATGACAATGGCGGTAGACATTACATTGATGTCAGAAGCAACCAAATAATGGAGTTTCAATATGTATTTCATGCAGACGAAAGCGAAAAACCAAACTCAACAGAAGAAGCCTTGCGGTGCGTTTCTATCATAAATGATATGCTAAAGCAATTTGATACACTATACAAAATAAGCTTCTATAAAGGTTCGACAAGATTTGGGGACGTTATTTACGGAAAACAATATTGCACCTCCGATAAAGTCTGCCTAAACAATTTAACCTACAATCAAATCTATAACCAATGTACCGCCTGCGCCCGAGCCAACTCAAACTGCGGACTCATTATCAACATTAAATAACCCCCTTTTTGAACTGTCCCCCGAAAGTTGGACAGTCCAGAGAGGAACGCTCTTTCGGTTTTAATGAGGGGAGCAAATGACACGCCGGGGGATAAGAAAAGCGCCCGAGGGCGCTGGTTTAGTCTTTGAAAAATTTGTTGGTTTTGGGGAAGCCGAAGGGGACGAGGCGGCCGACTTGGGCGCGGTGGCCAAGCCAAGTGATTAACTCTTTTTCATTGGCCGTGCCGCCGGAGCGGTTATAGCAAAAACCTTCTTCTTGTTTAAAAATCTGGATATCGCTCATTTTACAGCCGGCTTGATATTTTTGCAATGCGACGCCGCGGCCTCGAGCCATTGAGGGGATTTCTTCCAGCTTAAAGACGAGGAGCTTTCTGTTTTCTCCGACAATGGCGACCATATCGCCCTCGATTTTTTTGCAGAAAGCGGCAACTTCTCCGTCTGCGAGGTTTAGGATTTTGCGGCCGTTTCTGGTCTGCGCCAGCATATGGCTTTCATCGATGACAAAACCATGCCCGCAGTCTGAGGCGACAATGTATTTGGCGCCTTTTTCAAAGACAAACATCGCACAGATATTATCATTTACGCCCAAATCCGCCATTAAGCGCACCGGCTGGCCGAAGCCGCGGCCGGAGGGAATTTCGGAAGCGTTGATATTAAAAAATTTGCCTGAGGTGTCAAACAAGATAATCTTGTCTGTTGTGTAGGCGTGGATGGCGCATTTTAAGCTGTCATCTTCTTTAAACTTAAAGTCATCAGTTAAAGGAACATAGCCTTTCATACTCCTGATCCAGCCTTTTTCGGAGAGGATGACGGTTATCGGCTCTTTTTCAACCATAACCTCAATCGGAACGTCGACATCTTCCGGCATATCGGCAAATTGGCTCTTGCGTTTGCCTAAAGGTGTTTTTTTGCCGAATTTTTCTTTCATTTGATTGATTTCTTCGCTTAAGCGCTCTAAGCGCAGGTTTTCATCTGAGAGAAGCAGCTCAAGAGCGTTCTTTTCTTCGGTTAGCTCGTCAAACTCAGCGCGGATTTCATCTTCCTCCAGTTTGCGGAGGTTTCTTAATTTCATATTTAAGATAGCTTCGGCCTGATTTTCGGTTAAACCGAATTTTGCCATTAACACGGTTTTCGGTTCATCTTCGGTGCGGATGATATGAATAACCTCGTCAAGGTTTAAGTAGGCAATCAGGTAGCCGGATAAAATCTCCAAGCGCGCCATAATCTTTTCGAGCCTAAAGCGGGACTTGCGGATAAGCACCTTGTGACGGTGGTTTAAGTATTCTTTTAAGACCTCTTTTAAGCTCATCACCTTTGGCACGCCGTCTGAGGAGAGGACGTTCATATTCATCGCAAAACGGGTTTCAAGCTCGGTTTGCTTGAACAGGTGTTCCATTAAAAGGTTGGCGTCCACCGTGCGGTTTTTCGGCTCTAAAACAATGCGCACGTCGTGGGCGGATTCATCGCGGACATCGGCCAAAAGCGGAAGTTTTTTATCTTCCAGAAGCTGGGCGATTTTTTCAATTAATTTGGATTTGATAACCTGATAAGGAATTTCGGTAATGACAATCTGGTATTGGCCTTTGCCCAAATCTTCCTTTTCCCATTTGGCACGGATACGGAAGTAGCCTTTGCCGTGTGTATAAGCGTCTATGATAGCCTGATGATCGGCAATAATCAGCCCGCCGGTCGGAAAATCAGGACCTTTGACGTATTTGACAAGGCTTTCAATGTCACAGTCGGGATTTTTTATCAGATAAAGGAGGGCGTTGGCGACTTCGTCCAAGTTATGTGGCGGAATATTGGTTGCCATACCGACAGCGATACCGGCTGAGCCGTTGCACAAGAGGTTCGGAACGGCGGCAGGCATAACGACCGGCTCTTGTTCCTCGCCGTCGTAGGTGTCCATAAAATCAACCGAGTTTTCATTTAAGCCGTCCATTAAAGCGATGGCGAAATCTGTTAATCTGGCTTCGGTATAACGCATGGCGGCGGCGCCGTCACCGTCTATGTTGCCAAAGTTGCCCTGACCGTCAACCAACGGATAGCGTACGGAAAAGTCTTGCGCTAAGCGCACCATGGCGCCGTAAACGGCAGAATCACCGTGCGGGTGATATTTACCGATGACATCGCCGACAACGCGGGCGCATTTCTTAAAACCGGATTTGGGGTCTAACTTTAACTGGCGCATAGCGTACATTAAGCGGCGGTGTACCGGCTTTAAACCGTCACGAACATCCGGCAGGGAGCGGGCGACAATGGTTGACATCGCATAAGAGAGATAACGCTTGCTTAACTCTTCTTTTAATTTGACATCGTGTATTTTTTGTTCGGTTGTTATGTCTTCTTCCTGCATTTATTCCCTCAACGTTATGGACGTGTCATCGTCGTTTGGATTGATAAAAAACTGCCACAAATTAGCACGGCTTTTCGGCAAAAGCAAGTTATGAAATGCAAAAAAATGCTTTTTTAAGAAAAACTCGGTTATTTTTAGCACATTAAAAATTTCTTCATAAGAAGGATTTTGGTTGTTATCCACAACAAAATGCGGATATAAAAACAAACGGTCGTGATACGGGGCGCCGACCTCGCGGCAGACGGCTTTTCCGGTTTTGGGAGAAACATAATACAAACCTTCGGTTTGTCCGGTGACGGCGCAACAGTCTAATGACAAGCCTATTCCTAAATAATCCAGCGCGTAAAACTCAAAAAAAGCGTAATAAGTCAGCATTTGTTTTAAGGTTTTGGCGGTGAAAAAACGAGCGGCGGTTTGGTAGAGCTGCAAGGTTTCTTCGTTTTCGTTTAAAAGGCGGGTGAACATCGGCAGGACGGCGGTCATTAATTGCAGTTTTTTAATGTCTGTCATCATATTGACGGCGTTGGGCTCGATTAGCTCGGTGCGAAAGAGGCGACGCATATTTTCTTCCAGACGTGCCGAAGCTTCAAAAAAAAGCTTATTGCCGGGTTGAAACAGCCCGCGGTTCTTTTTGTTTGTGCCGTCAGAAACATAGCCCGTAATTTTGCCTTGATTTAAGGTAAAAAGGGTGACAATCAGGGCTTTTTCGCCGTATTTTTTTGCGTTTAGGACGTAGCCTTCGTCTTTTGTTATCATTGGTTTTGGGCGTTATCAAAACTGACAGCGGTTAGGCGGTTTTTATTAAAGCCGTTATTTAGGAAAAAATCGGCAGTTTTAGGGAGGGTGTTGCAATAAATATCGGTGTGTCCCCAGTTGGTTTTTAAGGCGTTGAGGAGAGCTTTGCCTGTTCCTTGGTGCTGATGTTTGGGGGAAACGGCAAATTCAAGGACTTGCGTGTCATGAAAGCCGTCAGAAATTAAACGGACGAAACCAATAAGCTCGTTTTCCTCATAAGCGGTGATAAAATGAGAGTTGTTAAAAGCTTTTTGCCAAATTTCAAGATTATAATTTTGCGGTTGCCCCCAGCCTAAGTCTGTATAAAGTTCAATGGCTTTTTGCAAGTCGGGCTGTTTGTTGTTAAGTATATGCAGTGTCATTTTTTTCTCCTTTGCCTTTTAATTGAGGAGATGATAGCAAAGTGCTTAAGCGTTGTCAACGGGTGTGTGGGGGATGGGGATTAGTATTCCTTTTTATAAAAAACGCGGTAGGCGGCGTAGATGAGGGAGAGGAGGAATAGGGCGGCGTAGATATATTCGCTGATGATGTAAATGTTTTGGAGGAGGTATAGCGGGATTTGGTTTGTAAATATCAGGTGTATGGCAAGAAGGAGGAACGAAACCGAGGTTGCGACATAAGGAAGCCAGCCGATAGCGGTTAGGAAGAAAGACAGGCGCGGGAGGGTGTTTTTCAGCTTTTCAAGAAAGGAAAGGCGTTTTTTAAAGATAAGTATGATGAGGGCTATGACTGCGAGCAACAGCCAAATTGTGTCTGCTATGTTTAGGGTAGGGAAAAAAGCCAGGACGGTTGAGCCGATAAAATATATACCGCCTAAAAGCAAGATATCTTTAATATGTGATTTCATAAGGCGCCTCCCTTGGCTTAGTTTCTGTGTTTGATTATTTTTTTATATATTGTATAAGTTTTTTTGGCAAGTTTAATTTCATAGCAAACTCTATTTTTTTTAGGGGAAATGAACAGTCCGACTTTTGATGGACACTTCATTTACTTTGGGTGACTTTTTTGTATATTCGAAAAGTCAAACAAAATTCAGCTCAAACAAATAACTCATCAAAACACACAAATTCCAACAAAGCAACGCTAAAGCGTCCAGTTATGGATTGTACCGCTACGAAAGGCTTTGCCTTTCTACTTGTACGAACAACTAAGTGTTGCTGTGTTCGCTATGCTCGCTTGCAACACTAAGAGAAGTTTGCCACGGTTGCGATGGCTGACGCCATGCACCTCGCAATGACTCCCTGAAAGACAGGCATCTCCCTCTCCGAGTCATTGCGAGGTAAGCCGTAAGGCAATAACCGAAGCAATCCATAACTTATGCGAAGCATTCCTTACCCAGCAAATTTTTAACTTGACTTTAACCGTCTCAGTCCCTAAAAATAATCAAAGGGCGATGTTAAAAACACCGCCCCTGTTCATCTATCGTTTGATAGATAGGAACAATCGGAATTTCCGAATAATGATAATAATTCTTATTTTCAT
>JAGASU010000130.1 GCA_017621635.1 Alphaproteobacteria bacterium | reverse complement strand
CAACTTTACCGACAGCCTCTCCGCCTACACCTGGCTGAACTACACCGCTAACGCCGACTACCATGCCACAGCCGGCGGTCTCGGCCTCACTTATCGCTGGTAAGAAAACAAAAAAGCGGGCTAGCCCCGCTTTTTTTGTGTAGGAGGGGGTGTTTGAGAACGCTTGTAGTTGCTTAAAACGATGCCTAATATAACCAAAAGGGCGCCGTAGATTTGGTTTTTATAGATTTCTTCGTTTAAGAGGAAATAGGCTTCTATGGTTGAAAAAACGGGGATGAGATAGTAGATTGTTCCGGTTTTGACCGTGCCGATTAAAGCGATGGCTTTGTTCCATATAAAGTAAGCCAAGCCGGAATTAAAAACGCCTAATATTAATAAAATGAGGATATCCGGTTTGGTGATTTTTTCGGGGAGATGATGGCTGTAATCATAGGCGGCTAAGGGAAGAAACATTATTGCGGAAATACATATCATCAGCGAAAAGGCGGGCTGAGCCGGGACGTCTGGCGGTAAAAGTTTTTGCGCTACACCGTATATTGCAAACAATATGGCAGAGAGGAGCATCCATAAATCTCCGGCGGTTAGGGAGATATTGTTAAAGTTGCTTAAGTCGCCGTCAAGAATAACAAGTATGACGCCAAATATGGCGGTTAAAATACCGATGATTTGCAAAAAATTTATTTTGGAGTGAAGAAATATCGCGGAAAATATGATTAAAAATATCGGACTGGTGGCATTAATTAATGCCATATCAACAGCGTTTGCGGTGTGTCCGGCATAATAAACAAAAGTATTTTGAAAACCAAGACCTGTTAAGGTCAAAATCAGGATGAGCGGCCAGTGTTTGAGGAATATGTGGCGGTTGATGATAATGCTTTTATAGGTGAACGGTAAAAACAACAGCGCCGGAATTATCCAACGGACAAAGGAGATTTCAAACGGCGTAAAGGTGTTTGCCAGATATTTGGAGTAGATGACGTTAAAGCTCCATAAAAAAATTGCAAACAGGGCGAACAAATATCCGTTGAAGTTTTTTGTCATCGGGGTAATATATCCTTTGTGAAGTGTTTTTCTTTATATATGTTTTAATGATTAATGTTCAAGGAGAGAAGAAGTGATAAAAATATGGTGTGCAGGGTTGGCGATTATGTTGGCGTTTCAAGCCAGCGCGGCGGAATTAAGTGCCGAAAATTTGCAATTGAGTGCGGAACAAAACGCCAAGCTTGTGGAGATGAAAGAAAAGCTTAAAGCTGAGATTGACCCGATTTGGGAAGAAATCGAGAGCGGTAAAAAACGGATTGTCGAGATTGAAAAAAGGTATTTTGAGGAATTTTGGACTATGTTGAGCGACGAGCAGAAACAAAGGTTTGCCGAGTTGCAGAAGTAGATAATTTGGTTAAAGATACTAAAAAAGCCCCGCTTGGTTTAAGCGGGGCTTTGAGGTTGAAGAATTAATTATTTAACTTCTTCAAAGTCAGCGTCAACAACGTTGTCGTCTTTTTTCGGTTCTGCTTCAGGAGCGCCCTGTTCGGCACCTTGTGTGCCGGCAGCGGCTCCTTGAGCTTTATACATTGCTTCGCCCAACTTCATTGAAGCCTGCATTAAAGCATCGGTTTTTTCTTTGATAGCCGCGGCGTCTTCACCTTCCATAACACCTTTAAGAGCGGTGATGGCAGATTCAATCGCATCTTTGTCGGCAGAAGAAACCTTGTCAGAGTTTTCTTTTAAGGTCTTTTCCGTGGTGTGGATTAGGCCTTCAGCCTGATTTTTGGCTTCAACAAGTTCTTTCTTCTTCTTATCAGCTTCGGCATTAGCTTCAGCGTCTTTAACCATCTTTTCAATATCCGCATCAGACAAACCGCCGGAAGCCTGAATCCGAATAGCTTGTTCTTTGTTGGTGGCTTTGTCTTTGGCGGAAACGTTAACAATACCGTTGGCGTCAATATCAAAGGTTACTTCAATTTGCGGCATACCGCGCGGTGCCGGCGGGATACCTACGAGGTCAAACTGACCTAACAGTTTGTTGTGTGCGGCAATTTCACGTTCACCTTGGAAAACACGAATTGTAACGGCTGTCTGCCCGTCTTCCGCTGTTGAGAAAACTTGAGATTTGCGGGTCGGAATAGTGGTGTTACGGTCAATCAAACGTGTGAACACGCCGCCTAATGTTTCAATACCCAATGATAACGGGGTAACGTCAAGCAACAACACGTCTTTAACTTCACCCATTAAGACACCGCCCTGAATTGCGGCACCGACGGCAACAACTTCATCAGGGTTAACGCCTTTGTGCGGTTCTTTGCCGAAGATTTCTTTAACTTTTTCCTGAACTTTCGGCATACGGGTCATACCGCCAACGAGGATAACTTCGCTGATATCCGAGGGGTTAACACCGGCGTCGGCCATAGCTTTTTTGCAAGGTTCAACTGTGCGCTCAATTAAATCTTCAACGATTGATTCTAATTTAGCGCGGGTTAATTTGATGTTTAAGTGCTTCGGAATCGGTGTGCCGGTACTCATATCAGCAGTGATGAACGGCAGGTTGATTTCGGTTTGTGTGGCTGAAGAAAGTTCAATCTTGGCTTTTTCTGCAGCTTCTTTTAAGCGTTGCAGTGCCAAACGGTCTGCTTTAAGGTCAATATTGTTTTCTTTTTTGAATTCATCTGCCAAGTAGTTTACCAAGCGCTGGTCAAAGTCTTCACCGCCTAAGAATGTATCACCGTTGGTGGATTTAACTTCAAATACGCCGTCACCGATTTCAAGAATGGAAATATCAAACGTACCGCCGCCAAGGTCATATACGGCAATCGTACCGGTTGCTTTTTTATCCATACCATAGGCAAGGGCAGCGGCTGTCGGCTCGTTAATAATACGCAACACTTCAAGACCTGCGATTTTGCCGGCGTCTTTGGTGGCCTGACGCTGAGAGTCGTTAAAGTATGCCGGAACGGTGATAACGGCTTTTTCAATCTTTTCACCTAAATAGCTTTCAGCAAAGTCTTTGATTTTTTGTAAAACAATCGCCGAGATTTGGGACGGAGCATATTTGGTACCTTTAACCTCAACCCAAGCGTCGCCGTTATCTCCGGGGACGATTTTGAACGGAACAAGGTTTTTATCCTTTTCAACTTCTGCGGAATCAAAACGACGGCCGATTAAACGCTTGATGGCGAATAAAGTGTTTTCCGGATTGGTTACGGCCTGGCGTTTTGCCGGATAGCCGACCAAACGGTCCGTGTCAGTGAAAGCGACCATTGAAGGGGTCGTTCTGGCACCTTCGGAGTTTTCAAGAACTTTAGGCTCGCCGCCTTCCATAATGGCGAAGCAGGAGTTTGTTGTTCCAAGGTCAATACCTAATACTTTGTTGCTCATTTTAATAAATCCTTTTTTACGTTATAAAACTTTTCTGTTTGTTTATATAGGGAGTGAATTTTCACGAAGCAATAGCAAAAAGGGAAAAAATGATTTTTTTTATAAAAAAAAAGTTTTGACAAAGGTGTTGACAAAATTAAATAGATGTTTATAGTGTGTTTGATATTTTATTTTTATTCACTTTTTAAATTTTTATGTTTTATGGAACAAGTTTTAAATTATCTGCCATGGGCAGGTGTTGCGTTAATCGTGATTGTGGTGCTGGGGATTATCCGCTGGATTCTTTCTTTGCGCCGCGTGGTCAAACCCTCTGAAGTGCACGTTGTGCGGCGGGGAAAAGTAACCGAGATTTACGGAAACGTTAAACCGGTTATTTCCGCGGCCGAGTCAGGCGGGGCTTCTCAAGCTGATGACTCAGCGGGAAATGTGTATTACCATATTCCGGCGTGGGTGCCTATTTGGGGTGTGGAAGTGCAGGTTCTGCCGTTGCACAACTTTTCGGTTGATTTGGATGAATATGAGGCTTATGACAAGGACAAGCTGCCGTTTGTGGTGGATGTGACCGCGTTCTTCCGTATTGCCGATTATCGTCAGGCTGCTTCGCGCATTGAAGATAACGACACGTTGGAAAATCATCTGACAAAGATTGTGCAGGGTGCGGTTCGTACAATTCTTGCGCAGGATATTTTGGATGAGATTATGACCAAACGTTCCGTTTACGGTACACAGTTTACCGAAGAAGTTTCGGCCAACCTTAAAGAATGGGGTATTGTGCCGGTTAAGAGCGTTGAGCTGATGGATATCCGTGACAAGATGGGTGAAAAAGTCATCTCTAATATTATGGAGAAGAAAAAGTCAGCCATTGACATGGAAAGCCGTAAGGAAGTTGCCAAAAACAAGCAGGAAGCTGAAACAGCCGAGCTTGAGGCCGAGCAGGCAGTTGAAGTTCGCCGTCAGGAAAAAGAAGAAGCTGTCGGTAAACGTAAAGCCGAGCGCGAAAAGGCTGTCGGTATTGCCGATGAAAAGTCTAAGCAGGAAGTGCAGGAACAGGCAAAACTGACCAAAGAAAAAGAGATGGAAGTTGCCAAGGTCGGTACCATTCGTCAGGCTGAGATTGACAAAGAGAAGAAAATCGTTGATGCCAGTGCGAGCAAAGAGAGCGAAACCATCAAGGCTGATGCTCAGGTTTTGGTTGCCGAACGTCGCAAAATCGAGGCGGAGCATACAGCTCAGGCCGAGTATGTGAAGAAGACCAAAGAGTCTGAGGCTCAACTGGTTGCTGCTAAAAATGAGGCTGCCGGTATTAAGGCGAAAGGTGAAGCTGATGCCGTGGCTAAAGAGAAACTCGGTCTTGCCGAAGTTCAGCCGCAGATTACGCTTGCCAAAGAAATCGGTAACAACGAAGGCTATCAGACTTATCTTATCGAGATTAAGAAAGTTGAGGCCACACAGGCTGTCGGTATCGAACAGGCTAAGAATCTCGGTAATGCCGAGATTAAGGTTATTGCCAATGCCGGCGGGAATGTTGCCGAAGGTATCAGCTCCGTGATGGATTTGTTCAGCGCCAAAGGCGGACAGGCTCTGGGGGGAATGCTGGAGGCATTTGCCGGAACCGAGCAGGGGCAGAAACTGTTAAAAAAGATTTTGCCGTCAACAGATGAAAAGTAAAACTTATTTCTATTAAAAAGAGCGCTCCGGTCGGGGCGCTCTTTTGTTTATTCTGCTGAAAAAATACGTACGTTTTTTTTCAGCAGTTGTCAATATTTTATTTTTTCCTTAAATCAATACATTATGTTTTCGTAAAAATGCTGAAAAAAAACGTACAATTAATTTCATCTAGGTAGCAAAACTATTTGAGAATTTTAGTAACTTTATATTTAAGTATATAATTGTCCGAGGAGATAAAAAGATGGCAAAAAAAACAATAGTTGAAAAAGACCAGATAGTTGAAAATTATTTGAAAGAACATGGTCTTAAAAAGAAAGAAGATATAAATGTTGCGTTGTTAGGGGCGCAAACAGCAGAAGAAACAAGAATATTGCTTGCTGCCGGGGCTGATGTGAATGCAACAACGGTGTTTTCTGGAAGTACGGCTTTGATGAGAGCACAAACCGCCGAACAAACGAAGTTGTTGCTTGAGGCAGGAGCAGATGTGAATGCCGTAAGTCCATTTGGTGCTACTGCATTGAGGTGTGCTAAAACAGTGGAACAAACGAAGTTATTGCTTGAGGCTGGCGCTTATGTGGATGAGCGCGCATTGGCGTCGGCAAAAACAACAGAACAAACGCAGATGATGCTGGACGCGGGAGTTGATAAAGATGCAATAAATGAGGCTTTGCGGTATGTAAAAACAGCAGAACAAATGAAGCTATTGCTTGAGGCGGGAGCTGATGTGAATGCCAAGACACAATTAATCCCTCTTTTGGGACAAAATGCATCAGAAATGCCTTCATATCCATTGACTTTAGTACACGTAGTAGAGGAGGGGGATGTTGAAAAAGTAAAGTTATTACTGGAGGCTGGAGCTGAAGTGAATCCTAAACTTCATAGAGGCGAAACAGTGTTGATGTATGCTCAAACACCAGAAGTAGCAAAGTTGTTACTAGCTGCTGGTGCGGATATTAATGCCGTAGATCAATCTGGTAACACGGCGTTGATGTATGCTCAAACAGCCGAACTAACAAAGTTATTGCTTGAGGCCGGCGCTGATGTAAATGCGGTAAATAAAAAAGGTGAAACAGTGTTGATGAAGGCTGGAACACCAGAAGAGGTTAAGTTATTGCTTGAGGCTGGTGCTGATGTAAATGCCATAAATAAAAAAGGTGAAACAGCGCAGGCAATTTTTAAAACGTATGAAAAGGAGTTGCAACAGGAGGGTTATAGTCAGGAAGCCGTGAAATGGTCTGAGATGGCGTTATTAATTGAAGAGCGTATTGCAAATGAAGCGGTCAGAAAATTTAATAATAAAGTAGAATGTAACGAGAGTCAAAAACGTATTGAAAATATAATTCATCCGCAAGAAGAAACAAGAGCGCAGAATTCTGATACTGAAAAGCAGCGAATATCTATAATGATAACGCCGCTTAATAAAGGTATCGAAAGATAACAGCTTGTTTAATAGATTACAGGGTGTTTCCTGCTCTTAGCTTTTTTATACCGGATTGCCCTTTTTATTAAAATAACTCATTAAGCCGGTTGCGCAGAGTTTTTTGTATATAGGGCGATTGAGCTTTAAGTTTTCAATCAGGGTTTTCGGGCAACAATCAGGGCAAATGTCGGTTATGGTTTCAATGCCGTTTTTAATGGTTTTGATGACGGCGCTCGGAAGCTCGGATTTGCCGATACACGAGGAGAGATATACAAAACATTTGTCATTATCTTTGAGATAATCTATGGCTAATTTGCGGGCAAAGAGATTTAGCGTTAGGTCTGCTTTGCTCGGGTCTTTTGTCCACGGGGAGCCGCCGCCGACAGGGCAGGCGGTGGAATAAAAGTCACAGGCGAGTTTGCGGCCGGTGATGCCGCAATCTGCAATTGAAGAATGGCAGGTGTAAGCGCCGGTGCCGTTGATGATGAGATTTTCGGGTGTTTGTCCTAAAGTTTCGATGATAAAAGCGCGCAAGTCTTCTTGTTTTAACATTGGGATAGCGGCGATAGCGGTTTTTATTTTATTATTTTCATCAAGCGTGATTTGAGTCTTGATGTCAAGCCCGAGATTTTGGGATTGCAGGGCTTTGGCGTATAATGCGTTGTTTAATTTTTTTGCTAAGAATAGCTCACGATTAATCAGCCCGTCGCCTTTTTCGGCGTAGCCAACAAAAACGCCTTGGTCGCCCCAGCCGTTTGCGTCTACACCTTGGCTGATTTCAGGCGATTGGGCGCTGATGAGGTTGGTGATTTTCAGGTTATTAATGTCAATGGCGTTGTTTTGCCAAACAGCGTTATATTTTTCATCATAGCCGATTTGGCGAAGCGCTTTTTTGATAATGGCGCGCAGGTGATTGAGCTTGATGTTTCCGGTTATTTCTCCGCCCAGGATGATGTTATTGTTTTTTACCATTACTTCAACGGCGTAGCGAACGGCTTTATCTTGTTTGATGCAGTCGTCTAACAGGGCTGAGGAAATATAATCGGCAATTTTATCAGGGTGTCCTAAAGACACATATTCAGCAGTTCTGTTCATAAAAGTTCTCCATATTTAGTCCTATCGGGTGTCGGACAAGTTTGGTTAAATCCACACAAAGTAATTTTTTACTTCAGCCTTATTAAATGGCGTTTTTATTGTGTTGTCAATTATTTTTTGAGGTGTTTTTGCTTTTCTTCTTCCGGCATAACAATTCCGCAGGAAACGATGTATTTAAGGGCGTCTTCCACACTCATATCAAGCTTGATTATATCTTTTTGTGCGACAAAAATTAAAAAGCCGGAGGTGGGGTTGGGGGTGGTGGGGACGAAAACGCTTAACATATCGTTATTCTTAATTTTTTCAGAGAGTTCGCTGGTTACGGGACCGGCTAAAAAGGCTATGACCCAAAGACCTTTTCTCGGATATTCAATCAGGACGGCTTCTTTGAAAGATTGTGATTTTTGAGAAAATATTGTTTCGAAAAGTTGCTTTAGCAGGGAATAAATGCTTGAAATTAAAGGCATTTTTGAAACAATAAAATCTCCTAAGCGGACAAAGAATTTACCGATAAAGCCGGTGGTGAACATTCCGATTAAGATAAGGCCGGCGATTAAAACGATAACACCGATTCCGGGGATATAAGGAATGAAATCTTTGGCGGCAAATTGCGGGGGGATAAGCGAGCGGCTCCATTTATCTATCCATACAAACAGCTCGTAGGCCATATAAAAGGTGATGGTGACGGGAGCCGTAACCAAGATTCCGGTGAAGAGATAAGTTTTTAATTTAGAGATGACGTAACCGAAAAAACTGGTTTTTTTCTCTGTTTTTTGTGTTTTCATTTAGCCCTCTTTATATCAGTGATGATGAATTGCAGCGATGTGCTGTTATTCCATCGGTTAAAACGCAAGGTGCCGACAACGTCATAACAATCATGGCGTTGGCTTAAAATTTCATTGCCGAGTTCGGTGTCGGCGACTTTAAATGCGATAGCGGGCAAGCGCGTGTTTGCGGCAAGGTTGGTTAATTCGCATTTAATATGGCCGGAGCCGATTATATAAGGTTTTTGGAAATAAACATCGCGCAAAAGGATTAATGGTTCCGGATTGCCGGTGCCGAAAGGTTTAAGACGTTCAAGTTCTTCGCATAAACTGCTGTTTGCCGCAAGGAGGCTCAGGCTTAAGTCTATATTTAATATCGGATAGGGTTTGGTGTTATTTAAGCTTTTGGCGATATATTCGCCGGCAAATTGGCGAAAGGCGGGGATTTGCTCTTCGGTTAAGGAGAAGCCGGCGGCCATCGTGTGTCCGCCGCCTTTGGTGATGACGCCTTTTTCTTTGGCAGCAATAATAAGAGCGCCTAAATCAACTCCTTCTATTGAACGGGCGGAGCCTTTGACTTCATCTTCTTCAATGCTCATGACGAAAGCGGGGAGGTTGTAGCGTTCTTTTAATCTGCCGGCAACAATGCCTATAACCCCTTGGTGCCAACCTTTGGAGGCGACAAAAGCCATCGGGTATGTTTGCGGCGAGCCTTCCAGCATTTCTACGGCCTGTTCCAGCACAAAACATTCTACGTCTTTGCGTTCTTGGTTATAAGTGTTCATTTCTTCGGCTAAGTGCAGCGCTTCAATCGGGTTTGCGGAGCATAGGAGCCTGCTGCCGATGGAAGCTTTGCCGACACGTCCGCAAGCGTTTATGCGCGGGCCTAAGACGAAGCCTAAGTGATAAGCGTCCGGCTTTTCGGAGATGTTTGCGGCGTCTATTAAAGTTTTTAGCCCGAGGTTTTTGCGTTCAGCCATAATTTTTAAGCCTTGCGTGACAAAAGCACGATTTAAGCCTAACAGCGGCACAACATCACAAACCGTGCCTAAGGCGACGAGATCCAGCCATTGCATTAACTTCGGTTCGGGGAGATCTTGGGTGTAAAAGCCTTTTTGACGCAAAGCGCGGTTAATGGCGATAATCGTCATAAAGACGACACCGACGGCGGCCATATAGGCTAAATCCGGACGTTCGTCGCTCTGGTCAAGCCGTTTGGGATTAACGACGGCGTAGACGTCGGGGAGTTTGGTTTCGGCTTCGTGGTGGTCAATAACGATAATGTCAAAATTTGGGGCAGCTCGGTTTAAAACCTCAAAGGCAGATGTGCCGCAGTCTACCGTTAGAACCAGATTAGCGCCAAAATCGGAAAATTCTTGAAAAGCGAGGTCGCTCGGGCCGTAGCCTTCTTCACGCTCGGGGATATGCACGGCGGTTGATACGCCGAGATAGGTTAAAAATAAGCGCATAACGGAGGTTGAAGTGGCGCCGTCGACATCATAATCGCCGATGATAGCGATTTTTTGGTGATTAATCACAGCTTCAGCGATCCGTTCGGCTGCTTTGTCCATATCTTTAAGGATAGAGGGATCCGGGGTCAGCGTGGCTAATTTCGGGTTTAAAAAGCCGGCGATGGCATTTGGCGGTATTTTTCGCAAAATTAAAAGCTTGGCTAAGGAGGCGGAGATGTTTTCCTGTCGGCATAGCAATTCGGCACGCCGTTCATCAATTTCGGCGATGTTCCATAGGTTTTGCCCTAAAGACAGGTTTGTTGTTTGGTTATCCATTTTTTCTCCTTTAGCAATTTTTTGAGTGTAAGCTGAAATGATAATGATGACAAGAGATTTATCGCTTGATGAGGATAAAACTAGAAATTATAGTTCAGCCATTGTGTGGCGCGTGAGAGACCGTCCGGCGTGAGAGTCAGGATAATATGTGAGTGGTCCACATAAATTGCGTTTTGGTGCGGCCAAGGGGCGGCAATTGCGGTTATATAGCGGCTAAATTCGGGTGTGTGCGGCGGGGCGTCAAAGGGGATAAAACTCCAATAGACGTCAAAATCCTTAGCGGTGAATGATGTCGGGTAGTAGAATTGATAGGCTTTTG
>JAGASU010000129.1 GCA_017621635.1 Alphaproteobacteria bacterium | reverse complement strand
GATGATAAGGCTTCGACCACCGTTCCGGTTGTGCCGGTCATATCGCCTGCGGTGATGAATCCCGCGGGGATTTTGTCTTTCGGATAATATGAGCCAAGGGCTTGGATGATTAAGCCGTAGCCTGAAAGCGACTTTTTCGTTTCAGGGCAGGGGGCGGCTTTGCCCTCAGCGGTGATTTGGTTTGATATGGCGGTTAGCGTGCAGGTTGCGGCGGTTTTGTTGATTTCAGTGATTGAGGTCAGGGCGCGGATGACGACTCCTTTTTTATCAAGTTCCTCGTGTTTGTTTTTATCTATGCGCATATCTTCACGCCGTCTTCTGACAAACATTTCCACATTAGTATTTGCGGTCAGCGCGCAGTCTAACGCGACTTCCCCGCCGCCGCAAACAGCAATTTTTTCGGCTTGATATTTTGTCGGGTTTTGCAGGTATTCTTTATATGAAATGCAATGTTCTTCGCCTTTAATGCCTAAGGTGCGCGGGATTGGTTCGCCTAAACTTAAGATAACGGTGTCATATTTTGCTTTAACAGATTGAAAATCCGTTATTTCTGTATTGAGATGAACCGTGACGCGGTCATTTTGGGTGAGGCGGGCGATTTCTTTATCTAATACTTCTTTGGGCAGACGGCTTTGCGGAATAAGGCGGACGGCACCGCCGAGAGTGCTTTCTTTTTCATATAAGTCGACATAAAAACCGTTTTTTATCAGCTCAAAAACAGCGCCGAGACCGGCCGGTCCCCCACCGATGACCGCGGCTTTTTTGCCGTTCGGTTCTGGGAGAGGGAGCGGGGGAAGACCGCCTTTTTCTATCATCTGCGCTTGCAGACAGGGAATTTGAACGGCATAGTCAATTTTTCTTCTGATACAAGCGGCTTGGCAAAAAATAGAGGGACAGACAAGCCCGCAGGTTTGCGGCAACGGGTTTTTGCTTGCGATTAAGCGGGCGGCTTGCTGATACTCTCCTGATTTGGCGGCTAAAATAAAGTCATGCGGGGAAACGCCCAGCGGACAGGCTTTTTCACAGGGCTTTAAGCGACAGGAAAGACAGCGGGAGAGTTCTTTTTTTAAGTCATCATTTGTCATATTTTATCCTCTTTTTTTAAGATTATATAGTAGAGGTAAAGAAGGTTGCAACATTTCGCCTTTGGGGTGTGGATAAGATTGTGGGTTATGTTTAAAATGTGTTTACTTGATGGTTTCGTGGTGATAGTTTTAAAATAATTTATGAAATGTGAGGAAAATGAGCAGCAAAAGCAGGAAATTACGTTTTCTTTCCTTGATGTGGGACTACGCGGCGGCGATTTCGCTGATTTCCGTGTTGATTTTGCTGTGGCATTTGGGCAAAGGACCGGTTGAGGTTAATTTTTTACGGCCTTATATTATTCAGGCGCTGACTAATGAAACGTCAAGCTATGATTTGTCGGTGGGGTCGGTGAATCTGGAGCTGGTTCATTCGGTGCAGCCGGTCAGCGTGATTGCCAAAGATGTGGTGCTGGAGGCTAAGGACGGGCGGTTTGCGGTTAAAGCGCCGCGGCTTTCAATGTCTTTTTCGGCCAGAGCGTTGCTTAAAGGGATGTTAGCGCCGAGTTCGGTGGCGCTGGAAGAACCGGAAATTTCCGTGACGAACGTTTACGGGCTTAAAAAAGAAGACGAGGGGAGCGTTGAGGCGCTTTCTGATGCTAAAAATGAGGGGAATGTGCCGGTTGTTAAACAAGGGTTTCAGGGAGTTCATTTAAAAAAATTAGAGTTTTATTTTTCCCAGTTTGAAGAATTTATGGAGCGGTTTAACGCGCCCGAGCGGCTTTACATGGAGAGCTTTATTAACAACATTGATGTCACGGGCGGCCGGCTTAAAGTTATGGAAGCGGAAACCGGACAGGAGTTTTTGTTTGATGATTTGGGGTTTTCATTTGAGCGTGGCGTTTCTGAGATTTTGATTACAACCGACAGTGCTGTTAAATTCGAAAACAGGACGTCGGGGCTTGATATGGCGTTAAAATACCGCCTTGTTAATGATGAGGTGAATTTTGAGCTTAATTTCTCGGATTTGGTGGTGACGGATTTAATTGACGCGTTTAGCAGAGAGCGCAGTGATCTTCGGGCGGTTGATATTCCGGTTAACGGGCGCGTGTCGGCAGTGATTGATTTTGGCAACGTGCTTAAAAACAAAGAGCATTTTGCTGATACTCTGGGGGATAATATTAAAGATGTCAGCTTCGAGATTGAGGGAGGAGCGGGCAAAATCGGCTTTGGCGACGATGATGATTTTGATTATGATGTTTCGTCTTTTACCCTTTTAGGGCGGTTACACGGGCAGCTTGACAAGGTTAATATTGAGAACGCGGCGTTTGACTTTCAGGGGAAAAAAGCGGTGTTGGGCTTATCTGCCGAAGGGTTTAAGAATTATTTATTAAAAGGGGATTTGGCTGATTTTAAGGTTCATTTTACGGCCAAGACCGGCGGTTTTAAGGTTAATGAGCTGTCAAAATTATGGCCGAAATATTGGGGAAATAAAGCCTGGGAATGGTGCAAAGAAGGGCTTTACGGCGGTGAGATTTCAAACGCGGCGTTTGATTTTGAGTTCGGCTGGGATAAAAAAAGCAAAAAATTCGGTTTGCTTTCGTTAAACGGAACGGCGGAGGTTAAAGATGCGAATCTGTTTTACCTTAAAGGGATGCCGGTGGTTAAAAACGTGTATGGGCTGGTAAAGTTTTCCAAAGACAAAATTGAGATTTTGGTTGACAAGGGTGTTTCCGACGGGGTGATTTTGACCGGCGGAACCGTGCTTTTGTATGATTTGGATAAAGAGGATAACTTTATCAAGCTTGATTTAGTGGGCAATTCGACCATTGCCGATGCGCTTAAACTGATTGATCATGAACCGCTTGGTTTTGCTAAAGGGATGGGGGTTAAGCCCGATGAGGTTTTGGGCGATGTTGATATTGCCTTAAAGCTTGATTTTGAATTGAAGAGTGATTTAGCGCCGGAAGAAATCAAAGTTCAAGTGGAGGGAGATTTAAAACAGGTTGAGTATTTGGGGCTTAAAGACGGCGAGACGCTTAAGGCGGACAACCTCAGGCTTTTGGTAACCGACAAAGGTTTTGATTTGAAGGGGGCTGCGGTTTACCAAGGGATAGGGGTTAATCTGACGGTTAGCGAAGATTTTAAGGAGAAAAAACATAAAAGCAGAGTGACGGCGGAAGTTAAGGTTAATGACAAGGTGCTTAAAGCGCTTGATATTGATGCCGAGATTTTGGCGGCGC
The DNA here is from genome assembly GCA_017621635.1 of Alphaproteobacteria bacterium. Taxonomy (GTDB): domain Bacteria; phylum Pseudomonadota; class Alphaproteobacteria; order RF32; family CAG-239; genus CAG-267. Next base: position 4,039 of record JAGASU010000129.1, on the reverse strand, counting down.
CGTATTTTACCGGTGAGTCTGAGGTTAAGGCGACGCTGACGTTTTTAAATAACGGGGATATTGAGATTTTTGCTGACGGGGATTTGAAAAATACGGCGATGGACTATGCGTTTTTAGGTTTTGCCAAGCCTAAAGGAGTGCCGTGTCGGGCAAAAGCGAAGATTTTGGTTGATAAAGAAAAATTGAAAGAAGTGAGCGAGTTTTCGCTGATGAAAGCGCAGTTTTCGGCTAAAGGCAAAATGGAGGCGGACAGCAAAGGGCGCCTGAAAACAATTGATATTGCTGAGATTAAAGCGCCGAGGGCATTTGCCAAGGCCAAAGTGGCGTTTGTATATGAGCCAAAGTTAAAGCTTAGGGTGACAGTGAGCGGGGATTCATATGATTTAACGGAATTTTTTGATAATCGCAAACAGTCAGGCGCCAAAGATAAAACCAAAAAACAGAAAAGTTTGAAAGACCCGCTGGAAGATGTGACGGATACGGATATTGTTGTCGGTGTGAACAAACTGTGGACGAATCCCAAAGTGCCGGTGACTAACTTTGCAGGCAAAGCAGAACTGCGGCACGGTATCGGGTTGTACCGGCTTAATCTGGTCGGCAATTACGGGTCGAGCAAAGATGTGAAGATGAAGCTTGATTTTGAGCCTCGGGGCAATGAATTTATCCTAAACGTTGATTCAAACAACGCCGGCAGCACGCTTAAAGTTTTAAGGCTTTATGAGCATATGAAGGGCGGTAATTTAACCATTGAAGCAAAGCGTGACAAATATAAAAATTTCCGCGGTCATGCGAAGATGCGGGACTTTATGCTTTCTGATACGCCGATTGTGGCGAAAGTGCTGTCGCTATCTTCTCTGACGGGAATTGTGGATATGCTGACCGGTGAGGGGTTGCGCTTTACGCACCTGAACGCGCCGTTTTCCTATACGTTTTCAACCAAAAAGCTCGCTACCGAAGATGCCAAGTTGTTCGGACCGGTTATGGGAATGACAGTCAGCGGTTCATATGATTTGTTTGACGATACGCTGAATGCCAAAGGGATGGTTATTCCGGCTTACGGGCTTAACACGATGATTGGCAGCATTCCGCTGGTGGGCAGAGTGTTGGCAGGCAAAGACGGCTCGGTGTTCGGGATGAATTATCGCATTTCGGGCAGCATTGACAAGCCGGAAGTGGAGATTAATCCGTTGTCGACGTTGGCGCCGAATTCGATAAAGGAGTTATTCTCGGAATGATAAAGGGGAAAATTTTGGCATTGGACTCACGGATGGAAGCCTCACTTCAGTCGGGTCATGTACCATTTTGTACACCCCCTCCTTTGTAGGACATCCGTGGCCCACTACCAAAATTTTCCGCCTTTCTCGAGCGGAGCTTTAAGATGGAGTAGAGGAGTTGGTGGAAGGAATAGTTTTCCGCCTTTCTCGAGTGGAGCTTAAGGGATGAGAGAGTCCTTAATTGGAGCAGGTGGAAAGGAAAATGATTTTCCGCCTTTCTCGAGCGGGGCTTGAGGGTGAGTATTTAAGAGAGGTGTTATGGAAAAAAACTTAAAAATCGGGATTGATTTTCACGGGGTGATTTCGGCTTCGCCTGAAGCGTTTGGCGTGTTTTGCCATGAGATACGACGTTTGGGGGTGATGGTTTATGTGATCAGCGGCGGGCCTTTGGCAGATGTTAGGGCGTTTTTGATGAAGCATGGCATTGAGTTTGATGAGGTATGGGCAATTGCCGATTATTATTGCGGGAAAGGCGACGCAAAATATTTTGATGACGGCAGCTTTTTTGTGCCGACAGAGCTTTGGGATAAGGCTAAGGGGGCGTTTTGCGCCAAAGAGGGGATTTTGTTTCATATTGATGATTCGCCGATTTACGGCAAGCATTTTGTGACGCCTTATTGCCAGTATGATTTAAAAACGGGCGGTTGTTGGTTGAATAACGGCGTTGAAGTTGATTTTAACGAACCCAAAGCGGCGGCACAGACCGTGGCACATCTGATTAACGGATTGGCGGTTAGCCAAGAGGGGCAGGTTTAGCCTTATTTGGTTTGGCGTTTTTGTTTGAAAAAAGAGGTTAAGAGGGCGGAACATTCTTCTTCTTTTATGCCGGAGATAATTTCCGGCCGGTGGTTGCAGGAGGGGTTTTGATAATATTGCACACCGTTTATGACGGCGCCGCCTTTGGGGTTTAGCGCGCCGAAAACAAGGGTTTTAATACGCATAATTGCAAGAGCGGCGGCACACATGGCGCAAGGTTCGAGTGTGACATAGAGTGTGCAGTCCCAAAGTCTGGTTTGATTTAGTTTAAGGGCGGCTTCTTTAAGGGCTGTGATTTCGGCGTGGGCCAGCGCGGTTTTCCCGTGTTCGCCGGTGTTATGGGCGATTGACAGCACTTCGCCGTCTTTTGAAACGACAACGGCACCGACGGGGACTTCATCTTCCAAAGCGGCAGTACGGGCGGCAGACAGTGCTGTTTCCATATATTTTTCATGCGTATTTATCATAGTTTTTTTTTATAGCAGGAAAAATTGATTTTGCAATAAAAAAACGCTGATCTTACAAAAGTAAAGTCAACGTTTTTTTGAGGTGTTTTAAGCATCGGTCGGCTTGTGTACGATTTTCTCAAAATATTCGTCTTTTAAGATAATTGCGCAGCGGATAAGAAGCAGAAGCAGGAATATCACGTTTATGGTCGCAAAAATCCAAAACAATGTTTTGAAATAAGCGCCCGCGACAAAATATGTTTCGGCTAAGGCAACACTATGATATCCGATGAAAAAGCAACCGAGCAGGAAGCTTATTGACCAGATGAATTCTTTTGTATCTTTTTTCAGCGTGAAAGCGCATAAAGCAAAAATCACGGGAATCGAGAGGCAAAGGTTGACTATCCAAGCATTAAGCGCGACATCTTGCCTTAAAAGCAGGTTTTGTGTGGCGTGCAAATCTTTGTTTAAGCCGATAAGGTTCATTACGCTTGTTAAGATAACGCCGGCAATGATGATGACGGCTGCGGTGTTTAAAACACGGATTAATTTTTTTCTTGTTTTCATAACGGCTAAGGGTTTAGGGTTAGTAAATTAATGGTCTTTTGTCTATTCTCATAAGCTTAAACCGCAGCGGCGATAAAAACAAGTATAATAATAGGCAGAAAGATAGTTAAAACAGCGTTCATTATATCCTTATTTTTGAGATTAGCAAGGACTTTTTGCGTCGGGGGTAAAAAAAACGGCGATTTTATGCTTGACAGAGAGAGAGGCCGAGGGTAACTTAGGGCAGATTTTATTGTTTTTTCGGAGTATGTAACGTGGATACGGTGATTGAAGTTTTAAGCCAGATTTTTGCTCAAGCGTTTGAAAAGGCGGGATATGACGCGGGACTCGGACGGGCTGTCGTGTCGGCAAGGCCGGATTTGTGCCAGTTTCAGGTGAACGGGGCAATGGGTGCGGCGAAAGTTTATCATAAAGCGCCGATGATGATTGCTCAAGATGTTTTGGCGGTGCTTAGAGAAAATGATGTTATCGAACGGGTCGATTTGGCGGCGCCGGGGTTTATTAACATTATGGTTAAAGACAGCTTTTTGTGCCGGTATCTGAACGGAATGCTGGAGGATAAAAATTTAGGGTTTGAGAAAACCAAAGAGCCGAAAAATATTGTGATTGACTATGGCGGGCCGAATGTGGCCAAGGCGCTTCACGTCGGGCATTTGCGCTCGGCGGTTATCGGTGAGAGTTTGAAGCGGCTGAACCGTTTTGCCGGACATAATGTTATCTCGGACGCACACTTGGGCGACTGGGGGTTGCAGATGGGACTGATTATCCATGAATTATCGGTAAGAAAGCCCGAGCTGTGTTATTTTGATGAGAACTATCAGGGGGAATATCCTGAAGCCGCGCCGTTTGATTTGAAAGATTTGGAAGAAATTTATCCGTTTGCTTCGGCAAAGTCCAAAGAAGACGAAGATTATCTTATCAAGGCGAGAAACGCTACTCAGGAGCTGCAAAAAGGAAGAAAAGGCTATCGGGCGTTATGGGCGCATATTATGAATG
>JAGASU010000018.1 GCA_017621635.1 Alphaproteobacteria bacterium | reverse complement strand
GTATATCTTCATCCTGCACGCGGTTGACGGCGCATTTAAACCCGCAATGATCCGTTGTGCCTTCATAAGTTATTTCATATTGCGACGGACACACATCACACTCTTCGCCGGTCCATTTTTCTTCACAAACATATTCGGTCCGGATACATTCTCCTTTTTCTAATACAAATCCCGGCAGACAATTTTCACAATTCTCATCAAAATTCGGTTTGCAGGTACAAGCCGTTTCAGGATCCGGCCCCGGTTTAGTTTGAATATAATTTGTTCCTTTGATTGCACAATCAACCACTTCGGTGCAGGTACCTTCATATGAAAAATATTCAGCTTTACAAATACAGCTGTTTTGCGACTGGGTATATTGCGGGCCTCTTGTGTTTTCACAATCTAAATTCAAATAACAAATTCCGGCCCCTCCGAAATCCTTATATTTCGGTTCATCGCAACGTTCGCAGGCATCGCCTGTGTATCCGTCAAAACAAATACATTTCGGTTCATCTCCTGATGATGTTATATTATATCTGCCGTGCGAAGAACAGTATAGTTCATTCAGGTTGTTCCATTCTTCGACATTTCCCTCGCCTTCCTGATAATCACCGCCGCTGGTTTGGGTGCAATTTTCTTTTTCTCCGGTATAGCCCTTATTATAGTTGCACACACACTCGACTTTGTCACCGTCGCGTTTGGGAAAAGTATTCGGGTATGCCGAACATGGATTTTTATCATAGCAAAAATCAGATGTCGGCGAATCCATCGTTGAATATCCTGTTTCACATTGCCGGCAGGTATCCTGTATCTGAACATCGCAATTTTCTATTTTCTTATAACATTTGCTTTCATCGGTATAGGTGCCAAACCCTGAATTACATTCGCTGCATTTGTTTTCCTGCTGTATTTTACAATTAACGATATCCTGATAACATTTTGTTTTATCGCCGTTATGCGTCCCATAGCCACTGTTACACTCGTTACAAATCCGGCCGGTTTGAGATTTACAATTTAATATCGGATTATAGCATACGTTATCGCTCAAATAAAAACCATCGCTGCAGGCATTGCAGGAATCCTTGTTCTGATGTTTACAATTTACGACTGTTTTATAGCAGTTTTTTTCATCGCCATAATGCCCGAAACCACTCCAGCACTCGCAGAGCTTGGTTTGAGAATTATATGTACTGTTAGCCGGACACTTTGGATCATCCGGTATCGGCGGATTAGGATTATCGGGGTTAGTGGGATTATCAGGATTATCGCCGCCTGAACCTCCACCACTGCCGCCTCCCGTGCTTCCCCTTAAAGCATAAGCCGCGGCAACAGCGCCAGCACCAAGAACAGCGGCACCTATCATATATGGTTCATCTGGAATATAAACTTTAGCGGTATTTTGTTCCGGCAGAGCCCCAAAGAAACGTTGATAGGCTGCTTTTGAAACATTACCAAGGCATACGGGTGTCGGCTTTGCGCCATAAGACACTAATAGTTTATAGGCGGGTTTGTTATCATTTATTACAGCCAAACAAACGGCGTTATTGCCATTTTTATCAACACTTTCTATTGAATAGCCGCGATGTTGCAACCTTTCGATTTTTTCCATATTATTTTGTCTGGCAAGTTCATAATATGCCTCGGCGACCGTTATCCTTTCAGCCTCAGCTTGCGCCCTGAAGGTTAAAGAGGACAAAACGGCTACTGCCATTATAAATATTTTTCTTTTTATTTTCATAGACTTGCCTACAAACATAAAGTTATTCGTATTCTTTTGGAATTATTTTAGAATAAAATGTTTAAAAATTAAGTTAAGATTCTGATGTTTTTTAAATTGCACTTGATTTTGTGTGAATTTACCTTTATTGTAACAAAGGTTTGTGAGTTTTAGGAATTTTTAAGATGACTGAAAAGAAAAAATATTACCCCGAATTAAATGCAAAAATAAACTTTCCGGAAATGGAAAAAAACATTCTTAATTTTTGGGAAGAAGATAAAACTTTTGAAAAATCCGTGCATAATCGCGACGGTGCGGCAGAATTTGTGTTTTATGACGGCCCTCCGTTTGCCAACGGTACACCGCACTACGGACATATTATGGTATCTTATGTTAAAGATGCCGTTGCGCGTTTTCAGACAATGAACGGCAAAAAGGTTGAGCGCCGTTTAGGTTGGGACTGCCACGGATTGCCGGCCGAGATGTCGGCGGAAAAACAGCTTGGCGTTTCGGGACGTAAGCAGATTGAGGCTTTCGGTATTGAGAAGTTTAATGACTTTGCCGGACAGACGTTTTAAAATATTCCAATATCTGGGTAGATATGTTCAAACGTATCGGGCGCTGGGTTGACTTTAACCACGACTATAAGACGATGAATTTGTCGTTTATGGAAAGCGTTATCCATAATTTTAAAGAACTTTATGACAAGGGGCTGGTGTATGAAGATTACCGTGTTTTGCCATATTCTTGGGCGGCGGAAACACCACTTTCCAACTTTGAGGTTAATTTGGGCTATCAGGATAAAACCGATAATGCAATTACGGTTATGTTTAAGCTTGAAAACGGAGACATTATCCTAGTGTGGACAACAACACCGTGGACTCTTCCCTCTAACTTAATGCTTGCTGTCGGCAAAGACATTGATTATGTCGTGATGAGCGAGAACGGGCAGGAATATATCTTGGCCGAAGCGAGATTAGGAAGCTATAAAAAACAGTTACAAAACGCCACAATGGTTAAAAAAATCAAAGGTTCCGAGCTTATCGGGATGAGCTATAAGCCGATGTTCCCTTATTTTAAGCATTTGGCAGAAAAAGGCGCTTTTAGGGTGCTGGCGGGTGATTTTGTGTCAACCGAAGACGGTACGGGCGTTGTTCACATTGCTCCGGGGTTCGGGCAAGATGACTTTGAAGCCTGCCGTGCATACGATGAGAATTTTCCGGTTGTCTGCCCGGTTGATGAAGCGGGTAAATTTACGGCTGAAATTCCTGATTATGAAGGCAAGCAGGTGTTTGAAACTAATGAACCGATTATGCAATGGCTGAAAGAAAACGGTTTGCTTGTTAAAAAAGAACAATATACCCACTCTTATCCGTTCTGCTGGCGTACAGATACGCCGTTGATGTATAAGGCGATGTCGAGCTGGTTTGTGAAAGTGACGGATTTTCGTGATGATATGGTTAAAAACAATCAGGAAATCAACTGGATTCCGGGGCATATTAAAGACGGGCGTTTCGGGAAATGGCTTGAGGGGGCGCGTGACTGGTCAATTTCGCGTAACCGTTTTTGGGGAACACCTATTCCGGTTTGGAAGTCGGATAACCCGAAATTTCCGCGAATCGACGTGTTTGGTTCGGTTGAAGATATTAAAGAAAAGACCGGCTTTAATGTTGATAATCTGCACAAGCCGTATATTGACGATGTGGTTTATCCAAACCCTGATGACCCAACAGGTAAAACAATGATGAGGCGTGTGCCGGATGTGTTTGACTGCTGGTTTGAAAGCGGGTCTATGCCGTATGCGCAGGTTCATTACCCGTTTGATAACAAGGAATGGTTTGAAAATCACTTTCCGGCAGATTTTATTGTTGAAGCGATTGACCAAACCCGCGGGTGGTTTTATACTTTAACCGTGCTTTCCACCGCGCTTCATAACAAGCCGGCGTTTAAAAATTGTATCTGCACGGGGCTTTTAATGGCTGAAGGCGGACAGAAACTTTCGAAACGTTTGAAGAACTATCCTGACCCGAATGATATTTTGGAAACGATTGGTTCGGACGCGCTGCGCTGGTTTTTGATTTCTTCTCCGGTGTTAAAAGGCGGCAATGTGGCAGTTGACAAAGAGGGCAAAGAAATTGCCAAAGCCGCGCGCAAAGCACTTATTCCGTTTTGGAATGCTTATTATTTCTTCACACTTTATGCCAACGCAGAAGGGATTAAGGCAGAAGAAATCAGCAAATCGGCTGATGTTTTGGACAGCTATATCTTGGCAAAACTTAAAGCGCTCGGGGCTGAGGTTAAGAAAGATATGGGCGACTATGAAATTGCCAGAGCGTGTGTTGCGGTTGAAGACTTCTTGGAGATTTTGAACAACTGGTATATCCGCCGTTCCCGCGCCCGTTTTTGGGATGGCGAAGATTTGAGCGCGTTTAACACACTTTATACCGTGCTTGTTAATGTGGCGAAAATCGCGGCGCCGTTAATGCCGTTTATGTGTGAGTTCGTCTACAAAGGGTTAACCGGCGGCGAATCGGTACACTTAACCGATGTGCCGAATCTAAGCGCCATTGCAGACAATGCGGCGTTAATTGCCCAGATGGATATGGTACGGGCGATTTCTTCGGTGGCCAAAGCTATCCGCGAAGAACATAAGCTGCGCAACCGTTTGCCGCTTAGAGCAATGACGATTGCCGGTGATAATGCGGAAACGCTTAAAGATTTTGCCGAGGCATTGAAAGATGAGGTTAATGTTAAAGACGTTATCTTAAAATCTGACATTGCTGATGTGGCCGGACGTTTCTTATATCTTAAGACGCCGCTTATCGGCAAACGTTTGGGTGCGCATATGAAAGACATTATGGCTAAATCCAAAACCAACGAATGGAGCCAAAATGAAGACGGGACGCTCGCCATTGCCGGACAGACGCTCTTTGCTGAAGAATATGAGTTGCGTTTGGTTATTAAAGACGGTATGAGCGGACAGGCGTTGCCGGACAACACCGCGGTTGTGATTTTGGATACGACTGTTGATGAGGCTTTGGAAAAAGAGGGAATCGCGCGTGACTTTGTGCGGATGATTCAAGCTTTACGCAAAACTAAAGACTTTGACATTACGGATAGGATTAAGCTTTTTTATTCGTCTGATAATGCCAAAGTTAAGGCGGCCGTTTTGGAATATGCCGACTACATTAAAGAGCAGGTTTTAGCGCTTGAGATTAGCGAAAACACTGCCTTTAATGAGCCGACTGTTGATGAACTCGGCGGTTCGGAAATTAAGTTTGACGTCATTAAGGCGGCGTAAAGCGTTGATGTTAAGCAGAAAGGAGCCTTAACGGCTCCTTTTTTTATTGTATAGACTAAATACTATATTCTTTTTTTCGTTTAGCCACGGCGACAATATCTTGTCTATGTTGTTCGGTTTGATATTTTTGTTTGATTTTCTTTAGTTTAAGCAGAGCCTTGGAACACATGGTATCTTTTTCATTACCGCCGATGATGACGGTTTTCTTTTGTTTATTTTCAAGATTTCTTGTCCACTTATCATATTGGGCTTTAAATTCGGGGTCTGTTTTACGCAAAGCCATAACATTGTCGGTATATTCTTTCATTTTTTCGGGAGACCAGCTTTTCATATCCTCAACGTGTTGCCGGCTATATTCCAAAAATAGTTCAAAATTTTTAAAATC
>JAGASU010000128.1 GCA_017621635.1 Alphaproteobacteria bacterium | reverse complement strand
CATAAACTTATTATGTCTCAAAACAATAACAGATTGTGCCAGAAGCCGCGTTTCGGCAAAACTTACTGGATCAATCATTAAAGTCTCATAATCATAATCAAGAATAAAAGCATCATCACCGCCTTTAAAATTGATAAAACCATAGGCATACCGCAAACCTTTTTGGTTATAAAGCACCAAATAGCCGTCCTCGGCCTGCGTTACGGCAAATTTGCCTTCAGGCGACGTAACCTCAACGCTTTTAATGTCATGACTGACTAAATCGCCTTGCGGTGTATACAAATTGAGAACATCGTTTTTACGGGCCGTAAACCAACCTCCCTGATAAAACACAACGTCATTTGCCCCGTCAATAAGACATTTACCGTTAAGATCATAAACATGATGCTTATTCTCGCTAAACATCACGTGGCATAAGCCGCTCTCAAACACATAACAGTACAAAAAACCGCTTAAAACTTTTTTCCCTTCCGGTGAATAAAGCCCCAAAACGCCGTCTTCTGCCAGAACTTTTGCCTGATTGCTAAAAACAAGACAATCATCAACACCTTCTGCCGCAAGTTTACCACTTTTGACATCAAAAAATACTTTTTTTGTTTTCATAAAAAATAATTTAAATTAAACAAACTAATTAAAAAAACAATAATAAATTAGCCCCTTTAAGATAGCATAAAAAAAACAAAAGTAAAGCATTTTTTGTCCATAAAACCAAAAGCGCCGTTTTCAGACCGGAAACGGCACGTTAGTAAAAAAGCAAGCCACTGTTTTTTTTAAGAAAATAATTTTCCCCAAAAACTTTTTTCCTCAACGCTCGCTTCTTCTTCAAATTTTTTCAAACACTCTTTTTGCGCGTCACTGAGTTTTGTCGGAATAACCACCTTAAACAAGACAAACAAATCCCCTCGTCTGTCCGTCGTTCCCATATAGCGCATCCCTTTGCCTTTAAGCCGCAACCTGTCACCGGGCTGGGTTCCTGCTTTAATTTCAACCTCGATTTCCTCGCCGTCAATGCCTTTTAGCTTAAATTTTCCGCCCAAGGCCGCTTTAGCCATGGAAATAGGCTGTTCAACAAACAAATCCGCCCCGTCGCGTTCAAACACCTTATGCGGTTTAACGCTGACAAAAACATACAAATCCCCCTTCGGGCCGCCGTTCTTACCAACTTCGCCCTCACCCGAAACGCGCATTCTGACGCCGTTCTCGATTCCCGCCGGAATTTTAACTTTTAAAGACTTTTCAATCCGTTCTTTACCGGTACCGCGGCATTTCTTGCATTTGTCAACCACAACGCGCCCCGTACCTTTGCATTGCGGGCAAGTCGTTTCAAAAACAAAAAATCCCCCTTGTTGCGTCCGCACCTTGCCGCTGCCGCCGCAGGTTGCGCAAACCGGAGGTTCTTTGCCGTCCGCCGTGCCGTGTCCGTGGCAGGCATCACACGCTTGCGAGGTCGTGATGTTAATTTCTTTCTCAAGCCCCGTAAAAGCTTCTTCTAAAGAAAGTGTCATATCATAACGGATATCATCTCCGCGTTTGGCGTAATTTCTGGCTCTGGAACGCCCCTGTCCGGTAAACTCTGAAAAAATATCCGAAAACACATCGGCAAACCCTGCCCCCGTAAAATCAAACCCGTTAAACGGATTGCCGCCGGCACCGCCGCCCATACCTCCGGCAAACGCCTGATGTCCGTAGCGGTCATACGCTGCCCTTTTCTGTTCATCTTTTAAAACTTCATAGGCTTCGTTAATATCCTTAAATTTGGCCTCGGCTTCCTTGTTATCCGGATTGCGGTCCGGATGATACTGCATGGCAAGCTTGCGATACGCTTTTTTTATTTCATCTGCGGACGCAGTTTTCTGAACGCCCAAAACGCTGTAATAGTCTTCTGTCGTACTCATCTAAATCAACCGTTACTTAAAAAATTATCACTAAATCTTAAACTTATTTAGGAATTTTTAACTCTCATTGCAAGCTTTTTATCCGTGCTGTAAACATTTTTTTATCTTAAAAAACACTCGTCGTAAACCAACGTTTATGGAGAGAGGCAATAAGATAAAAAAGAGAAATAATAAAAGTAGGAAATTTTAGTTATTTAAGTTGACATCACAAAAATAAAGACTTAAAAAACGAATATGTAAAATAAACGTTGATTTATGGAGAAAAGAGATATATACAATGACACACAAAACTTCACCTGCATCTAAACAAAGCGGCCGTTCCATGATAGAAATGCTAGGTGTTTTGGCAATAGTCGGCATCTTAAGCGTTACCGCAATCAAAAGTATATCAAAAGCGATGCACAAACATAAAATGAATCGCGAAACAGAAAACATCATCACCACCATCCAAACCATTCACTTATTGGGAGCAAACGAAAAAAATTACCTTTTTGTCAGCGTTTCCAAGAATCAATGGAATCAGTCACTTCCCAATACATTTAACTATAACCCGTGGGAAAGCAACCTCTTTGGGGGAAAATACAAATACGGATCACATCACCCCTTCTGCGACTCAAACAATGATTATTGTTACCCTAAAGCTATGAAAAACAAAGCTTTCCTATTTGGTATAACCCATGTTGATCCTACCTTTTGTATGGAGTTACTCACCATAAACTGGACACACTTTGCCGGCGGGCTGATCGGTATGAGCGTTAGTGATAATAATGAACACATGCGTGCCGGAGTTAACGCCGCATGGTGTCAGAATTTACATAAAAATAACGAAACAACCCCGCTATACGAAAGCGAAGAATATCGCATATGTCCCGAAGATATGCCGTTAAATCCGCAACAAGCCGCAGAGGTATGCTATTATTCCGACAAAGCAAAATACATCGTCACTTGGAAATACTGGTAAATATTTAACCGTAATTCAGCACACAAAAAAATAACTTGTGCGCAAGCACACAATGGGTGGGATTAATTATGGTGCTATCGTTAAATTTTCTTCTGCAGTGTACTTAAAGCGTACATAAGCGGCTCAATTCGCCTCAATGATGGTGCTTTAGCACATCCATTTAAAACCGAAAATCACCCCTCAGGGTGATTTTGCAATGGGTTTGATAACGGCGCAATAAAAACAATTTAGAAAATTGTTTTTATGCGAGACGCAATGAGACTTGGTTTTGTGAACAAGGCGACAGCCACCGTGAAACAAAGCCTTAGTCGGAATTGGCCCTGCTGGAAGCGAATTTAAAGCCGTAGTGTACAAAATGGTACATGAGGTTTTAAATTCGCAATCATGAGGGCGTTTTATCAAGCCCTCTAACATCCGGATGTTGCCACACTTGTCACATACCCGTCTTTAAGCCTAACCTTAACCATGCACGTCATCCCCGAAGTACCGGTATGAGGCGTATTATATGAAATCATCTCACCTGTCCCGCTTGGACGGTAATTGGTATAATAAACCCACATTTCTTCATTGCCGCCCAGCGTTTCAACCTGATTGGGCGCCCCGTTGGCGTTAAACAAAGCCGTTCTGCTCTGTCCGCTGTATGCGCTAATCGGCATAACCGGATACTCAGGGCCGCGGCGCGCTCTGCCGCCGCAGGTCAGACAATCACACCCCATTAACGCCAAAGCAGCACCAAAAACCACCGCCGCAATATATCTCTTTTTCATATTTCCTCCCAAAAATAAAATCCGCCAAACAATATAATCTCTCCAAACCCTAAAACAACCCCGTAAAAACAAAAAGCAGGGCAAAAACCCTGCTCTGCCATAAAAAGAAACCGTTTTGGCAATTTGACCGGCGCTATACAAGCCCCAAAAAGAAGTGGGGCTTCCATCCGCGAGTCCATTCACAATTTAGCACGCCCCAAAAAAGACCGAACGCAAAGCGTTGCCAAGGGCTCAGAGAGTGCCGGTGCTGGAAGCAAATCGCCGACCGCAGTGTACTAGAGCGTACATAAAGGAGGGAATTTGCCTCTATGATGGTGCTTTAGCACGCCCCCATTTTTATTTACAATCGCTCCAAACATCTGTGACGTATGTTTTGTAAAACTCAACCGTCAAATTACACAAGCTCCCGGGTTTATAGTTCTTAAGCTCATTATAGCGCACAATCTTCCCCTTACCTTGAGCGCTGTTATAATCAACATAATACGTCCAGCGGATAACCTCATTGCCGACATACTTGGCATGCATCGGTTCTTCAAAATCATCAAAAAAGTCCCTGATTTGCTGTCCTTCATTAATCTTAAAGCCCGCCGCCTGAAAAACTCGACCCTTTGGCGGCACATATCCGTCATCATTCGGTTCATAATACTGCCACTTTTCCGAACTTTGGCAAGCCCCGAGCATTAAAACCAAAACGGCCAAAACACTAAAAAAACGCATAGCACACTCCCCAAAAATTAGTCCAAAAGTTCTCTGATAACTTCATCTAAAACCAAAAATCCTTTATCAGTTGCCCTAATATGACAATTATCATAATACACTAAATTTAATTTCGCAAGCCTCTTTAACGCCTCTGAATTCAAAAAATCAAACAGCTCCACCCCGCACACCTCAAAAAAGCGCTCTGCCGCCACCCCCTCATTAAGTCTCAACCCCATAAATAAAAGTTCTTCTGCCCGCTCTAACGCTGAAACTTCCTCTTTAATCTCCCCGTCAACCGTAGCGTAAATTTTACCATGCGTTTTAAGCCGGCCATGCGCCCCCTCACCTATACCAATATAATCTCCCCCTTGCCAATAAGTCAAGTTATGCTCGCTCCGGTTTTTCTCATCTAAAGCAAAATTAGACACCTCATAACGTTCAAACCCTTTTGAGCGCAAATAAAAAACCGTTTGTTCATAAAGCCTTGCCGCGTCTTCCTCATTCAACGGCTTAATATTTTTCTTATAAAACACCGTCCCTTCCTCAATCGAAAGTTCATAAAGGGAAATGTGCTTCAAACCGAATGTAAGCGCCAAATCAAGCTCTTTTTGCCACGCTTCCCAAGTCTGCTCCGGTCTGGCATAAATCAAATCAATTGAAAACTTGTCAAAAGCCGACGCCCCGAGAGCCATCGCTTCAAGCGCTTCGTCAAGCGAATGGGTCCGTCCCAAAAATTTCAACCCTGCCGGCTCAAGCGTCTGCACCCCGAGCGACAAACGGTTTACGCCGGCACGCCGAAAATCAAGAAACTTCTCTTTTTCAAACGTGTTCGGATTAGCTTCCAAGCTGATTTCCGCCCCGCTTTTAATCTCAAAATGTCCGGCAATTCCCTCTAAAACTCGCTCAACCGCGCAAGCTGATAATAAAGACGGCGTTCCCCCGCCGAAAAACACCGACTTCACCTTTCTCTTACCGCAAAGCTCGGCAAAACGCTTAATCTCTTCCAAATAACGGGCAACCAACGCCTCCTCATCAAACACCTTAGGGTGAAGCGCCCGAAAAAAATCGCAATAAGGACACCTGCTCTTGCAATACAAAAAATGAATATAAATCGCTAAATCATCAACCACAATTCAAAATCCATAAATAAAAAGGCGAAACCGTTTCCATATCCATCAATAAAAAGGCGTAGCCGTTTCCATGGGTGCGATAAAGTGCAATGCTTGAGTGTAAATTTCCGACTGCGGTGTACAAAAAGCGTACATAAAGGAGGAAATTTACCTCAATGATTGTGCTTTTGCGCGCCCCCGTTCCCTAGCTCTGCACACTTGTTCTCAATTCTCTCCTCCAACGCCGCCATAAACTCTTTTTTGGCCCCATAGTCCTCAACCCTCATCGGCGCCATAAATTCAAACGTCACCATGCCGGGCTTTCTTAAAAACGCCCCTTTAGACCAGCACAAATCAGAATTAAGCGCCACCGGCACAACCTCCTGATTTAACCCCTCGGCTAAAAACACAATACCGGACTTATAGCCCTTAACCTGTCCGTGTTTACATCTTGTCCCTTCCGGAAAAATAATAATCGAACGCCCGTTCTTAACTCTGTCGAGCGCTGCTTTAAGCATTCCTTTCATCGCTTTCGCGCCTGCCCCCCTGTCGACCGGAATCATTCCGTAAAGCGCCTGTCCCCAACCAAACAGCGGAATATAAGTCAGCTCTTTTTTTAACACAAACACCGAATTTGGGATAATATGCGTGTAAGCATACGTTTCAAACGCCGATTCGTGCTTAGATGCAAAAATAACCCCCGGCTTAATGT
>JAGASU010000127.1 GCA_017621635.1 Alphaproteobacteria bacterium | reverse complement strand
TAAAGCCGGCATTAGCTAGATAATATTTAAAAACATCTATTCTCGCCGAACGTCCGCCAAAATCATATAAAAGCCAAGAAAGCCCCAGATTTATATTATACAGATCATTTTCAAGATGACGGGAACCTTGCCTTTTAGAGGTATTTTTGCCCAAACCCGTTGAAAGGTCTATCTCCGGAAAATATTCAGACTTTGCTGCACCCAAATCTGCACTTTCGGCTACCAATCCCATATAGTCGGCATTAAGCGACGGATTATTACATATTCCTATTTTGATTAAATCAATTAAGGAAACTGATTGATTTTTCACTATTTCCTTATCAAGACAGCCGATGGGAGCCGTGTAGGTGTAGGCGTTTGAGGTTTCTTTTGCCAGACTTGATGCTTGCCATAAGACACAAGATAACAAAACGGATGTCAACCAGCGTTTTTGCATAATATTTTTACCCTTTACATATCAATAACTTTGGGTTAACTTTAGATGAGTTTTTTTTAATAAAGGCTTAATGCAAAACGTCAATCTTTTAATCAGGGGATTTTTATGGCTGAAAACAGACTTTTTTATGCTAAAGCAATGCAAAAAATACTCTCAAAAGAGAGTTCTTTTGCCGAGCTTAAAGAGGAATTTTGTGAGAGCGAAAAAGGATTTGCCAATATGCTGATTATGACGGCTTTGCGCAGACTTTCCTTTATTAAAGAAGATGTTTTGCCTTTATTTGTTAAGAAAAAAATCCCAGCCAAACAAAAAATTTTAGAAATTATTTTATATTTGGGCATAACCGAACTTTTGTTTATGCATACACCTGAATATGCAGTTATTAACTCTTATGTGGAGGCAGGGAAATCTGCCACGGATAAATTCGGAGCAAACTTTATCAATGCCGTTTTACGAAATGTTTTAAGACATAAAGCAGAGCTTTTAGCGCAGAAAAATACAAAATATTTCAGCAAAGAATTTCTTAAAATCTTAAAGCAAGACTATTTACCTGAAACTATTGCGGAAATGGAGAAATTTACGGGTATTGAACCGCCGCTTGACGTGAGCGTAAAACAGGGATTTTCTTTTTGTGAGGGGGGAACTATCCTGCCGACAGGAAGTGTCCGTTTTTTAGCGAATACGAAAGTTAAAGAACTTGAAAGGTTTGATGACGGAAAATGGTGGGTTCAAGATGCTGCTTCAGCGCTTGTGGTTAACGCGCTTTTTGATTTGAGGGGTAAAAAAGTTTTAGATCTTTGTGCTGCTCCCGGCGGAAAGACGGCACAATTGCTTGATAAAGGCGCTTTGGTTACGGCGGTTGACATTTCATTAAAACGACTTGATGTGCTAATGGAAAACATTGAGCGACTCGGGCTTTTGAAAAATTTAGAAATCAGATGTTCGGACGCGCTTGAGTTTCAGGAGGATCAAAAATTTGATGTTGTTTTGGTTGACGCTCCCTGCTCGGCAACAGGAACCTTTCGCAGACATCCCGAAGTTATCCATTTAAAAACGCTTGATGATGTGAAAAAACAACAGGGGCTGCAGAAAAAAATTTTAGAAAAAGCAAAAAGCTTTACCCTTTCAGGCGGCCTTTTGGTTTATGCGACCTGTTCGCTTGCCAAAGCCGAGGGTGAGGTTGTGATTAGAGAATTTTTAGCAAAAAATAAAGATTTTCAGATACGCTCCATTGTTTTGAACGGATGCGAAAAAATGTAGACAAAAGAAGGCTTTTTGCGGGTTTTGCCGCAGCATTTGGGTGAATATGGCGGATGCGACGGCTTTTTTATTGCGATTTTGCAAAGGAAAAGTTAATAAAGTTGTGTTATGATTTTATAAAATACCATTAAAGGAGGGTTTATGAACGATATTTTAATGATTGGCATTGGGGCAATGCTCATTTGTTTTACAGTGGCAACGTTTTTTTTGAGCAGATTGCAAACAGATGTCTTTCCCGAAGAATATGAATTTGCGCTTGACCCTTTTTGGTATATAGCGGGAATTATGTTTGTCGGAGGGCTGGGGGCTTATTTTTTATGCCCGCCGTTTTCTGATATGGTTAAAACATACAGTTGGGCTGATTTTACACTGCCTTTTGTTTTTGCCTTTATCATATACGGAGCATACCTCTTAGATGTTGAATGGGTTACCAGCCTTGTCACATTTGCGGCAGCTTTGGCTATCAGCTTTATGCAGCCGGATGATTTTTCTTTATTTGCGCCACACTTAACCCCTTTGCAGGATAAACTTGCGGTTGCTGTGATTATTTTTATTATTTCCAAAGGCCTCGGATTATTAAACGGCTTAGGCGGTATTGCTTCTATGCAGTTTTTGACTGTTATGGCGGTTGTTATTGCCCTTGTTTATTTTAATGCGCTTCCGAATCTTTTGGGGGTTATCGCGGCGGCTTATTTCGGAACAATGCTGGCGTTTATTTTTTTCAGCCGTCCGCCGGAAAAGATTGTTATGAGCAACGGCGGTTTTTCAAGCCTCGGTTTTGTGATGGGGTGTTTTATGCTAAACGGTGCAAACGAATATGCCGAATCTTCAATGTTTATTGCGGTTGCCTTTTTAGTAGTTGAAACAGTAAGAGCGGCTTATGAACGGTTTATTTTAAGACAAAATATTGATATGGCATTTATGAATACCGCTTATTATAAAATCTCTGACAACGGGCTTTATGAACAAGGTGTTGTGCGCGGCGTTTTTAAGATTTTATTTATTAACGCGGTGCTGGCAACCATGCAGATTGCCGCAAGCGAACGTTATGCCGTACCGGTTTTTGCCGCTGCGCTTGATGTGTGGCTTTTATCAATCTTATCGGGAGATACCAAGCCACAAGAGTTTTTATCGCTGACAAAAACCGTTACAAAACTTTTATTCAAGAAAAAAAACAAGACTGATAAAAAATAGCAGGATTAAGGATGACGCTGATGGCAAATTTTATAAAAGTCTTATTTGGAAAAAACGGTACAGACAAGCGTATACTGCCAAAGGTCGAAACGCTTAAAATTGTCGTGGTGGAATTTGCCGAATACGGGAATTATGGTTTCGGGCAGAAAATGGCCAAGCTTTTAGAAAAAAATCCTTATTTTAACGTTCGCTATTTTGATGAAGCCTTTGACAAGAGTTTTTTGAATTTACAAGGACGAAATTTTTTCGGTTTAATTGATACGGGAAATACTATTCTGCAAAAGCTTAACGCTGACGTGATTGTTTGGGGATATCAGGAAAATGATAAAATCAGACTTAACTTTCAAACAGCAAATGCTTATTTTGACTGGGAAAATGTATCTTCTTCCATTTTAGAAAGCTTGTATATTCCGGCTCAATATTTTGAACATATTAACTTTTTTCCCGAAGTTTTAGAAAATTTGATTATCGGAATGATGGCGGCAGCTATCAGCGAACAGCGAATTGATTTAAGACATCTAAAGCTCAAACTTTTAAAAACGGTCATCGCAAAATTTAATAATGGCGGGGGGAGAGATCAAGATGACTTAATGCTTTCACCTTTTGTGATGAACGCTACCGGTCTTATTTATTTAAGTTATGCGCAAAGAGAGCTTAGTAAGAAGACTTTTAACACTATAAAAGAATTGTTTAACAATGCGCTGTCATATAAAAGCCAAATCGCACAAAATGTTTATTTAGGATTGATTTACAAAAATATGGGACAGCTCTATGAACAGGCCTTAAAGCAGGATTTGGACGGATACTGGGTATTGTTTCGCGAGGCCATTACAAACTATCGCTTAGCACAAAAACACCTTGACCATTATAATTATCCATATGATTTTGCTTTAATCTCGTTTAAGCTGTCACAGCTTTATTTTCGGTATTGGAAATTCAGCAATGATATTCAGGCATTGCGTGACGCGGTTTACTTTTTAAGAGAAGCGGAAAAAACTTATACGCAGATTTCTTTTCCGGAATTATGGTCTAAAATTGAGGGATATTTGGGATTTTATTTATCTCTTTTGGGGCTTTTTTCCAAGAGCAACGATATTTCGATGTTGGCGATTAAAAGTTATAAGAACAAACAACAGGTTTATCGCAAAGAGCTTTATCCGGTTATGTGGGCAAAAATTCAGGAAAATATTGCCAACGTTTATTATAACATCGGCAAAAACAGCCGTGATAAAATGGCCTTTGCGGAAGCTATCGACTATTATCAATCGGCTTTAAAAATCTATGAAACAAAGAAATTACACCAAGAAGCGACTATTATCAACAACAGCATTGACAAGGTTATGAAAACTTGGCGGGCCTAGCCCTATGCGTTAAAAACAGGACAACCTGTTTTTTTAATTGTGACATAAAAACTTCGCGGATATTTTCAGATATTGGAAAAACGTTCAAGCGCTTTTAAGAATTGTTTGATTGTTTCATCTGCGTCACCATGCTGAATTCCATCTCTTACACAACAATTTAGATGTCCTTCAAGCACCATTTGTCCGGCACGGTGCAGTGCAGACTTAGCGGCATTGATTTGGATTAAGATGTCTTCGCAGGGAGCCTTCTCATCAATCATCCGGTTAATGGCGTTAACTTGGCCGATAATACGATTTAAGCGATTATGCAGGGCTTTGGTATCAAGACAATTGTTCATTTTTTTCTCCTTTGCTATACCCCTTAGTGTATGCGGGTTTTATTTGTTGTCAAGATTTATGATGGCATTTTTGAGAGCGTTAAGATCTTGAGAACAAAGATAAGGGATCAGCGCAGTGATTTCTTCTTCGCTATGGTCATAGATTTTTAAGGCCAGAAGCTCTTTGATTGTGGCGTCATCAAAACGCTTTTTGACAAGCTTTGCCGGCGAGCCGGCAACGATGGTATAAGGCGAAACATCTTTGGTAACGACGGCTCCGGTGGCAATAATTGCGCCTTCTCCGATATGTACCCCCGGCATAATCATTGCGCGCATACCTATCCAAGCGCCGTCAGCGATGACGGTATCTCCTTTTGAGATGTAGGCTTCTTTTATTTTTTCCATAAATGGATAGCAGGAGAACCAGTCCACACGGTGGGTATTGTTTCCTCCCATTAAAATCACGGTTTCGGCGCCGATACAAACATAATTGCCGATATAAAGCTTGTCATATTCCCATAGCGGGGCAAAATTTTTTTTAGAATAACTGTCCCCCCAAAGATAACGCACAGCGCTGTCTTCAAAGTTTTTGGTATAAGCGTTGCTGTAATAACTTTTAGTACCCTTGACGATTATGTTGGGATTTTTGACTGTTTGGTGCAGATATTCTACTTTTGACCAGTGTTTAACCATACTTTTCCTTCCTGCATTTTCCATAATTTAAAAAATTTACCTTTAAGTTTTAATAATTCTTTCGGCGTCCCTTGTTCAATGATTTTTCCTTTTTCCAAAACGATAATCCTGTCCATATTTTTTAAGGTAGAGAGGCGATGAGCGATAGCGATGACTGTTTTGTTTTTGATAATTTCTTCTATTGCCTTTTCAATATAGGTTTCCGACTCGGAATCAAGCGCGGAGGTTGCCTCATCCAAAATTAAAATCGGGGCATCTTTTAACACTGCACGGGCTATAGCTATACGCTGCCTTTGTCCGCCGGATAGTTTTACGCCTAAATCTCCTACAAGCGTTTTATACTTTTGGGGCAGCGTTTCAATCCATTCATCTGCATAAGCCGTCTGTGCTGCTTTTTTGACAGCTTTGCCGGTTGCGTTTATCTTGCCATATTGGATATTTTCCAAAATACTCCGGTGAAATAAAGAAGTATCCTGCGGGATAAAACCTATTGTTTCACAAAGGCTTTTTTGTGTTACGGCGGTTATATCCTGATTATCAATAAAAATCGTGTTTTGCGGTGTATCCAAAAGCTTAAGCAAAAGGTGTACAAGCGTTGTTTTGCCACTACCGGACATTCCGACAATTCCTATTTTTTCTTTGGGTTTTATGACAAAATTGATGTGGCTTAACACTTCTTTGCCGGAGGGATAAGAAAAACTTAAATTTTTAAATTCTATCGTTGCTTGAGTTATTTTCAGTTTTTTGGCGGTTTTTATATCAGACGTTTCTTTGCCGGAGTTAAAAATTTTGATGTTATCATTTAAGATGGCGATACGGGATTTTATAAAAGAAATAAACCCCGAAATTGTGCTGATACAACTGCAAAACGCGGTTGCCGTTACCATTACATAAACAATATCCCCGACTAAGATTTTGCGTTCCGTCCATAAATATACCGCATAAAGAGTAACACCGACATAAAAAAATAAGACAAGCATTTCCTGCATAAAGATGTTTTTTAGTTCCACCAAGCTCTTTTTTTGTTTGGATTTAACAAGTCTTGACAAATCGTTTTCAAGTTTTTTTTGTTCTTGCCGTTCGGTACCGAAAGTTTTTAAGATTAAAAAGTTTAACAGCATATTGACAACTTTGCCAAACATTGCCGTTTCATACTTTGCCGATTGGACGGATATTTTTTTGACGTTATTGGAGATATGGGTATAAAAAGCAAGTATCACAAAGCCTGAAAGAATAAAACAGCAGGCTATCTCATACGATATTCTTGATAATAAAAAAATCATTATCACCATGGAGCAAAAAACGCCATAACCGTCATAAAAGAAACTGCCCAAAGAACTATATGCCGCAAGCGTTCTTCTGGTCAGGTCAATTTTTCCCCAAATATTGCCGGCGGTGTGGGTATTCCAAAAGCGGCAATCTTTTTTTTGCATTTTTTCAAATAATTCCTTAGAAACAGCGATACCTGCCGGCGCCAGGCATTTATACTGCAGCACAAGAAAAATCGCCGAACCGATTAATGTTGTCGCTATGGTTAAAGCTGCCAGTTTGTAAAATTCGGGCATAAGATTGTTAAATACTTCCGCAGGAGCGTTATTTGAGCTGATTAAGTTTATTATTTTGGCAATATACCACGGGATAAGCTCACCTGCTATCACCGAAAACGGAATAACAACAAAAAGCGTTACAAACACGGCTTTGTAAGGTTTAAGAAAATGGCTCATTAAATGCTTGGGAGACAAAAACGCCTTATTGTTCATCTTTTTTCTCCTCCATCTGTTGTAATTTCCAAAAATCGTAGAATTTGCCCCGAAGTTTTAAAAGCGCTGCGGGGGTGCCGTCCTCAATGATTTTTCCTTTTTCCAAAACGATAATCCTATCCATATTTTTTAAGGTAGAGAGGCGATGAGCGATAGCGATGACTGTTTTGTTTTTGATAATTTCTTCTATTGCCTTTTCAATATAGGTTTCCGACTCGGAATCGAGCGCCGAGGTTGCCTCATCCAAAATCAAAATCGGAGCGTCTTTTAACACTGCACGGGCTATAGCTATGCGCTGCCTTTGTCCGCCGGAAAGTTTGTTATCGCCTTTAAACTGGGTGTTATATTTTTGCGGAAGTTTGAGGATAAATTCATGAGCAAAGGCTTTTTTTGCGGCGTTTATGATGGCTTGTTTGCCGGCTTTTGGTTTGCCGTAGGCGATATTTTCACTTATAGTCCTTTCCAAAAGAGCGGGGGCTTGAGAAACCAGACTGACAGATTTATGCAGGCTTTCCTGCGTGGCATGAGCTGTATTTTGACCATCAATTAAAATCTCACCGCTTTGGATATCATAAAAGCGTTCAATTAAGTTAATCAGCGTTGTTTTACCACTGCCGGACATTCCGACAATTCCCAGTTTTTGTTTAGCGGGGATTTGAAGTGAAAAATTCTGCAAAACCGGTTTATTGCCTTTATAAGCGAATGTTACGTTTTTAAGTTCTATTTTGCCTTGTTTAACTCTCAGGGGAAAGGCGTCTTTTTTATCAACAATCTCATGCGGTGCGGCAAAAGGAATAAGGTTTTCCCGGATTTCCGAAAGAACACCGCTGTAAATTACTCCGCGATGAATAAGAAAGTTTACTTCAGATGTCATATCTTTAAGCAACATAAATATTAAAACAAGATCGGCGCTTGCTATCATCTCCTGCCGCCACAAATAAAACCCGTATAGTAAAAACAAAAGGTATAAAACATCAAAATAAAGCTTTTGCCCGCTTGAAACATACATTTCCATGGCAACAGATTTGTTGGTTATCGAGCTTTCTTGTTCTAAAATTTGCTTTGCCCGTTTATTTTCGTAGTCAAAACCATTGAAAAGGCGTACAAAAAAGTTGTTTTGCAAGGCGTCAATCATATTTCCGGCCACTTTGTTT
The DNA here is from genome assembly GCA_017621635.1 of Alphaproteobacteria bacterium. Taxonomy (GTDB): domain Bacteria; phylum Pseudomonadota; class Alphaproteobacteria; order RF32; family CAG-239; genus CAG-267. The sequence continues at coordinate 2,675 of JAGASU010000127.1, read as the reverse complement.
TTAGCATTTACCATTTTCTGACGCAGTCTGACGGATTTTTTACCCACTTTGATTAAAACGACAACAGAAACTAAGACCAACCCTAAAAAGACAAAAGCGAACAAGAAGTTTACCGTCAGCAACAACACAAACGTAAAGAGAAGCGCTCCGATTTTTGTCAAATAAAATAAAAAAGGCTCATAAGATCCGGAGGCTGTTTGGGCTAATGCGTTGCTTTTGTTTGCCAAGGCTCCGGCCATATTGTCTGAAAAAAACTGTACGGAGTGTTTGCTTAAATATAGAAATAAATCTTCGCTCATCTGTTTAAATATTGTTGGCGCCAGCTTAATTTCAGTTTAAAAACGGAGGATAAAATCGAGTAAACTTCCTAAAATTTTGCACATTGTCATTAAAAAAAGAAACAATATAAATCTTGCTTTAATGTCTGTAAATTCTACCCCAACACCCAAAAGACCGGATAATTTTGAAAAATAATACGCGACCAGTTTTTGTGACGCCGTTCCAACTATCATTGCATCAATTACCAAAAAAAATATTGCTTTATTTTTTAAGGCGTAGAGCCACATAAATTTTATGGGATTAGTTGGAAACGGGGTCATTTTATGCTCCAAATTAAGGTTTATTTGATGTTATTATAGAGATATTTATTTTAGGTTAATAAAATCTTTTGCTTGTTTTACCCCGTGATAAAGACAATGTTTTTGGAAAAATTTGTCTATAAATTTGCTTGACTTTAAATTTTGATAAGATATAAGGAAAGTACATATAAAATTATTGTTTCACGTTTAAATTTTTTTGTTTATGAAAAGAAAAATTCTTTTATTCAATTATTTCATCTCAAAATGTCTTGAGAGAGAAAAAGTGCTTTTGAAAACTGATGATTTTAAGACACTGATGTTAGGTCTTATCACTGCCAAGGCTTCAATCTTTCACCGAACTGCCAGCGGCTGTTCCACTGAAACGGTGTATATTCTCCGGTCGAAGTTTTTGCAGGAATTGTTTGTTTTTGTGTGTTTAGATGCGATTGAACATGGTGACAATCTTTTAGAACCGTTTGGTTTTTTAAAGACGCACGCGTTTTCTCATCTGCACTGGGACAAAGGAGATTTTGAGGATATTGAACTGACAACCTATCTGGAACGGGTTTACTCTGAAGTTAGCAAGTTAACAAGGGAAGAAAAAGCGATGTATACCAAGATTATTAATTCGCTTCCCAAAGAGTGCAAATCTCCTTACCATGGTAATGTCCGGATTAAAAGGGTTACGCTTGAGAAGCTGACTGTTTCATCCAAGGACAAATATACCGAGATGATTGATCGGGCGTTTGAACGTCTGAGCCGGCGTGAAAACTTCGTCGGAATGTTTTCGCTCAGCGGCAAGTACGATTTGTATGGTATAAGCATCCCTTACAATCGGTACATTCAAAAGCTCGATGTGTTACTTGAAAAGAAAACTGTCTAAAACAAAAACCACCGTTATTCATACGGTGGTTTTTGTTTTGCGCTTGACTTTAAGAGGATTTAGTTTATTTTAATCGACGTAAAACTGTATTTATGTCTAATTATTTAAATTTTATATTTATGGAAATTGAATTACCGTCCGCAATTGCATTTGATTTTTTGAATGGCAAATTACGGAAATTTTTGGCTAAAGGGAGTACCAAGTGGAAAGAAAGCGGTCCGTGGCGGTTCCCTGCGATTTGCTATACGCTTGAACACAAGCTGGCTTTTTTGGAGCGAGAGCATTATCTAACCGGACATTATTCGCTCAGGGGAATTTTGCATGATTTAGATAAGCCGTTTTACTATCTTAATCCTTTTTTTAAGGATAAGAAGAAAATCCAAGAGCTTCATCGGAAAAACTCCTGCCATCATGCCGGATGTGTCGAGACCTACAAACTTGAGCATTTGATTGAGATGTACATCGACTGGGATTGCGCAGCGCTAACCAAACCGGACAAGCCTTTAAATGCGTTTGAAACGCTGGTGCATTTTTATCCGGAATTTATGAACATAATGCTGCCGCTTTGTCTGGCGCTTGAACCCGAGAGCGTGAAGGCTGAGATTTTTCTTCATCCGTGGCATAAACTCTGCCTTGATAAACATCATAATACGGATGTTTACAGTGAGGTTAAAAGCATCGTGTATGACATTGCGCGCAATTTTCCGCTGTCTTTTGATGAGATTGAAAAAATCAAACAGTCTTATCAAAAAAAGCCGAGAATTACAGAGTGTTCAGCAACAGAGATTTTTATTTTAATGCTGTTAAAGCAAAAAGAAAATCTCAAAATCGAGATTGATTTCAGCAAAGCGTTGAACACTATGTATGCTATTTATGCAACTTTAGCTAAAAAAGACTGCTTTGCCGGTATCCCTGAAGTTGCGCGTAAAGGTGTTTCGGGACATCATTATAAGGAAATAAAAAAATGTCCTTATAAAGACGAAGAATTTATGAAAAAGATAAAAAAACCGCGCCTGTTTTAGGAGCGGTTTTTTTATGGAATTTTCGAAATTGTCTTAATTTCAGACACGCGCACACAAAAAAAGCGGGGCTAGCCCGCTTTTTTGTTTTCTTACCAGCGATAAGTGAGGCCGAGACCGCCGGCTGTGGCATGGTAGTCGGCGTTAGCGGTGTAGTTCAGCCAGGTGTAGGCGGAGAGGCTGTCGGTAAAGTTG
>JAGASU010000126.1 GCA_017621635.1 Alphaproteobacteria bacterium | reverse complement strand
TGGGGTTGATTGCAATTCCGGAAGACAAAAACCGGCGTTCTCATGATTTTTTCCGTGACCGGGTGATGATTCCGATTATGGACAAGCGGGGCAAGGTTATCGCTTTCGGCGGGCGTATTATGGGAGACGGCCAGCCGAAATATTTGAATTCTCCGGAAACACCGGTGTTTAACAAACGCCGCGTCCTTTATAATCTGAACCATGCGCGCGATGCTGCCTTTCAGGAAAAAAGGCTGATCATCTGCGAAGGGTATATGGATGTTATCGGAATGGACAATTACGGTATTCATTATGCCGTGGCGCCGCTGGGAACGGCTTTGACCGAAGATCAGATACAAGAAGCTTGGAAAGTGGTAGACGAACCGACTTGCTGTTTTGACGGCGACATGGCCGGAAAAAGAGCCGCAATCCGTTCGGTTGACAGAGTTTTGCCGATATTAAAAGCCGGCAATTCGCTGAAATATGTTTTTTTGACCGGAGCCAAAGATCCCGACGAGTTTTTAAAAGCTTTCGGACGAGATGAATTTCTTAAAGTGATTTCTAACACGGTTCCTCTTAAGGACTTGTTGTGGCAGAAAAATACCGAAGACAAGCCGGTGTCTACACCGGAGCAGAAAGCGCTGGTGGAAAAGAACATCAAGGAAGAGGTTGCCAAGATAGCCGACGAGACGGTTCGCAATTATTATGCCCAGGACATGCAAAACAAGATTTATTACGAGCTGGGAAAGGGATCTTGGCGGAAACGCGCCGATGCGGGCTATGAGGAGCGGCGAAGCTGCCATAATTCCGGGTACCGCCGCAGCGATTATCGCTCGGCAGCGCCGACGGTTTCGCTGGTCGGAACGATAAAGACCAATCTGGATGACTTGATGGCGCAATATGTGGTTTCCGCGCTTTACTGTTATCCAGAATTGTTGGAAGAATATGAAGAACGGCTGTATAATTTTGAGTTCAAAAACGCCAGGTTGCGTGCAATTCTTGATATGATGCTGGAAGCCGTGCGCGAAGACGAGAGTTTGGCTGACGCCGAAAAAATGGCCGCCTATCTGGAAGAAAAAGGGATGGGTAAAGATGTCAAAGAGCTGCTGGAGTGTAAAATGATGCGGCGGCAGAATCCGGACGTTATCAAAATGAGGGCGCATTTGGATGCCAGAATCGTCGAGGAACAGCTGTGTCAGCTGGATTTGGAGATAAAGGAATGTCTGAGACAGATTGAAAGCTGCGAGTCGTTTCCCGAGGACGTCTTCGGTCGCTACCAATCGTTGAAAAAGGAACGTGAAGCCATTTTAGCGGCTCAGGATTCCGACTGATTTGCGGTTGCAAAATCGCAAAAATGTGAAAATTTTGAAATTTAGTCGTTTTTTTAGCTAAAAAATTACCCCCAAGGGTTGACATTTCAATTAAAAATCACTACAAGTTCACTAGCTCGAAATTTATACATATAAAAACCGGTTTTGTTAAGGAACGTAAATGTCAGATATAGAAAATCCCGATCTGTATGATGGTGTGTCAGCAGACGCCCCCTTAATCGACTCTTTAGGAAGCGCAGTTAAACGTTTGATTGATAAAGGAAAACTGCGCGGATATATTACCGTAGAAGAACTGAATAAAGCTTTGCCGCCGGAAAGAGAATCTTCCGAACATATTGAAGACATTATGGCCGGCATTTCCGACTTGGGTATCAGTATTATCGCCGAAGCCGACGTGGACAGTTTTGAACCTGATATGGTTGAAGACGACGATGTTGAAATTGATGAGGAAGACGAAGCCGGAAATTTCGACGAGAAAGAATTGGGACGCAACGACGACCCGGTCAGAATGTATCTTAAAGAGATGGGAACGGTTGAACTGCTTTCCCGCGAAGGCGAAATAGCCATTGCCAAACGTATTGAAGCCGGCAAGACGGTGATGATTGACGGTTTGTGCGAAAGCCCGATGACCATTAAGGCCATTGCCGGCTGGCGCGACGAACTGTTGGACGGCACAATGCAGCTGCGAGATATTGTCGATTTGGAGATGATGTACGGCGATGATGTCGACGATTTGGCTTTTGAAGAAGACGACGCGGCCGCCAACGTTGATGATTTTGACAAAGTTGCAGAAGAACTGGCTAAAAAAGAAAATCTTGACGACATTGACGATGATTTGGACGATGACATCGAGTTGGACAGCGCGGTTGACGACGAGCCGGATGAAGACGAGGACGAAGCCGCGGATGATTTGGCCGGAAGCGATGACGACGGTGATTCCGCTCATGGCGAAGACGATGATTTGGACGGCAACGGAAACCGTGCCGCAGCCTCTGTTGCCGCAATGGAAGAAGCCCTTAAAGAACCTGTTTTGGACATTTTAAATAAGATTTCGAGCTATTATGACGATTTGAAAAAAATCCAAAACCAGCGGGTGGCCGCGATTATTGCAGGTAAATCTGTTACGCCGGCCGTAGAGAAAAAATATTTGCAGGTTAAAAAAGAACTGGTTGAGTTGATGAGTTCCATTCATCTGAACGCTACCCGCGTCGAGCAACTGGTCGAACAGCTGAACAGTCTGAACAAACGTTTAATGGGGCTGGAGGGCAAGCTGTTGAGATATGCTTTGTCCTGCAAAATCAAACGGGAAGACTTTTTGGATGCGTATCAGAAATCTGAGCTGGATCCGAACTGGCTGGAAGAAGTTTCCCATAAAAAAGACAAGCATTGGCAGGCATTTGTTGAAAAATACGGATTGGAGATTACCGAACTTCGCGATTCAGTAGCACAAATGGCGCAAGAATGCGGTCTGCCGATTACCGAATACCGCCGTATGGTCGATACTATCAAAAAGGGTGAAAGAGAAGCCGAACGCGCGAAGAAAGAAATGATTGAGGCCAATCTGCGCCTGGTTATTTCGATTGCAAAAAAATATACTAACCGCGGTTTGCAGTTTTTGGATTTGATTCAGGAAGGCAACATCGGTTTGATGAAAGCCGTTGATAAATTTGAATATCGCCGGGGTTATAAGTTTTCGACTTATGCCACCTGGTGGATCAGACAGGCGATTACCCGTTCGATTGCAGACCAGGCTCGCACCATTCGCATTCCGGTACATATGATTGAAACGATAAACAAATTGGTGCGCACTTCTCGTCAGATGCTTGCGGAAATGGGGCGTGAGCCGGTTCCGGAAGAATTGGCGCAACGTTTGTCAATGCCGCTGGAAAAAGTGCGCAAGGTTATGAAGATTGCCAAAGAGCCGGTATCTCTCGAGGCGCCGGTTGGTGACGAAGAAGATTCTTCATTGGGTGATTTTATTGCGGATGACAGCGCTTTGCAGCCGTTGGATTCAGCCATTCATTCCAATCTGAAGGAAACCTGTACCCGAATTCTGGCTTCGTTGACGCCGAGAGAAGAACGCGTTTTGCGTATGCGTTTCGGCATCGGTATGAATACCGACCATACTCTGGAGGAAGTCGGTCAGCAGTTTAACGTTACCCGTGAGCGTATTCGCCAGATTGAAGCGAAAGCCCTGCGCAAACTCAAACATCCGAGCCGTTCACGTAAGTTGAGAAGTTTTCTCGATAATTAGTTGAAACAGCTTAAATAAAGCCTTCCTGTAAAGGGAGGCTTTGTTTTTTTTGCGGGAACGTCGGATTGACAACAAAAGTGTTTTTGGCTATAAGGTTAGCACTTATCGTGATTATTAACCTTATTTTTAATTTAATTTTTAGAACCATGAAAACTGTAAAGGAATTGATTTGCGTTTGTCAGGCAAATTTTGAAAACAGGAAGCAACCGGAATGTTTGTCACGTTTGCTTCAAGAGATTTGTGACGGAAAACACAGTTTCGAGTTTGATGATATTATAGAACTCGGCGCTTTGCTGGGTCGCTGGAAAAAATATCAGCATAAGTTTTCTTTTGATGAAAATTCAGCCGGTGCCGACAGGGATTTCTCCGTGCTTGACGAGGCGCATGAAAGGCTGGCAGAAATAGTTAATGGTGCTCCGGATGTTTATTTCCACCGTTTGGAAGAATTGTGGCGCAAAGATTATCATCAAAGCGCCAGCTGGCCGATTAAACGAAAAGTGGCGTTGTTTGCCGCGCTGATGGCGCCGGTCACGGACAGTGTTTATGTCTGGGACAAATATGTCGTCTTTTTTAAGAATTTATTTTTGAGTAAAATCAGTTTGCATTCGTCTTTTTTGACCTCTGAGGACTTTAAAGAGAATCTGGAAGCCATACAGGCCAAGATGACGGCTGAGGATTGGCTGATGATTTTCAGGGATTGGAAACAATGGCGGATTCAGCTGAGCCAGTCCTCCCGTTTGTTGCAGGATTTTCCTGAGGCACAGCTGATGGAGACTTCGGAGGGATTGGCTCTGAAAAGCGATTTTATAAAAAAGATGAAAGAAGTGATGGATGAGCATGATGTGGCAATGATTTGTGCATTGGGCCGCCGCTTAATGGGCAATGCATTTCTGTTTCCGCAAAGGTTGCGGGATTTGTTTGATTTTTCAGAATTTTTGGCGTTAACCGAGGGTGTCGGACAACCGGAATTTGAACAACTGCATAGCGAGATTAAGGCTTTTGCCCGAACGTATTGTCAGAAGACGGTCCGGTGTATGTAAGCAAATCGTTTTTTTACGAGAGAGACAAATCCTGTTTGTCTCTCTTTTTTTTATGAGCAGGGGTGTTTTAACATTGACAAGCCTTTTGGCTGAACGTATGTTAAAGTTCATTTATTTGTATTATCAATTTTAATTATTAAAGAGATGAAAAAGGAAGACATTTTTACTAAGCTGATTTTGAGTTTGGATTACGCGGTTTCAAGAAAGTTTTTTGATGACCTGAAACAATTGGCGACACCGCTCCAAATTGTTGACTGGCTGAGGATATTTGAAATTTGGCGTTGGAGGGCATCGGCATTGTGCCGGGCTTACAACTATCAAAAGGGAATAACCTCCCGTTCTCAGGAGGAACTGGTTTATAAACAAAATACAGCCATAAATTATAATTTTATGGAATATGATTTTATGACGCTGCTGAGAGAACAGATGAGCGAAGCTGATATTAGTGCGATTTTTCTTTATGCGGAAACAATGTTAAAGGAACAAAATCGTTTTTGTTCGGAACTCGTTGTAGTAAAAGAGCTTTTACTTTGGTTTAAAGAGAGTGACAGTGTTGAAGGAAAAAGTTTTATGGCCCTAAGGAAGGCGATAGATGAATATCTTGAGTTATGGAAGGGAAAGTTCGAACTTATTTGAATAAAAAGTGCTTCTATGAGAAAATTATTATCAAAAGCCAGGACAGACGTTTTTACGGCATTGTCATTGGCCCGTCAAATTGTAACCGGTAATTGCCGGGCGAAAATCGGCGAAATGCTGGAGAGTTTTGAGATATTGTGCCAATGGCGCGATTTCTATAAGGAAAAAAAAGAAAAAGAAGACGGTTCGCCGGAAGAACTGTTTGATGCCAAGATGAAATACATGCAACTGATGGATTTTTACGATCATTATCAGGAATTGTTTTTCGACTTTGAGATGGAGATTAACCAGTATATTCGTTTCAGAAAAGCAACGGGATTTACGGATGAGGAGAAACGTTGTTTTGGCATTTTTGCCGCAGAGGCCGGAAAGAACGAATATCTGGTTTCTGACTGGAACGAGATTATTTCGTGACCGGATGAGAAAAACACTCTTGCTTTATGCTTGAGTGTTTTTCTTTTTTTGGTTATAACGTTTTAGAGACAATAACGGAGATAAAAATGGATTGTATTTATAACGACGACGATAAAAAGCTGATGAAACTGGCTGCGCAGGCAAAAAACAAATCCCGCCTTCAGGAACTTATTGATTTTGCCAAGTCTGCCGGTTATCACAGGCTGGGGATTGCAAATTGCAAGGGCGTGCAGGAGTATGCCGACAAGCTTAAAGCCATTCTGACGGAGCAGGGGTTTGAGGTTATCAGCGTGAACTGCAAAGAAAGCGGTTTCGACGGCTGCGAAATTTGCACGGAGATGGCGGGGCCGTGTTGTGATCCGGTTTTTCAGGCCAGATACCTTAACGACCGTAATACGGATTTTAATATAAATGTCGGTTTGTGTTTGGGGCATGGTTTGTTGTTTCAAAAGTATTCCAATGTCGAGGTGACGACGTTTTTGGTAAAGGATTTTGCAACCGGACATAAGACGGTGGAAAATTTGTGCTGAGATTAAGGTTGACAAAATTTTTTTTGGAGGTAGTCTGATAAAGTTTTAATATTATAAATTTTTTAAGACTATGGAAAGAATACTTAGTGTTCCCTCTGCTCAGAAAGCATTGGAACTGATGAAAGCCATGTTGGCGGCAAACATGTTGGATAATGAGCTTGAGGTTGATGACCCAAACTCGGAAAACCCGGAGTATTATATTAAGTTTGGCAAGTTTTCCCGTGACATTGAAGGCGAAGATTTGGTCGGTTGTCCTTGTTTTGTTTGTGATTTCAAGGGAATGGGACCGGTCAGTTATCTTCACGGTATCGTATACGTTAAGGCCTTCGGTACTAAAAATTCGCTGCTTACAAGGATGCACCTCATTGAAAATGAACCGAATTTTGATTTTATAGAAATTGAAAACGGGGATGATTTTTCGATGCATGATGAAAAAGGACGTTATGAAGATGAACGCTATGTCTATAAAGACGGTGTGATTATCAAAGTATAATAGCGTTACCTGATTTGTGAAAAACAGTATCTGTGAAAAGATACTGTTTTTTTATTAAAAAAATTATCTTGACTAAGGATTGGTTTTAGCATATTTTCTTGAGTGCGTCAGGGCCCATAGCTCAGTTGGTTAGAGCAGGCCGCTCATAACGGTCTGGTCGTTGGTTCGAGTCCATCTGGGCCCACCATAATAAAAACCTCCCCTTGTGGGAGGTTTTTATTATGGTATGTTATGGTAACTCGAACCAACGAGGGGTTGGTTCGACTACAAGCGAGAGGCGGGCGGAAGAACGCCGGTAAGCGAACGAGCGCCCGTGCAACTCAAGCGGAGCGCAGAGTAGTCCATCTGGGCCCACCATAAAATCCTCCTCCAATGCGGAAGGGGATTTTTTGTGATTTTTAAAGAGATTTCTCCAATCTTTCGGCGTGAGTCCTGGTAACGCATTGCAAACAAATTGATGTATTTTTTTGACAAATTATGGTATAGTGTTATCAATATGTTAATTAAAGGGAACTCTTATGGATGGATACAGAACTTTTATATAATAATTTTATGGAGAAATATTCTGATTATCCTAAAAAATTAGCAGAGCTGATTGCCCGGCAAAAAGACGATTTTGTCAAAACGGCAGAAACAGCAACCTACAATCTTGGAACAATGCAAAAGGACGAGGACATCAGCTTATCGCAAAATATTGTTGTAATCAATGCTTATGAGTTCAAATCCGCTTATGAGAGTTATCAGCGGCAAAATTCTCAAATGTCGGATATTGAGGCTAAGTCCAGGGTTGTTTTTGATTTTTTGCAGAAGCATGGTTCTTCTTTGACGTATGATAAAAATAAAGATGATTTTCTTTTTAAAAATCCTGAAGATTCAACTGATGTTACCCGGGAGCAGTTTTATGCAAACAGCATTTATAAAAATGCTTTGACAAATACCAATTTCTTTGACCGGCATATCGGCGATATGCAGTTAATGTGTATTGAGCCTAAGACAGCGGATGATTTGCCTCGTAATTTGGACGGGGCGCCTCAAGATGTTATAAATAATTTTTTTAGCGTAGCTCCGGAGGAACGAACCGAAATATTATATAAACGCGGTTTGTATCATGAGGGAATTCACGTTGCGATGGGAACAACCGACGAAAGAAAATGTGACGCTTTTGCTTTGTTGAAGATTATGAGAGAGCATCCCAAATCCGCTAAGGCGATTTTTGACATTTATAACCATCAGCGTTCAAAGATGGGTTATACCGTTGAATGTCTGGCGGGAAAAGATATCGGATCGTTTCAGTATCAAAGAGCCGTTAAAGGCGGGGCGATGACTTATCTAATGCCTAACACTTATAAAAAGCTCAGAGCATATGCGCTGAGCCCTGAGAAAATCCCGGCGGATGATGCCGGATTATTGGATTTGACTTGTCGCTTAACTGCAGATACCGAGTTTTCGCAAAAACAGTTGGATGCTTTTTCTAAACTTCTGTCTCAGAAAAGTCTTTCGCCGGAAGTCTTGGAAAAAAATGAAATTGTGAAGCTTTGTATGGAGCAGGGAGGGTTTAGAGACATCGGCAGTTATTTGAACAGCGATAAGAGATTAAAACAGTTGCTCAGAAAGCATCACTCTCAAAAAGTTTCGGAGAAAATTGCCGATATTAAAATCAGACTGGAGGAAAAAACATCTTCGGCCGTTTACGAGCTGAGAGGAATTTCTGTGTCTGCAAAGGTGCCTTACAAACCTCGGTCGATATCAAAAGAAAATTTGCGGGGATTACATTATGTGTCCAATCGTAAAGTTGACGGCAGCCGGTGATGTCCGGGAGTGTTTTTTTTCATTCGAAAATTTAAATTGATATGGTAAGCTGTTGTTAAAGCTTTCTTTTAGTTTGCAAACTGTCTGTTCGTTGTTTCTGTCGACGCGGAATGTTTAAGTATGAAATATTATGCTTGACTCTTAGGCTAAAGGTGTCTATAGGTTATTTCCGAAATTAGAGTATTATGTCTATCAGATGTTTTTTTTTATGGTTATTCGTTTATCGACTAACATAGAGAGTATTAACACAGTTATTAACCATTAAAATTTGCTGTAGTATGTTAACAACAATTTTAATCATCGTTAACGGCGTGGTTGTATTTGCAGCTTAAGGACTCAGTCTTTTAGGCAAATGGCCATGTTTAGTGTTCCGCTCCGTATGATGCTTTAAATTAGTAAGTATCATTTATTTAAAGAGATTGCCCTTTTTCAAAAAGGCCAATCTCTTTTTTTTTATTAAATTTCTGACACATAAGCGGCGTTTGCGAATGTATGGGTATTGTTTGATTGGCCGAGCAAAATCTGGAAAATGGATTTTGTCCTCCCACTGTAAATATTATTTGACGAATAATAATTTATTATGCTAGATTACAAAACATAAATAAAGATAAGAACGACAAAGGTTTTGATGTGACGGAAAAGGATAAGACACTATATTACCGGGGATTGGTAGCGGCGAATATCAAACGCTTGAGACAGGCACGTCATATGGGACAAAAGGAGCTGGCGGAAGAGAGCCATGTGGGGATAGCAACGATTTCGAATCTGGAGCGGGCGTTGTATAATCCCGACTTGTCGGTGCTGCTGTCGATAGCGGAGGTTCTCGGCGTTTCTTACTTGGATTTGTTTGCGGACAATGAAGAATTTTTCAGGGACAGGGTTGAAAAGAAAGCCTATTCAAAAGACCGTGTGCGTAATGACATGGTTGATTTTATTCTGGCTTCCATTAATCAGTACAGTCCGGAAAAACTAAAGTTCCTTTACGAACAGGTCAAACTTATCTCTCAGACAGAGATGGGAAAGTATTGAGGGTGTTTGGACGCATGGTGACTGGAAATAAAAAAATGCCGAAAATTTCTGTTCTTTTACCGGTATATAATACAAAGGAAGCTTATCTTCGTGCATGTATAGAAAGTATTTTGCGGCAAAGCTATGGCGATTTTGAGCTGATAATAATCAATGACGCCTCTACTGATGAGCATGTGGAAACGGTCATAAAAAGTTATGACGATGCACGTATCAGATATTACAAAAACGATAATAATCAGGGAATTTCGGAAACGCGGAATAAACTGATGGATTTGGCTCAAGGCGAATATCTGGCAATAATGGATCATGACGACATTTCACTTACGGATCGTTTTAAGATGCAGGCGGCTTATCTTGATGCACATCCTGATGTTGGCGTATTGGGTACGGCACATAGGGAAATACCCAAGAATAAGCTGGTTATTCCGCCGGAGGACAACGAGGGAATAGAAGAGGCGATGATGCTCGGATGCGCCTTGCTTCATCCGACGACTATGATGCGCAAGTCGGTTTTGGAGAAAAGCGGTTTGCGGTATGACAAAGAATATTTTCCAACGGAAGATTATAATCTGTATTTACATCTGCTTGGCAAGACGCGTTTTGGTTGTTTGCCGGAGGTGTTGTTTTTGTACAGGAAACACGAGAGTAATACAACCAAAAAGGAAACGCGTCAAATCAGGTCAATAGAGGAGAGGGTGTTTGGGTACCTCCAGTCAGAGCATCGGGCATTGTGGGATAAGGTTCAGTCCAAGTATCCGCGTTTTGTCAAAGTTAAAATATTTGGCATACCGGTTTTAAAAATCAAACGCTTCCGTGCAACGACAAAGTATTATTTGTTTGGTTTTTTACCAATAGCCGAAACTTATTCCAAGGTTTCAGCCAAGCTTAAATTGTAATGAAACAGGGAGCTGCTTGTGGTTAGGGTTTCTGTATTAATGCCGGTGTATCGGACGAACGAAGAGTATTTGAGAGAGGCAATTTCAAGTATTTTAGCGCAAACATATAGTGATTTTGAGTTTTTGATTTTGGATGATTGTCCAGAAGACGATAGAGAACTTATTGTTAAATCATATAAAGACCGTCGTATTAAATATTTGAGAAATGAAACGAATATGGGAATTTCAGAATCTCGCAACAAATTAGTTGATATGGCGAGGGGAGAATACTTGGCAGTAATGGATCATGATGATGTTTCTTTGCCGGAGCGATTGGAAAAACAGGTGAATTATTTAGATGCTCATCCTGATGTTGGCGTTGTTGGGTGTTGGACAGATGTTTTTCCTGATAATAAAGGGTTATATTTTCCTTCAGATGACTTTAAAATCAAGTCTTTAATGATGAATATATGTGCAGTGGTTCACCCTTCATCAATGATTCGAAAATCTGTTTTAATTGAAAATAAAATCAGGTACGAAAAAGAATATTCTCCGGCTGAGGATTATAAATTGTGGTGTTCCTTAATGGAATTTACTCGGTTTTATAACATTTCTGAAGTTTTGTTTAGATATCGTTCACATGATCACAGGACTTCTGTTTTACAAAAAAAGACAATGAGAGAAGTCACGGAAGAAATTCACGCAATTATGCGAAATAAATATCCTGCGTTTTTTGCTTATTATATGAATACGAGAAAGAGAGTATGGTGTATTAGGCTATTTAAGCTGGTTCCTTTTTTGACTGTTACATTAAAAAACAACAAATATTCAGTTTATTTGTTTGGTAAAATTCCGTTATTGGGAATGAAAGAAAAAGGAGACCAGTATGGTTTGTAAAATAAGCGTTATTGTTCCTTGCTATAATCAAGAAAAATACATTAAAGAATGTCTTGATTCCTTAGTTTCCCAAACATTTAAAGATTATGAAGTTATCGTAATAGATGATGGTTCAACGGATGATTCTGCTGAAATTGTAAATGAATATGTAAAACATAATAAAAATATAAGGTTGATACGGCAAGCAAATCAGGGTGTTGTTGTCGCTCGTAATAATGCGATAAAGCAAGCACAGGGGACATATATTTATCCTTTAGATGCGGATGATAAAATAGCACCAACATGTTTGGAAAGATTGTATCATATTATATCCACAACCAATAATCGTGTTGTTGCAAGTGAGGTTTGGATGTTTGGAAAATGTTGTGGTTTCTTCTATCAGCCCAAATTTACAAAATATGAAATGTATGGTAGGCATGAATGCTGTGTTATCTCGGCTCTATTTTATAAAGAAGATTTTGAAAAATTTGGAGGATATAAAATAGATTTTAATGGTTATAGCGGCGATGATATGGATTATTGGCTCAATTATGTAGATAATAATCTTCCAATGATACGTTTGCCAGAAGTTTTATTTTTTTATCGTACTAAAAGTCAGGAAGAATCTTTATGGAAAAACTATTTCAAAAAAGAATTGAGAGAAAGACGGCTTTATAAAGATACTTTGCTGCAAAGATATCATCCTAAAATGCGTCTTTGGGCAATTTTATATAAATTTATTCATTGTAAGTTTATTAAAATTTTCTACCGAAATAACGTCAAGAATAATTGCCGGCGGATAAAAATATTGGGCATTACAGTATATAAAAGCAAGTTTATTGATAAAAATATCGCAAAGCCCTTTTTGTATTTTTGTAATAGTGTTGTTGAACATACTCCTACATATTACATTGTGTCCGGTGGTTTTGATCCTATTCACGAAGGTCATATTGAGATGATCAAGGCTTCAGCACAGGCATCAGATGGTGTAATAGTTTTAGTTAATTCTGATAAGTGGTTATGTCGTAAAAAAGGTAAAAATTTTCATTCAATGAAAACACGTAAATCGATTTTAGAAAATTTAAAAGGTGTTGTTGATGTCCTTGAATTTGATGATTCGGATGGTTCAGCTAATGATGGAATAAAAAAAGTCAGAGAAAGATATCCTGAAGCAAACTTAGTATTTGCAAACGGAGGTGATCGGGGAAAAGAGAATATTCCAGAGTGCTCTACTTGTATAGAATGCGGAGTGGATTTAGCTTTTGGTGTTGGAGGGGAGAATAAAGCTAATTCATCTTCGTGGATATTAAATAAATGGAGTAAAGTAAATGTTTAAGAAACTAAAACGAAAAATCAAAGAGAAAATTGCTGTAAAAAAATTACGTAAAGAATGTTTTAGTGCAATTACATTTAATAAAAACACAGTTATAAAAGAAAAGTCTGTACTTATTATTGAACTGAATCCATACCACGCAGAAACCATTGCCGGACATTGTAAATATTTTTCGGATTTGGGATATAATGTTGACGTCTTTATGCATTTTGAAAACTTTAAAGAATATCCATTGTGCCGTTATATAATAAATCCGCCGAGGGTTTTTGTGGGGACAGAAAATGAATTAAAAAAGTGGGGATCTTTTAAAATATTATCACAATATGATTTTATTTTTTTCAACTCATATACCTATAAGTGTGGAACAAATATCTTTAATAAATTTAAGAAAATTGTATCTGCGAAATATGGTTTTTTAGGTGTTGAGCATGATGTTTTATCTAAAAATTGTGCAATCTTTCCTGAAATTAATGAGGCTTTATCGGAAAATAGACTCTTTGTGTTATCTGATATTCAAGGGATTCCAAGGCTTAATCCTCATTATTTTGGGAATATTAAAATTACGTCAAAACATAAGGATACTATAGTTTTTACAGCTGTCGGTGTGATAGATTCATCTGTTAAAAATCATCAAATGCTATTTGATGGTATTCAAGTTTTATTAAAGCAAGGGATTACTAATTTTAAGATTGTTGTTATCGGTTCGGGAAAGTTAGAAATTCCTCAAAATTTACAGCAATATATTGAAATGCGCGGTCGGCTAAACTTTCCGGATATGTATGATGCGATTGAAAAGACGGACTTTCTGTTAGGGTTAATGGATATAAATAATTTGCAGCATCATCGCTATCTAAATGGGCAAGCAAGCGGTATTGTACAATTATCTCTAGGGTTTAGGAAACCGTTAATCATAAATTCTATCTTTGGCACACATTATGAGTTTTCAGATAAGACAGCTATTCTTTATAATGGCAACGCTTGGGGAAAAGTAATGACCGATGCCTATAATATGGCCGTTGCCGATTATGATAGGATGCAGTCAAATCTCTCTGAATTGGCGGATAACATCTATAAACAATCTTTAGGTGATTTAGAACAAGCAATAAATTTATCAAAGTGTAAGCAAAAAAATAACAGTAAAATGGCATTGATGTGTAAAACGTATCGTCGCAATTTATTGCGTTTAAAAACTTTGAAGCAGAGTATTGATGAATATAATAAGGACGATATTCCTTTTTATATTGTCGCTCCTCAAAATGATATTGCATTGATACAATCAAGCATCCTTACGGGAAAAGAAAGTTATAATATACAGTTTTTCTCGGATGAAGAATTTTTGGGAGAAGATACATTAAATGACGGGTGGTTAAATCAGCAAATTGTTAAGTTACGGTTTTATAAAGCAAATGTATGTGATTTCTATTTGATGATTGATAGTGATTCGTATTTTATCAAAAACTTTTATGTTTCAGATTTTATGTATGATGAAACAACGCCGTATATTGTTTGTCATGAAGGTAAAGATGCTAAACTGATTAACAACAAATGTGGTAATTCTGATATGTTTTCCAAAGAACAAACGGTACGCTCATTTTTTGGGCGTAAAGGCAAAAACTATAGATTTTTAACCACACCTATTATGTTTTCCAATGAGGTTTGTAAAGAATTAGATGAAAAGTATAATGCATCAGAACTTATTAAAACCGTAAGTTGTGAAGCTGCCTGGCATGGTGAATATTTGCTGGCTAACAAGACCGTAAATTTTATGCCGTGTGAACCATTCTTTAAAGCAATGGTTTATGAAAAGCAGTATAAGTTTTATAAAAAGTTGAAGATTACGCTTAATGATATCAAAAAACTTTATTTAGGTATAGTTATGCAAGATCATCATATTAAGAGCAGAGAAAAATATGAATAAATTTTTTATTAACTTAATTCCCAACAAAAAGTTACGTCATAGATTACGTAAAAACTATTATGCTAAACCCGAGTTTTTGATAAAGCCGAATACGCGATGTTTGTTTGTTGCGCCACATCCTGATGATGAAATGATCGGCGGTGGTGGTGTTTTATCTCTTTGGCCGGATAATTTTGATGTTATTGTTATGGGGGCAAGTGGTACGGATTATAAAGAACGAAAAGCTGCTGATCACGCGAAAATGCGTACGGAAGAATTTAATAATGTTATGGCTGCTTTGGGTATTAAAAATCATTATATTTTTCAGACCTTAGGTGTTCGGGGTATTGAACAAATGGAAAATTATTTTCCACAATATTCAGAAATATTAAATACTCAAAATTATGAATATATATTTTTACCGGTTCCACACGATCGACATCCGGATCATGGTTATATTACCAATAATTTATTTAAGCGTATTTTGCAAAAAAATGGCTACAAAAAAAATTTAAAGATAGTTTTTTATGAAGTTTGGTCGCTTATTCCAAATCCTAATACTTTCATAGATATCTCTCATGTGATTGAGAAGAAAATTCGTATTTTACGTTTGTATAAAACAGCTCATATTTTGTTTCAATATGCTGATATAACTCAAGGGTTAAACCGGTATCGCGGAACACAGGCAAATTTGCCGACAGGATATGCCGAAGCCTTTTATATTGATAGCGTTAATAATTATTTGAATAAAAATTATAAAATACCACTATAGGATACCACTAAATGGATAAAATTATATGTAAAAACTGTACCGGATGTGCAGCTTGTTTTAATAGATGTCCAGTTGGAGCTATTTCAATGCAAGAGAACGACGAAGGTTTTTTATATCCGCATATAGACACTGTAAAATGTGTTGGCTGTCATTTGTGTAAACAGGTATGTCCCGTTATCAATTATCATAAGATAAAAAAGGACAATCCGTTATGTTATGCTGTAGCGGCATCTGATGAAATCCGTAAGAACAGTTCAAGTGGTGGTGTATTTTCAGTATTAGCACTACATATTTTAGAGCAAGGCGGAGCTGTTTGTGGTGCGAGTTTTGATAATACATGTGTGTGCCACATTATAATAGAAGATGCAAATGAGCTTTGCAAACTTCAAGGTTCAAAATATTTACAAAGTGATGTTTCCGGTATTTATAAACCGATAAAAGACATTTTGGAAAAAAACAGAAAACTTTTATTTTGCGGCACCCCTTGTCAAGTTGCCGGTATTAAATCGTTTTTGAAAAAAGATTATCCAAATTTGTATCTGTTGGATATCGTTTGTCACGGTGTGCCGTCTCCAGCGGTATTTAAAAAATATATTAACGAAAATTTTCCTAATGAAACGTTTGTTGCGACTAATTTCAGAGATAAGCAAAAAGGATGGTCTCCGGAGCTCATAATCACGACGACTACTACTATTTCAACGACATCACGTATGGCAGCGACTGATGATTATATGCGTGCTTTTCTAAATAATTTATGTTTAAGAAAAACCTGTGGAGCTTGCTTATTTAATAGTTTGCCAAGACAGGGAGATTTAACATTGGGTGATTT
>JAGASU010000125.1 GCA_017621635.1 Alphaproteobacteria bacterium | reverse complement strand
GAAAAAACGAAAAAATTTATCAAAGCTCTTGATTTTCTTATGTATATATGCTATAATATCTCTTGTAAAATTTAATACGCTTATCAAGAGTGGCGGAGGGACTGGCCCTATGAAGCCCGACAACCTACTTTCGGAAAGTAATATGTTATCAATTGTTTGTTTTGGCGCTATTTTTTATTTTTCCTGTTGCTAAAGAAACCGGCCAGATAAGCAAAGGCGTATTTAGCGACTTTGATAATCATATCCCTGTCCTTTTGGCGCAGATTTCCCCAAAAGTGAAAGATTCTTTTATAAAACGGTTGTTTGGGTTTTTCGGGAGTGGTTTTGGTTTGTATTTCTGTTTTTTCAGATAACTTCAACGGGCGAATTTCTGCACGATAAGGTTTGAGCATAGCTGCTATTTCCGAATCTGTGACATAAGCGCCGTGCAGACGGATTAAGCTGCCGTTTGCCGCCAAGAACAGCGAATCGCCGCGACCGAGCAGGTTTTGAGCGCCGGTTGTGTCTAGTATCGTGCGCGAATCTGCCGAACTTGCGACTTTATAGGAAAGTCTGGTCGGAAAATTGGCTTTTAGGACGCCGGTGACAACATCAACCGAAGGGCGCTGTGTAGCAAGGATTAAGTGTATGCCGGCGGCGCGGGCTTTTTGTGCTAAACGCATAACGTCTTTTTCCACATTTTTATCAAGCGCCATCAGGTCGGCAAACTCATCTATGACGCAGACAATATAAGGAAGCTTCCCCTGCCCTGAGGCGTTATATTCGGCAAGATTTTTGCTCATCTTTTCGCTCAAAAGCTCATAACGGCGGTCCATTTCTTCGGTTAAATATTTGAGAATAGCGATAGCTTCCGTGGTTTCGGTAATGACGGGTGTTAAGAGATATTTTTGGTTATTATAGATACTGAATTCTATCTTTTTGGGATCTATCAAGACAAATTTGAGCTCTTGAGGCGGAAGAGCCGCCATTAACGATAAGATAAACGTATTCAAACCGACGGATTTGCCGGAGCCGGTGGTGCCGCCGATTAAGAGGTGCGGCATTTTTGATAAATCCGCAATAACGGGAGTTCCTGTTATATCCGCGCCTAAGATGAGCGGCAAGGTTTGTTTTGCTTTGGCGGTAAGAAATTGGGGCGACTCCAGAAGTGTTTTAAAATCAATAGTGTCAAACTCGTCTAAAGGAATTTGAAATAAAATGCTGTTGTTGGTGTGTGAAGGCTCAATTCTGAGCGAGGAAACGCCAAGTTCACGGCGAATATCCTCTTCCACTGCCAGTATGTTTTTTAATTTTGTACCGGCTTTGGGTTCAAACTCGATTATTTGCAACAGCGGACCTTGGGTGATGGTTTTAACGGTGCCGTTGATGTCATAGTTTAGCAAAACTTCGGTTAAATCGCGCATTTTTATCTTCCTTTATGTTTTTTTGTAATATAAGCACTATTTATTAAAAATAGGATAACATCTTTTGTTTGAGTTTATATTTTAACGCTCTGTTTTTGCGCTTTTTGTGCATTGTTTGGGGAGAGATGGAAGAAAATGCTTGTAATTTTTTGAATGTCGGCTTATGAATGGAAAGAATTTAATTTTAATTGAGAGGATAATTATGTCTAATCCCTTGGATACAAAAATTATAAGCAGACTGGCAGAAATCTTAGATAAAACAAATTTAACCGAATTAGAATACGAGGATGAAAGCTGCCGAATCTCCCTATCAAGACAACCGGCCGGCGTTGCCGTAACAGGTGCGTTTGCACAGGCTCCAGCGGTTGCCCCTGCTCCGGTTTCTCCGGCTGCGGCACCGGTTGCAATAGCCACTGCTCCGGCTGAAAGCGCCGAGGTTGACTATACGAACAGCCCGAACGCGGTTAAATCGCCGATGGTTGGTGTGGTTTATTTGTCTGCTGATCCGAAATCTCCGGATTATGTTAAACCGGGTGACACGGTGGCTGAAGGTGACACGGTTTGCTTGGTTGAAGCTATGAAAACCTTTAATCCGGTTAAAGCGCACAAAGGCGGCAAAGTGGTTAAAATTTTGGTTGAAAGCGGCGATCCGGTTGAATACGGCGAGCCTTTGGTTGTGATTGAATAAACTTTTTTTGGGAATTTTTAGATGTTTGAGAAAGTTTTAATTGCAAACCGCGGCGAAGTTGCGCTTCGAATCCACAGAGCCTGCCGAGAAATGGGTATTCGCACGGTGGCGGTTCACTCTGAGGCCGATGCTAACGCCATGCATGTCCGTTTGGCTGATGAAGCGGTTTGTATAGGCCCTGCAAGGTCTTCCGAATCGTATCTGAACAAACAGGCGATTATTTCCGCGGCGTTAATTACGGGTGCGGACGCTATTCACCCCGGTTTCGGCTTTTTATCTGAAAATGCAGATTTTGCCGAGATGGTTGAATTGCACGGCATTACGTTTATCGGTCCGACCGCTGAGCAAATGCGCTTATTGGGTGATAAAATTACGGCAAGAAAAGCGGCTATTGAAGCAGGTCTTCCGATTACCCCGGGGTCAACGGCTCTTGAGAGTGTTGAAGACGCTAAAGAGTGGGCTAATAAAATCGGTTATCCGGTGATTATTAAAGCCAAAGACGGCGGCGGCGGCAAAGGAATGAAAGTGGCTTATTCCGATGACGATATCGGTGAAGCTTACACTATGGCCAAAGCGGAAGCTAAAGCGGCTTTTCCGTCTGACGTCGTGTATATGGAAAAATATTTACAGCACCCGCGGCATATTGAAATGCAGATTTTAGCGGATAAATACGGCAATGTGGTTCATTTGGGCGAACGTGACTGCTCTATTCAACGTAATCATCAAAAAGTGATTGAAGAATGCCCGTCACCGGCTTTGAATGACACACAGCGTAAAGAAATCGGCGAGATTGTCTGCAACGCGATTAAGAAAATCGGCTATCAAAACGCCGGAACGCTGGAATTTATGTATGAAGACGGCAAGTTTTATTTCTTAGAGATGAACACCCGCCTTCAAGTTGAGCATCCGATTACGGAAGCGGTTTCAGGAATTGATATTGTGCGTGAGCAGATCCGCATTGCCTCCGGCGCGGCTTTGGGCTATACACAAGATGATATTCAGTTTAAGGGACACGCGATTGAGTGTCGTATTAACGCTGAAGATCCGGAAACGTTTGCGCCCTGCCCCGGAAAAATTACCGAGTGGCACGCTCCGGGCGGCTTGGGAATCCGCGTTGATTCCGAGATTTATTCGGGATACTCCATTCCGCCGTTTTATGACAGCATGATTGCTAAACTCATTGTTCATGCCAAAACAAGAAACGCCGCTTTGATGCGTTTGCGTCGGGCTTTGGAAGAGTTTATCATCATGGGCGTTAAGACGACGATTCCGTTGCATCAGGATATTATTTCCCAAAATGAATTTATTGACGGGCAATATAATATTCACTGGTTAACGGAATATATGAATAAAAGGAAATAAAGGTTTGAAATGCAAGAAAAACTATCAGTAAAAAAGGTTTACAGAAACGCTTACAGATACGTTACCAGTCATTTGTTTGCATATGTTTTTTTGAGTATTTTTTATTTCTTGGGAAGTTTGGCTCCGATGTTTATCGGCGCCACTTCTTTTAGGGTGGTTTTTCTTGTATATATCTATTTGTTCTTTTATTTTGCCGCGGGATTTTATTATAAACAGCAAATTTTGAAAGACAAAGAGGTTTTCATTGCCGCGGGGTTAAGGTTTTTGACGGCTGTGGTGATGTTTTTAAGCGCCATTTTGGCAAGCACGGTTGTGATTAACTTTTTGCTTTATTTTGTTAAAGAAGCGTTACCGACGGGGGGTGAAGTTCTTGTCTCGCTCATTCTTGGCAGCGTTTTTTGGCTGGTGGGCAAATATTTGTTTATCTTTATGCTGTTTGTGGTGTTTTTTATCGTACCTTCGTTTACGTTTGTTTCGGAAATTACCGGCAAAAGCCGTTCGCTTTTGAACGCCTACGCCAAAACTAAGGGGAATTTTATCCGTATCGGGATGACGGCAGCCGTGGCGTTTATTATCTTGTTGTGTATGATGATTGCGCTTAATTTTGTTAATCCGATTGTGGCGGAGATGGTCCGGTCCGGTATTTTGGCTTTTATCTCTATTGTGTATTTTAAGATGTATGATTTCTTTTATAATATACCGTTTGGCAAGCGAAACAAAAAAGATAGTGTTGCCGTTTCCGAGGTTCAAAAAGACCCCATAGAAGGCAATCAAGAAATCAAAAAGGCGACAAAAAAGAAAAAAGCGGTTGAAAATGACGCTGTCTGATCTGCAAATTTAGGAGAGAATTGCAATGCTGATTAAAGATAAAGATATTTTAAGCGAAGAAACACCTTTACCGGCGGCTAAGACGGATAAAGAGCTTAAACGTGTAACAAAAGAAAATATGCACCATGCCTGGGGAGACGCGTTTGATTATTATTTAAGAGGGATTACGCAAAAATATCTTTCGTTTCACGGCAGAGCGAGCCGGCTTGAGTTTTGGGGCTTTATGGCGGCTGAAATGATTGTTTTGGCGGTGCTTTATGTTGTGGGTAATGTGATTGAAGAAACTATGCTGGCTTACTATTATCTCTTAGCGACGCTTATCCCAAGTGCGGCGGTTGCGGCCAGAAGGTTACATGATATTAATAAAAAGGCAGGCATGTATTTGGGTGTTTTTGCCGTATTGGCGGCCGGAGCCTTTTTCATCAGCGGATATGTCGCTATTGTTCTTTTGTTATGGTTCTTATTTTTAGTCAGACTCTTTTGTTTGCCTACCGATAATGAAGAAGGGCTTTTCGGCGAAGCTGATGACAGTGATGATCAAATTTACGGGGCTGATAATGACCGGATTATTGCTAAGTTCAGGTTTATTTTTTTCGTTCTTTTGTGTGCAGGAATTGTTGTCAGTTGGGCACGTTTTGATGACTGGACCAGGCAGGCCGTGCAAAAGGCGGCGATTGAAACGATTATGGATCAGGTTGCCGAACAAGGCGCTACGGCCGGTCTGAATTCTCAGCAGATTGAACAAGCTAAAGCATTAATGAAGCAATCTCTTAAAGCTTGGCAAGGAAAGACGGTGAGCCAAGATGATATTTTGAGAGAAATCAGCAAAGCTGTTGCGATTGAAAGCCCTGTTACAGAACAGCAATAAGTTTTTTATTTATCCCATATCCGCGGGGAACGGTGCGGTGTATAATATATCCCTTTATCCAAGTTGATGAAGCCGCCGGATTTGAGTTCTACGGGGCGGTTATCCAGTTTAACCTCACCTTTGCTGAAAGTGATACGCTTTTGGCAGGTGCAGTCCTCTTTGGTGCAGGAGAGATTTGGGTTAGGTATCAGTTTGCCTTTTTGCGGGGTTTGGCCGGTCCAGCTTCGGATTAAGAACTTGTTTTTATGCCACGGGGTCGGGGTAAGTTTGCCTTTTTCATCACGACAGGCGTAGGTTTGGCCGGTTGCGTCAAAAACAAAATCCGGTTTTGGCGCGGTGAGAAGGCTTGAAAGCCCCAAAACGATAGCAACGATACCCCAAAAACGCCATTTTTCCTGCCATATACAGAACCATAACAGCCCCAGCGTTATGAGGAATATCCCCCAATCGGGCATTTGCGACAAGCCTTCGCCGTTTTTGGCGTTTGGTAGTGAGGCGACATAAGCGGTGATGTCATTTAACAGCCCTACTCCGGCGCTTAACAGCTTTAAGCACAAGGTTGAGCCGCCGAACGGCACCGTGATTAAAAAAGCCAATAAGGCCGGCATAATGACAAAGGCGATGACGGGCGCGGCCAAGAGATTGCCTAAGCTGGTGTATAGTGAAAACTGACGGAAGTAATAAAGACTATATGGTGTTGTCATCAGGCTGGCGACAAAATCCGTAATTAACACGCCGGTGATGTAGGTTAAGATTTTGCCCAAGAGCGATTTTTGCGCAAACCAATGGTGCAGCTTGGCGGCATTTTTCTCATAAAATGCGGTTAAGCCCAAAACGGCGGCAAAAGACATTAAGAAGCCAGGGGAGATGACGGCTTCGGGCATTATGCTTACGACAATTATCACGGCAAACGCCCATAACCTTAAAGAGATAGCTCGACGGTTTAAGAGTACGGCCAAGAGAATGATGGAGGTCATAATGAATGCTCTGATGCAGGATATGCTCTGGCCTGAAATCAGAAAATAAACAAAGGTGACAGCCAGAGCAATGAGTGCTGCAGGTTTGCGCAGATCATACCTCCCCTCGCCCAAGTTAAAGAAAAGGAGCCTGATGAGGAAAAACGCCAGTAGTGCAATCATCCCCATATGCATTCCGGAAATAGCTAAAAAGTGGGCGAGGCCGGAGGTGCGATAATCAGCGGCCTGTGATTGCGAAATGGTACTTTTATCTCCGATGGTTAAGGCTTTTATTATCCCTTGTGTTTCAGGATTAGCGGGAGATAACGCTTTGAGGACGGCTTGGCGCATTGCGGTTATCAGGTTGGCTATCACAGAGGGAGAGTGTTCGCATTCTTTTTGAAATACCGGACTTATAGCATAGCCGGAGGCGCTGACGCCCTGATAAAAATTTGCCCTGTCCATATTATAATTGCTTAACGGATTTGGCGTATAGTTTTGCGGAAATTTAGCAATTAACTCAACACAAACGCCTGATTTGAGCCAAGGAAGGTTTTGATTTAAACTGATTTTATAACTGCCTTTTAAGGGCTTTTCAAAGTTATCGGCATTGATGAGTTCTATTCGCCGGCGACCGGCTGAATTATAATCCGTTACTTTAACTTGTCCGGATATATAGGTTGTTTCTTCAATATTTTTTTCTATACTCTGGTTTTGATAAAGGGCGTTTGCCTTGGCAATGCAGAGGCCTAAAGAGAACACCGCCAGATAGGTTAAGAACTTAAATGTTCCTTCACGGCGGTTGTTCAGGTAAAGCAATAAAAGAACGGCTTCAAGAAAGACTACCAAGAGCCATACCGGCAATTCATAGGGAAAAGCGAAATAAAAAGCCGCCCCCAGAGCGTAAGCGACGGCATACCAGACCAGCAGACTTTCCGCTTCATTTTGATAATTTTCATAAGCGTAAAGCTTGAGGCGCAGTCCTTGCTTTTTTAGAAATTCTATCACTTTTGGTGTCTTTCTTTTATTTTATTTAAAATAATTGATGCGGCTTTTTGGCTCGGCGTTTCTTTGCCGACGCCAAGTTTTTGATGAAGCTCGGTCATCTTTTGCAAGAAGTTTTCTCTTGCTTTGCCTTTATTATCAAGATAAGGGGTTATGGCTTCCGCCAAGGCGGCGGGGGTGCAGGATTCTTGCAACATCTCTTTGATGACACGTTCATTTAAGATAATATTTGGCAGGTTGACCGACCATATTTTTAAGAAATGGCGGGCAATGAACGCGGTTAACGGGGCGACTTTGTAAGCGATGATGTGCGGGATTTTTAAGAGTGCCAATTCCAACGACACGGTGCCAGAGGCGGCAATGGCGGCGTGAGCGTCGGCAAAAGCCTGCTTTTTTGCCAATGGGTCATTGATAATTTTGATATCTTTCATTTGGCTTGCTTTCAGGATTTGACGGACAGAGGTTTCCACCGTCTTGACGGTCGGGAGGGCAAATTCGAGCGCCGGATTTTGTTGTTTTAAGAGCGCGGCGGTTTGTAAAAATACCGGCAGTAGGCGCGTCACCTCATTATGTCTTGAGCCGGGGAGAAGCAGAATGAGGTTATTTTCTTTTGTTTTGGTTTCGGTTTGTTTTATATCCTCAATAGCCGGATGGCCGACACAATCTGCCGTTAAGCGATAAGGGGTGAAATAAGCCGGTTCGTTCGGAAACAGGGTTAAAAGATGGTCAATGTATTTATACATGGTTTTCGCCCTGCCCTTTTTCCAGGCCCAGACTTGCGGCGCGACGTAATGGATTTGCAAGGTATCTATTTTATCTTTGCGCAACGCTTTATGCACACGGGAAGAAAAGCTCCAACTGTCTATCGTGATGACGGCGGCAGGCTGTTTGGCTTTAATGTCTGCAACGGTTTGTTTTAAGCGCTTTAAGACCTTGGGTATGCTCGGGATAACCTCGGCCAAGCCCATTATGGCCAGGTCTGTTATATCAAAAAGCGAGTTTAAGCCTTCTTTTTGCATATTTTCACCGCCAAGACCGGCAAATTCAATTTTGGGGTCGGCTTTTTTTAAGGCACGCATAAGTTTTGCACCCAAGGTATCTCCCGACGGTTCTCCGGCTATCAAATAAACTAACATTCTTCATACTCCGCTGGATTTATCCCTTTGATAAACATTTTATATTTATTGGCAAGCGCTATCACTTCCGGCTCATTGACAATCAGGGCGTTACCGGCGTGAACGGCTATGCCTTTAAAGCCTTGTGCGTGGGCGTTTTCGACGGTTTTAAGCCCGATTGTCGGCAAATCTACCCGCAAGTCTTGCGAGGGTTTGCGCAGTTTGATTAAAACCGGGGCTTTGCCTTGGCGTTTGTATTCGCCGCAACGCGTTATCAGCTTATCTGTTCCCTCGATGCCCTCAACGCCTAAAACCAAGCCCTGCTGGACGACGACGGACTGTCCGACATCCAGCGCGCCCAAGGAGGTGGCTACGGCAACGCCGCGGCGGATATCTATTTCATCTTCTTTGTCGGGCGCCTTGGCGGTTAAAGTGCCGATTTTGACCAAGATATCAGGCATAACTTCTTGTATGCCGACAACTTTCATCCCCTCGGCTTCGATTTCTTTAATCAGTGCGCGCAAAATACCGTCATCGCCTAAGGCTTTGGAGCCGATTTTGGCAAAAAAAGCGGCGGTTTTTAAATCCGGAACGAGTTCTTTGAAGCTCGGGCGTTTGATGGTGCCGATTAAAACGATTTCTTTAACGCCTTCTTGTTTGAAACGCTTAAAACCGGTGCCGGCTTGGCCTATTCTTATTTCTTCATGCGGGATATTGCCGGTGCAGAGATTTTCGGCAGCGTTGCCTTTTATAGCTAAAACAAAATACGGGCGGGCATTTTTTTCACACCAGCTGATGAGCTTAAAAGGAAGTTCGCCGCCTCCGGCGACAATTCCCAGCTTGCGCTCAGGATTATGAGTGATTGTCGACTCGTTATTTAAGGATTTTTCTTTCATTTACATACCTTTGAAAGCATTAACAGTTGTTTTTAAGATAACAGGAGAAAAAAAATATGCAAAATATTAAAAAATATTATTGACAACTATTTTTTTTAAGGTTATATCATCTTTGTTGTTTTTGAGAACAGCTTATTTATCGCGGGGTAGAGCAGCCCGGTAGCTCGTCAGGCTCATAACCTGAAGGTCGTTGGTTCAAATCCTTCCCCCGCAACCAAAAATGAGTAGCCAGTCCTTGTGACTGGTTTTTATATTTTTAGATATGAGAATAGATTTGAACCAACGAAGAAGTTGGTTCGACTGTCAGCGAAAGGCGGACGGAAGAACGCCGGTCGGCTGAAAGCCGATGAGCGCCCGTGCGGCGGAGTGAAACGACGTCAAATCCTTCCCCCGCAACCAGTAAAAGAAAAAAGGTGCCTTTATGGTGCCTTTTTTTGTTTTAGGGTTTCGTGATTGTTTTTACAACTTTTAATTATTGATTTTTTTTATTTCGCAACCGGTTATTAACAGGAAAGCAGAAAAATTTAAGTAAATTCCGAGGCTTGTTTTTTAGCGGGATTTTTTTATTTTGTATCAAGCTGTGCGCTTCTTAGTCTATTGTTTTGACGTGAAAAATGTATGTTTTTGGGGAGAGTTTGTTTAAGGGACGATAGATACGCACATTAAAAAAACTTTGTTTTTTAATATTTTTTTAAAACTTTCAATGATTTCCGAAAATAGCGCTTGACTATTAGGCTATAAGATTCTATCGTCCATTAAATAATTAATATTGGTAAAATCAGTTATTCAGCCGGAAAGTGAAGATATGTTTTTACATTATTTAGATACGAATCCAAAGAACGTTGATCAAGAGAAGCAGGCCGAGATTGTCTCCGGTTTTATGGCAGATCATTCTGAGTATTCTATTGATTTGGTGGTCAAAAACAATGATTTCGCCGCGTTTTTACAAGAGATTTGCCGTAAAGATTGTGTTGTGATTGCGGCTAATGTGGTTTGCCTTGGGGCCAGTCTTCCTTTAGTGGTTAAGACCTTGGAACTTGCTTTGAGCAAGAATATTACGGTTATTCTGGCGGCTGAAGATTTTATCTTCCCCCCTAATCGGAGCAGTAAAACACTTCTTAAAGGACTGCATTTAGCTATTGATATCAGAAACAGTTTAGTTTCGGTTGTGACAAAGAAAGCGCTTGCAGAACGAAAAGCCGACGGGGTGATTTTAGGCCGCAGATCGCGCAATAAAACGCATCTTCTCGATGATAAAGAAGAACAAATTCTTTTGCTAAAGCAGCAAGGCGCAACCAATGCGATGATTGCCAAAGCGCTTAACGTCAGCACACCGACGCTTTATGGTTTTTACAGAGAACACCCCGAATTTAGAAAAAAAGGGGAGAAAAATGAAGCTTAGTATTTTTTCAACGAGGCGGCGATGATACCTAAAATTATTCATTATTGCTGGTTTGGCGGCGGGCAAAAAAGCGAGAAAATCCGTTTTTGTATGGAAAGTTGGAAAAAGTTTTTTCCTGATTATGAAATTCGGGAGTGGTCGGAAAAAGATTTATATTTGTTTTTTGACAACGCTTATGTGATGGAGGCTTATAAGGCTAAAAAATGGGCGTTTGTTTCAGACGTGTTCAGACTCTATGCCTTGTTTTGCGAAGGAGGAATTTATTTAGACACAGATGTAGAGATAAGGCGGCCGTTTGATGCGTTTTTGAAGCATGATTTTTTCATCGGCTCGGAAAAGCACGGGGCTTTTGAAAGCATCGGTACGGCGGTTATCGGTGCAGTTAAGGGAAATGTTATTATTAAAGAAATGCTTAAGC
Organism: Alphaproteobacteria bacterium; assembly: GCA_017621635.1. Classification (GTDB taxonomy): domain Bacteria; phylum Pseudomonadota; class Alphaproteobacteria; order RF32; family CAG-239; genus CAG-267. The sequence continues at coordinate 22,800 of JAGASU010000125.1, read as the reverse complement.
TGTATCAGGATATTCATTTTGTGAAAAATGACGGGACGTATGATCTTTTAGTTAACACCTTAAGGCTGGTGCCGGTTTTGCGGCAGTTCGGCGCCGGTAAAGTATATTCGGATAATGAAATTATTAAGATAACTGACAAGGCTTTTATTTATCCTACCGGCTATTTTTGTGTGGATAATCAAGAGAGTTTTGCCGTGCATCACTTTGAGGCCAGTTGGGAAGAAAGGTATAAAAGGAAATTTCATTTTTCTTTGCCGGTGTGGCCGAGGTTTTGGCTCAGTTTTAGCAAATATAAACGGGTTTATCCGGACAGCCCGTTTATTTATCCGGTTTATTGCGACAAAAAGCTGATTGATTTTGATTATAAGAACAAGAAGTTTTTATTGTTTATTGAAAGATTTCGGTTTTATCGCAATTTTTCCAGCTCGTGGCGGATTACCAGAAAAGTTGAGCAATATTTACAGGGAAATGATTATTCGCTTAAGGTTTTGGGCAAGATTGTTTTTAAGGCTGTGAACGAGTATTTGCGGCATTTGAAGAAAAGGTGTTTGCGTGGTGCTGATGATGGTACCTGCCATATTTTATTTAAGCTTGGCGGCGGATTGGGCGATATTCTAATCGCGCTTAATTACATTGAGCAGTTTCGGGATTGCTTTGATAAGATTGATGTCTCGATTTCGGTTGACGAGATATTTCGCAAAGAAGTTTCAGAGCTTCTGGCGGGGCATTATAAGATTTTAGGGGTATCGGCTGAAGGGAGCGAGGCGGGATATGATGTGGTGATTTCGCTGGTTCGGGCGCCTAAGGTTGAATTTATTGACAAGGCCAAGTGTGCGCTTGCGCCGGAGTTAGAGGCTTTTTTAGAGAAGATTATTTTATTTAATAAGGCTCATCCCTTGATGTTTTCTGCCGGAACCGAGGGAGATTTTTTGTTAGAACGTTACAGCCTTTTACAAAACAGGCGGCGAATTGGCGAAGCGGATATTGAGGGACTGCTTTCAATTAAAGACCGGTTTAAGATTCATTTGCATTGTGACAAGTTGGCGGTTTTGAAAAAATTTCAGCTTACTAAAAAGTTTATCACTCTTCATCGCGGCGTGGGAATTGCTGATGGCAAGGAGCGCAATAAATCAACCAGACTTTGGAATTTAGCTCAGTATGAAAAATTAGTAACGTTTTTGAAAAAAGAATATCCCGAGGTTTTGCTGGTTCAGGTTGGCGATTTATCTTCGGAGATTATTAAAGGGGTTGACGTTTGCCTTGCGGGGAAAACTGATTTTAATGAATTGTTGGTTTTGCTTGACGAAGCGCAGCTTCATATTGACGGCGAGTGCGGTATGGTTCATTTAAGGCATTTTTTGAGTGCCAAACCGTCTGTTGTGCTGTTCGGGCCGACGAATGAGGCTTTTTACGGCTATGATGAAAACATCAATATCCGACCTACCCTTTGCCCCGGTTGCGAATGGGTTGCAAGAGAATGGCGGACAGTTTGTTTAAGGTCTAATGATAACGCCTGCTGCCTTAATCAAGTGACGGCAGAGGATGTTTTGAAAACGATTAGGAAAGGATATTCTTATGAAAATCATTAAAAAAGTTTTAAAAAATAATAAAGAAATGCTATATTTTTGTGGTATTAGAATTAGAAAAAAGAAACTTGTTTGTTTAGATTATCATATTGATCCTAAAATTGAATATACACCTGATGGAACACCTAAGAGTATTCTTATTTTTGCGGCTGATTCTATTGGTGATTATATTTTGATGAGAAACTTCTATTCAGCAATAAAAACCTCTAAAAAATATAAAAATGCAAAGTTAACATTAATTGCTTCTGCCACTGTTAAAAGTATTCCAGAATATTTGGATGCAGATGTTATTGATCACGTTTTATATATTCCACATAGGCTCTTTGAAAAACCTTTCTATGAGCAATATAAAGAAGTCAATAAATTATTTTCAAATGGATTAAAGAATACTTATGACCTTATATTGTTTCCATCGCATAATGTTAATGTCTTTCGCTATATTCAAGATATTTTAATATCCAAAATACAAGCTAAAGAAATTATAGGGACAACAGGTGATTTAGAATTTAGTGATAACCAGCACTTTCTTCAATACACTCAGGTTTTGCCTGTTGAATTTGTTGATTTTGAATATAAGCTAAATAGAAATTTCTTTGAAAAGCTTTTAGATCAAAAAATTGATACAGATATTCCAACTATAAAATTAGCTAAAACAAAAAGCAGTGAAAAATATGCTGTAATTTGTGTTGGTGCTCAAGATAACTTTAGAAAATGGCACTTAAAAAATTATGCACAAATAGTTTCTTATTTGCAAAATAACAGAAAATTAAAAGTTTATTTGATTGGAACAAAATCAGAAGCTGGTGATATGCAAATTGTAAACCAATTATCAGGAGAGAAAGCTGAGATTTTAGCCGGACTAGATTATAAAACTTTATTTAATCTTATAAATAATGCTTCTTTATATATTGGAAATGATAGCGGTTTCTTTCATGTAGCAGTAGCTTTGCGAACTAAAGCGATATGTATTTCATCTGGCGGTTCATATCCCAGATTTATTAAATATCCTGAATCTGAAAAATATAAAATCATAGTAAATGATGTCTTCATGAAGCTTGTGCATCAAAACTATAAAACTAAGCACCAAAGTTCATTTTACTCGATCAATGCTGTAACAGTTGATGATGTAGAAAACGCAATAGAACAATTATCGGAGAGATAAAATGAGTTTAAAATCATTAAAGTATAAAATATTAAAGAATATTACTTTTGGTAAAACTAAGCAACATTATAAAACAAAATATAAAAAAATCAAAACGAAAGAAACAAAATACACTTCATGGTGTTTAGTTATTGAAGATAATAGTTTAGATGTTTCTTATTTTTTTAAGAAATATATTGATGCTTTTAGAATACCTCATATAGACGTAAATCAACATATTATATTTGATATAAATATGGCGTTAAAGTTAAATCCGAAAATAAAAAAAATAGGTTTTATATTTTTTATGGGTATTGGAGATTATTTTTATACAACACGATTTTTTGAAGCATTGAAAATTAAATACCCCCAGTTGTCTTTTGATGCATATGTATCAAAAAATTTTGATGGAAACAATTCCCCTTTAGTTGCTGATTGTCTAAAGAAAAATCCTAATTTTGAAAATGTATTTTATTATAATGGCAAACCTAATAAAAATAATTGGAAAAATTATGATTATATAGAATGTTATAAAATAAAAAAAGATGATGTCCTGCTCTTACCGGTCATATATCAACATAATGCTTCTGTGATATCTAGGAACCAAACCTTGTGTGAGACATATAAACTAGATGTACCCTACATTAATCTGCCACCAATTATTTATGATTATCAGGCAAGTGTTAAGATATTAAATATATTTGAAAAATATAAAAATTATATGGATAAGGTCGTTTTTGTTCAATTAACGGCTCGATCTAGCCATTATACTTATGAATATGTTGATGAAATTATAACAAAATTATTAAATGCAGGATTCTTTGTAATTACTGTTGAAAAAACAAAACTTCACCATAATAAATTACTGAAGCTAAATATAAAAGATTTGCTTATTACAGAAACAATATCGTTGCTACAATTAATAAAAAATAAAGGGGTTGATTTATCTTTTATTACTGTTATTAGCTGCTTTGCATCCATTTCTGCGGCAATGGGTATCCCAAATTTAGTTCTGCATCATTTTTATGATGTTTGTCTGCATTCTGTTTATTTTTCAAATATGTTTATTATCGCAAATAAGAATTACAGTAAAATACCATCAGATCGACAATTCCTTTGTCCCCAAAATGAAATGAAGGCTGATTATGAAGCTGACCGATTTACTTATAAACCTGAATTTGTTTGGAAATGTTTCTGTGAAATGAAAAATATTTTATCTCTTACACAAAAGAATTAAAGGAGAGGTGGTGATGGAGCTGTTGAGTTCGGTGATTGATAGTTTTAAGAATGTTAAGGTGCTGATTGTCGGCGATATTATGCTGGATCGGTTTATTTATGGCAAAGTGGAGCGGATTTCGCCAGAGGCGCCGGTGCCGGTGTTTAAATGGGAGAGAGAAAAGGTTATGCTGGGCGGAGCCGGAAATGTTGCGGCTAATTTGGCTGCCCTTGGCGCCAAGTCTTGTTTTATCGGTATTGTCGGCAAAGATGAGAATGGGGACAGAGTGCAAAGATTGCTTGCCAAGATTGGCGTACACAACCACCTTTTAAAGTTGTCTGACTTTCCGACGATTGTTAAAACGAGATTGATTGCCGGCAACAACCATTTGCTCAGAGCCGATCAGGAAGAGATTATTCCGGTGGTGAGCGAACTTTTGCCTAAGTTTCAGAAAATAGTGACACAGGCGGTTAAAAACGCGGATATTGTTTTATTGTCTGATTATAACAAAGGAATGTTTACACCGGTTACCGCTCAGTTAGTGATTGAGATTTGCGGACAATTTCATAAGCCGGTTTTGGTTGATCCGAAAGGAGCGGATTATTCCAAATATGCGGGCGCAACTTTAGTCAAGCCGAATTTAAAAGAATTCAGCGAGGCCAGCGGACGGCGTTATCAGCCTTTAAGTGCGGATTTTCATGATAAAGCCAAAGAAGGCGCGCGTTTTTTGTTTGAGAAATATCAGATTAAAAATTTGCTTGTTACCTTGTCTGAGTATGGAATGATGTATATTCCGGGGGAAAATCCGGAAGATTTGCTGCAAATTCCGACTATTGCCAAAGAAGTTTTTGATGTTTCGGGGGCGGGAGATACTGTGTTGGCAACTCTGGGTGCAGCGCTCGGGTGCGGTGTCAGTATTAAAGAAGCGATGAAGCTTGCCAACCTAGCCTCGGGGATTGTGGTGGGCAAACTCGGCACGGCAACAGTGCAGGCCGATGAGCTTAAAGCCGCCCTTTCGCAAAAAGAAACTCCTTTAGACGGGTGGAAGCAAAAAAAGAAAATCATCACCCTGCCCCAAGCTGTTGAGATTGTTAAACGATTAAAAGACGAACACAAAACCGTCGGTTTCACTAACGGGTGTTTTGATTGCTGTCATTTGGGACATTTGAGTTCTTTTATTGAAGCGAAAAAGCTCTGCGACGTGTTAATCGTGGCGGTTAACTCCGATCAATCAGTCAAGCGTTATAAAGGCGACAGCCGTCCTGTTCAAGATGAAAAAACGCGGGCGTTACTTTTGGCGTCTTTAGAATTTATTGATTATGTGATTGTGTTTGATGAGGACAGCCCGCTTTTTATTGTTGAGGCATTAAAACCCGATGTTGTTGCCAAAGAGGGATACGATTTGGCACATTGGCCGGAAGGCAGACTGGCTGAAAGTTATGGCGGTAAAGCGATTATTCTCAAACGGATTGAGGGATATTCGACCTCAAGTTTAGTTAACAAAATGAAAGGATTATGATGAAAGAATATGTTTATGCACAAATTGAAGAATTAGCCGGTCAGCTCAAGGAACTTAAGCTGATGTCCGAGCAAGTGGTCAGAATTGCAGATATCTGCATTGAGGCGATTAAAAACGGGCATAAGGTTATCTGGTGCGGTAATGGCGGCTCAGCAGCGCAAGCGCAACATTTGGCGGCAGAGTTGGTCGGACGGTATAAAATCAACCGACCGGCGATGAACTCCCTTTCTTTAACGGTTGATACGTCAAATTTAACGGCTATCGGCAACGATTACGGCTATGATGTTGTCTTTTCCCGCCAGCTTGAAGGTGTGGGACAAAAAGGCGATGTGTTGGTCGGCCTTTCCACCTCCGGTAACTCCAAAAATGTGGTGTTGGCATTTGAACAAGCGAAAAAGACGGGCATAACGACTATTGCGCTTGTCGGCGCCAAAGGCGGATTGATGAAAGAGCTGGCTGATTATTCATTATGTGTGCCGGCGACTACCTCTGCGCATATTCAGGAAATGCATATCACGGTCGGACATTTGGTGTGCGATTTGATTGAGCGGGAGTTTTATGGAAATTTAAATAAATGATAGAAAAAGAATATTGACGTTTGTTTCTTTAAAGATAAAAAAACTCCGGTTTTGCCGGAGTTTTTGATTAGTTGAAATAATGTTTTTCGATGATGTCGAGGGCGTCATCAGAGAGGATGTTTTTGTTTTGCTCGATATAGAGCGTTATCAGCGGTTTGTTGTAAGGGTGTTTTAAGAACTCGAGTTCTGCTTTGTCCCAAAACTTATGGCCGTTTTTGATATAAATTTCAGCCAGATCGTAAATATGCTCGGATTTGACCAGCTCATTTTCCGCACGCGGGTGCAGCGGATATTTTTGAGCATAAACCTCTAGCAATGCGGGGGCGTCGGGCAGCAAAAGCATATCAGCCTCAACAAACGGCGTGAGCCTATGGTTTTTAATGTAGGTTTTAAGCAAATCCACAGCCTGATTGCCGGTTAACATCAATAGCTGTTCAACTTCGGTCAATTCTGCACCGGAATTGATTTTTTTAATTATTTTTTCCATAATATTTAATTTTAATTAATAATTGTTTTACGAGAGTATGATAAAAGAACCGTTTGTTTTGTCAAGTTAAATTTTTATGTGGTTTCTAAAAAGGCTTGCAGTGCAGAAGTTATGGCTTACCTTCTTTAATTGAATCTTATAAAAAAAAAAGCTCTCTCGTTTGATTAACGAGAGAGCTTAAGTCAGATTTTTGTAACAGTGCGGGCGGATACTTTGCCGTTTGCCTCAGACCAGAGTTCGGTACCTGCTTTTTTAGCGGCGTTGAACTGGGCCGGAGTTAAAGGTTTGACGTCCTTGCCGGTGGTATCAAGATAACCTGCCCAATCAGGGGTTTTAATCAGGTAATATACCGTCCCTGAAGCATTGACAACCACGATGTCCGTGCATTCAGCACCCATAAAGGCTTCAGACTTACCCTGCTCGGCGATACCGTAACCATTTTGCATTTTGTAAATCACGGCGCCGTTTGCCAGAGGATATACTTCCTGCTTTTTGCCGTCAATCTGACAAACCGAGGTTCTGGTGTCAATATCAAAAGCAACAGAGCCTCCCATTACCGAGGCGAGGATAAACTGCTTTGATGACTTCTCACCGGCTTTGACAGGATAGAGCGGCTTAACGGCGAAGGAATCACAATGACAAAAATCGCCACTATGATAGCTCATCAAGACGATGACGGAACTGTCATAGGCGGCGACAAACTTTCCCTGATCCACAACTTTGATGTAGTCTGTGTTGAGATCATAGTTGTCTTTGTCATAGATGGTGAAACGACCGTTGTCCTTCTTGACAATTGTCATCTCGCCCATTTTTTCGCCGACCGGACCTTTAGGCTCTTCTGCTTTCTTGTTACCACACGATGTTACTACTGCAGCCATTGCTATCGCGAACGCTGCAACGAAAAGAAATTTTTTCATTTTTTTTAAATAATTTGGTTAATAATATTTTGACTATGGATAGATATAGCACAGTGAAAGATATTTGTCAATATTTTTTTGTCATTACAGAAAACAGTATAAGATTATGTGGAGTAACTTGTTGTATCTAATAAAACAAAACAAGCCGGAGTAAATATATTTTGTCAAATTTAAGAGCAGAAAAATCAGTTTTCATCAATTTCGGCAAGAAGGTTGCCAAATGCTTGGGAGAGAGTTAAGGTGGTATCGGGTTGCGTGTCTGCCACTTTGGGCAATGTTAAAGGCGAAAACAGACGATAGAGCGCGGAAGCGGCTTTGAGTGGCTTTCTTTTAATATAAATTTTGGCAGGAAAATGCTCTTTTTTGATAGCGGAATTTAAGAGTTTTTCGATTTTCGGCGCGGCGGAATTTTCCGCACTGGCGGCATAAAAGAAGCATTTAAATGTGTCTTGGTTTGATTGCCAGTAGGCTTTAACGATTTCTAACAGATTAATGGTATCGCCGAAAGAAAAGTGTGCGAACGACTCGGCTGTTATGTCCGAGATATGGCAGACCAGTTCTATTTCCAAGCCGTTTTTACGCGCCTGAGTGAAGACGGCTGCCAAAAAAGAAATATCGCTCATATCGCCAAAGGAGAACTGCACATCGTTGTCTTGAAACGTGGCGGCAGTTACCGGAAGTTCGGTTGTGACTTTGAAGGCGTTTGTTTCTTTGTCTGCAAATGAAAAGTTTTCGGCAATATCGCCTAAAACGATGACTTTACGGTTTGATTTGACTAATTTTTTTAATATTTCATTGCCTGATTTCTGCGATATGCCGGTAAGAATCGTTACTTTTTGTGTTGCCATCTGCCTTCTCCATTGTTTTTTTATAAGAATATGGTGGCGTGTTTGTTTGATGTTGTCAAGGAATATCTTTATTTGTGGGCTGATTTTGAAAAAATTGCGTGACTAGCGTCACTAGTTATGGATTGCTTCGGTAGGTTGCGGCTGCGCGCCGACCTCGCAATGACGCAGGGAGAGGGCTGTCGTTCTTCCTTGCAATGCTAATACCGCCTTTGTACTCCTACGTCGCGGGGGTCGTAATGACGAGCGGAACTGATTTTAAGAGAAATGTTCCCTGCCCTATTTTGAGGCTTTTTTGATATAAACGGGGATCATAAAGACTTTTATTATTAGTTTACCTTTGGAGGTATGTCTTTTTTGAATAAAGAAACGCCTTATGGAAGCTCTCAGGCTCTCTAATTGATAGTTATGATAGCTTACCCCTTTTATTTGATGTTTTTGAGCGGTGACGGCAAGGCCGAACATCCGCTCCATTGTGTGTGCCAGTGTCTTATCATGAATAGCGGCCTCTGTTGGAGCAAAATCTGATATCTGATAGTTTAAAAACGGCTTTAAAAGGCTTGATTTTATGAAAAACATTGTGCCGGCAACGAAGGTTAGCGGTTCTGTTAAGCTTAAGCCTAACGAAGCAGCGCATTGGGCAAACTCTGTTAATTCGTTTTTTTCTTCAACAATCAGCGGTGTCGGGCCTATCATCCCGATAGTATCGTTTTTATTTAACTCTTCTATATTGCTTAAAACTATTTCTTTGGAGCCGATTAACTCATTTAACAAAATTTTACGCCATAGAGCGGTATCATAGCGTTTTCGGTTAAGTTTGGCATAACTTATTTTTTCACGGCGCTTGGTATGTAGCTTTAAAATGTAGCTGTATTGGTTTAAGTCTATATGGTGCAGAATTTCTATAAACGGGCCGATGTCATAGCCGGCGTTCGGGGTTGGAATGATAACCGCATCAGGGTAAAGCTGAGTTATTTTTGAAACAACCGATATTTGCTTTTTTTGAAAAGCGGCGGCATTTGAGACCGAAATAAATAAATCAAAAGGAATATCAGCCTCTTTGATGTGATTAATTTTTTCAAGAAAATCTTCGGTTTGGCTTAAGTCGTAGAGGTGGAGACAGACGGCAAGTTTTTTCATCACAGTCCTTTGCGGGCGTAGGCAAAATTTAAGAAATTAAGCAAATGGTTCGGGGTGACGGGCATTTGAGTTTGCGCTAAAAGTGCGGTAGAATTTATTTTGCCAAAGACAGCCGCATTTAAACAACGCTTTAAGAGATAGCGTGCGCAAAGAGCCGAAAACTCCGGCTCGGGCATAAAACCGCCGGTTTGGTTTGCCTTGGCGATTTTTTCCAAAACCGAAGCCACGGCTTTTAACATCTCGGGATATTTGATTTTACAGCGACCAAGAGCTGCGTAATTATCAAAAACAAATTTTTCATCAATGGTTAATTCTATCCCGTTATCTTTAAAATATTTGTCATGAAACAGGCATTGCTCATTAAAAATCTTGGCTCGGTGACGTTTTGAGACCATATCTTTATGAAAACGATATTTGTATAAAACCTCGTTTAGGTTAGCCAGTTTGGTATGTTTGCTCATCTCATAGTAAAAATCACGATCGTTTAGGCTGACATAGTTTTCATTATAGCGGATATTATGCGCGGTGACGATGTTTTTTCTAAACATAATCGTCGGGTGATGAATAGATGACTTAAACAGCAGGCTTGAGCGAATCGTTTTGTCATTTTGCGGATTTAAGACATTTTTAAAGCGGTTAAGTTCACCAAACTTTTTATATCCGGTACCGAGAAGCCCTGTTTCTTGATGAGATGATAAAAACGCAACCTGTTTTTCAAGCCGATGGGGAAAAGCTATGTCGTCATGGTTCATCATAGCCAAAAGCGGAGCTTGGGCCAGCTCTATCAAACGATTATAACTGGCAGCGACACCAAGATTTTGTTTATTTTCGACATAACGGATACGAGGGTCTTCATAAGCAAGAACGATGTCTTTTAACGTCGTCTCTTCGGGACTGTCATTTAAGATGACAAATTCAAAGTCTTTAAATGTTTGGCTTAAAATACTTTCCAGTGCGGCTTTTAAGTGTTCCGGACGGGTTTTATAGATTGGCATTAAAACTGAAACTTTTGGCGTCGTTTTCATCTCTATCCCTTTTGTTTTAAATAGGTTATAGATGATATAGCCTGCTTGAAAGTTAATTTCAAGTTTTTATTTTGAGCCTTTAACAACCTTTAAAAATGCTTTTAACTCAGTTTTTTATTCCACCGTGACGGATTTAGCAAGGTTGCGCGGCTGGTCTACCTCACGACCTAACGCGCAGGCGGTTTCGTATGCAAACAACTGCAGGAACGGAGCGCATAACATAGGGGTTACAAGTTCGGGAGCGTCAGGCAGTCTGATAATATCATCAAAGATGTTTTCAGGCAAGACGGCGCTTTCGGTGGTTAAAGCAATCAGCGGGGCGCGGCGGGCTTTAGCTTCCTCGCAATTGGAGAGAACTTTGGAAAAGACGACGCTGTCTTTAGGTAAAACGGCTAAAACCGGCATATTTTCATCTAATAAAGCGATAGGACCGTGTTTTAATTCGCCTGCGGCATAGTCAACTGCATTAATGTAGCTGATTTCTTTTAATTTCAGAGCGCCTTCGGCAGCGGTTGCAAGGTTTATACCGCGGGCCATATAAATAAAATCCGTAGCGTTTTTATATTTGGCGGCTAAGGCTTTGGCCTGTTCGCTTAAATCCAAGACCTGCTCGGTTAAGGCCGGAAGCGTTAAGAGCGTATTTTTAATCGTTTCGGCATAAGCCGGAGTTATTTTATTTGATTTTTCAGCCAACATAACCGCAAGTAAGTATAAAACCATTAATTGTGCCGTATAAGATTTGGTGGCAGCAACGCTGATTTCTATTCCGGCCATCAAGGGCAAAGAGGCGTCCGCATAGCGGATTATGCTTGAATTGGCACGGTTGGTTAACACCAAGACTTTGGCGCCGGCTTCTTTGGCCTGACGGACGGCGGTTATGGTGTCGGCGGTTTCGCCTGATTGCGATATACCGATACAAAGGGTATTTTCATCGGTTAGATTGGTTTTATAGATATATTCGCTAGCGGCGGTTACTTCTACCGGAAGGCGGCACAAACGCTCAAACAAGGCTTTGGCTACACGCGCCGCGTTTAAGGAGGTACCGCAGGCGATGATTTCAAGCTTGGTGACGTGGCTAAAAAGCTTGTCAGCGTCTAAGCCCGAAAACGTTATCGGTGCGTCTTTGGCGCTTAATGATGAAGATAAGAGATTTCGCATAATATCAGGCTGTTCCATAATTTCTTTTAACATAAAATGCGGATAGCCACGACGGCTGATACTCTCGGCTTTCATATCAATTAAAGTCATCGGCTTGATTTTTACGGCACCTTCAAAGGTTTTGATTGTGATATTGTTTTGAGTGACGATGGCAAGTTCCCTGTCATCCAGATAAATACTTTGCGAGGCCTGACCTATAAGCGCGGGGATGTCGCTCGCGATAAAATTGCCGCTATGCCCCTGCCCTAAAATCAGCGGTGCGTGGTTTCTGACGGCAATGATTTTATCGGGTTCGTCCTGATGCATAATACAAAAAGCAAACGCGCCTTTGAGCTGTTTGACGGCATTGATGACGGCTTGTTCGAGATTTTTGGTTTGCTTATATTCGTCTTCAATCAGCAATACAGCGGTTTCTGTATCGGTTTTGGAATGAAAAGTATAACCTTTGGCTTGTAATTTATCTTTAAGTTCTTGATAATTTTCAATTATACCGTTGTGTACCAAAACGATTTTTTCATCATTGGAGAGGTGCGGATGGGCGTTTTCGACTGTCGGTTTGCCGTGTGTCGCCCAACGGATATGGCCGATTCCCTTGAACGTATTTGCGGTGTTGTTTTTGTGAGATAACAAGTCGACAAGATTGTTTAATTTGCCGGAGGCTTTGTAGACTTTTATACCGGCGTTGTCATTAAGTGCCAGCCCTGCCGAATCGTAACCGCGGTATTCAAGATTTTTTAGGCCGTTTAATAAGATATTTTGCACAGCGCCTGTGCCGATGTAACCGACTATTCCACACATTAGTTTTCTCCTTTTTGTATTTTTTTCAGGGTTTTTAAGATGTTTTCCCGATTGCGGGGTTTGATTTTTTTTATGGGCTGACCGGCATAAACCGTCCACGGTTCAAACTTGAAATTTGCCGGAACAAAGCTTAAGGCGCCGATGACCGTTCCTTCGGGAATATGATTTTGCGGCATAACGACTGAATTGCACCCAACGGCGGTGTATTTTTCCATAATCACATCACCTTCGATTTCTTTAACATAAGCGACGTTGTGCGTGACAAGCTCGTTGACATAGTCATTAGATGAAAGCCAAATTCTCACTCCTGAGGCAAGGCTTGAATACTGCCCCATTTCAAAATGGTATTTGTCACCGCCGCCGGCGATATAGGTGCCGGGGGCAATTTCACAATCCGAGGCAATTTTGCAGGCGGACGTTATGCGGCAAAAATCTGCTATGCGCACGTTATCCCCAACCTCAAGCCTGTCTTCGGATTTGATGATGACATATTGTCCCAGTGTAAAATTTTTTCCTGTTTTCATCTCTTTGTCCCGTTTGTTTTTATGGTTTTATCTTAAAAAGAGGATTGATATTTTGGCAAATCAATTAATATTTTTAATTGTTTCACTTGAGTTTCTTTTATTTACGGATTATTAAACAAGGGCGTTTTATGAATGCGGTATTGTTGATTAGGATTTAAGATGAAGAAGTTTGTTTATACGATTTATTTTTTGATGATGAGCTTGGGGCTTTCTTGTTGTCAGGTCGGGAGTCTTGCTTTGGTTTATAACGATAAGACTTCGGTTGAAGAAGACGGGATAAGAGTTGACGCGGCGCATGAGCCGATTACCGGTATTTATCAGAAATATGACAAGACGATGCGGCTTAAAGAAGAAGCACATTATGTCAACGGAAGACTGAGCGGATTATATAAAGCGTATAACAACTCCGGTAAGGTTGTCTTAGAAGCTTCTTATAAAAAGGGGCTGGAACATGGCAAAACCACGGCTTTTTATGACAACGGCAAGCCCTATGAGGTGTCTTATTATAAAAAAGGGAAGCTGACAGCCGCTCAACTTAAATATTACCCGAACGGGGATTTGATGAGTAAGGGAAGCTATAAAAACGGGATGAAAAACGGCTTGTTTGAGGAATATTTTACTAACGGGGCGGTTAAAAGCTCGCTTACCTATAAAAAAGGCAAATTGCACGGCCCTGCCCGCTTTTATTCAAAAGGCAACCATCTGCTTTCTTACACAGAATATGTTAACGGTAAGAGAGAGGGCGCGGCGTTTTCTTATTATAAGAACGAAAAGCCCAAAGTGCTGGCTTACCGCAAAAACGACAAACTTAACGGAACAGCAAAAGAATTTGATAAAAAAGGAAATTTGCGCAAAATTGTTACATATAAAAACGGTGAAGAAATCAATAGCGTAAAATTTTGATTTTTTGATTGCATTTTGCGTGTCGCTCTTTTAAGGTTATTTTAATGTAACTTTATTTAGAGAATGACTATGGAAAATGAGATTGACGTTTCCTTTGTGATGACGGTTTATAATAAGGAATATTATCTGCCGGCCGTTTTAGAGGCACTCTTAAACCAAACGGGGCTTAAAAATCCGGAATTTATTTTTGTTGATGACAAGTCCAAAGACCGCTCGGTCGAGATTATCCGAGAAAAGACCAAAGGGATTAAAAACGTTACCATTGTTGCCAAAGAAGTTAACGAAGGAATTTCGGTTACGATTAACCAAGGGTTAGTGCTTTCCCGCGGCAAATGGGTCAGAATGCTTGATTCAGATGATATTTTGCCGATTGATTCCACTTATAAAATGATTGCGCTTGCCGATATTCACAAGGCGGATATGGTTTACGGGCAATTCAAAAAGACCGGACTTGAGCCGATGGAGCTGGTGTCTTGGACTATGCCCGGCGGGCCGTCTTATGTTTATAAAGAAGATGCGCTTGATGCCGTTTTGCACGGACGTTTTACGCGTATGGGGCAATTGATTAAAGGCGAAGTATTGAAAAAATCCGGCGGAGCCGATGAGAGAGTGTTTATTCAAGATGAGAGTATTCCCCTTCGCGCGGCAAGAATAGGACACGGGATTATCAAGATTTTCTCAGAAGTCGTGTTGGTGCCGAAAGAAACGAATAATTTAAGCAAAAATACCAAGCAGCTTGATAACGACCGCTTTTTTGCGCATTATAACATGTTGCTTGATTATTGCGATTGCTTGGATGATAAGACACTTAAGACTATTTATGAAAAAGCGCTCTCAGCTAATTGGAAATATGTTAAAAAGAATATGAAACACCCGTATTTGACGGATGATTTCAAACGTTATATCCAAGCCAAGCTGTTTATGGTTAAGCCGGATTTTGCGTTTTTAGAAAAAGCGGCAAAGCGGTTTTACAGTTTAAGCGGCGTGTTACGCACCAAAATTTAATCTTTAGCGTTGTTTAGTGACAGGACTGTTTGCAAGACATCTTCGACTTTGATGTCATTAATTGAATTTTGACCGACAAAATTTATCACATTGTCGCTTTTGTCCTGCGCGTAGGCGGTTTGCGGACTGAACAGAGCGATGGTTTTATGTTTGGAGGTGGCAACAAAGTGCATCGGACCGGTATCATTGCCGATTGTGACAAGAGCCAAGCTTCCTAAAGGCGGAATATCGGTCATTTGGGTTTTATTCATCAGATTAACGGATTTGGGGGCAAATTCCATAATCTTTTCAATATTTTCTTTTTCAAAAGCCGTACCGATAATAACGCTTGCTATCCCCTTCTCGCTTAAAAGGGCGGCAAGCCTGCCATAGTTTTCAGGCGCCCAGCGCTTAAAGTCATGTCCTTTGGAGCAACCGGGGATCAGCAAAACAAATTTTTCTTTAGGCAACGCTTGTTTTACCTCATTACTTAGTTGGCAAAATGACATATCTTCTTTTATCAGGTCCAGATGATAGGTGCGCGTTTCTTTTTTGCCCCAGGTGCAGGGATATTTTTTGATTATCGTTTCTTCGGTCATATTATCAGCGGCGTCAGGCTTGGAGGGATAACGGATAATCAGGTTATGTGATGAGGCAAGGCGCGCCAAGGGGAGATATTTTTTGATAACACGGGTTGAGCCTTGAAGATTATAAATAACATCATAACAGCCATCGACGATTGTTTTTTTGATAATCCGATACCAATCTTTGGGATTATAATTTCTGTCATCAATGACAATTTTATCAAAATAACCGGTGGTGGTTGCCAGGCTCTTTTGCGAGGTGGCGGTGATGAGGGTAATCTCGGCTTCGGGGTGATGAGCGCGAATCGTCTTCATATAGCTTAACTGGTGGATAAAATCGCCAAAGGCGCCATGTTTGATGATGAGTATTTTTTGCATAGTCGTTCCTATAAATAAGCGGTTGCCTCGATTAGAGAGGCGATGTTGTTTTTTTCTTTATCGGTTTGTTCATCTAATTTCAAGAGGGTTTTAACACCGGCGGCGGCTTCTGCCTCCCTATCCCGCTCTTTATCACCCAAGGCTATGGATTTGGCCATATCGATGTTGTATTTTTCTTTGGCTTTTAAGAACATTCCGGGGTTCGGCTTACGGTCGGGACCGTCTAAATCCGGACAATAGAAAACATCGGTTATCGGGACACCGTGCTTTTTAAACTCGCCTATCATAAAGGCGGTTAAAATCTCATAGTCTTTGACGGTGTAATAACCGCGGGCTATACCTGACTGGTTGGTGATGACGATAATTAAATAACCTTTTTGATGAGCTTTTCGGCATAGCTCCAAAATGCCGTCCATAAATTCAAAATCTTTGATTTGATAAAGATAATGCTTTTCAACGTTTATGGTGCCGTCACGGTCTAAAAACAGGGCTTTTGTTTTGATTGTCATTTTGCTAAACCTTTTTTATGCAAAAATTCGTTTTTCTATTTCACCACAGATGATGTGACCGACGGCTAAGTGCATTTCCTGAATATTATTGCTGGTTTGAGCCGGAACTTTTATGGTTAAATCTGCGAGTTGTTCCATTTTACATTCTTTAGCACCGATGAGGGCAATCGTAAAAATTCCCATTTCTTTGGCCAGCTTAAAGGCGCGGACAACATTTTCGGAATTGCCGGAGGTTGATAGCCCGAACAGAACATCTCCCATTTTTCCTACTCCTTCGAGCTGGCGGGAAAAGATATTTTCAAAACCGTAATCATTGCCGATGGCGGTTAAATTGGAGGTATCCACGGTTAACGAGATGGCGTCTAAGGCTTTTCTTTCCATTTTATAGCGACCGACAAGCTCGGCGGTTAAATGCTGGGCTTGCGAAGCCGAACCGCCATTGCCGCAGAAGATAATTTTATTGCCGTTTTCCAAAGCGTTTACGCACAAATTGACAGTGTCTTCAATGACGGCGTCTTGCGAAGAAAGTGCTTTAAAATTTTCGGCAATTTGCAAAATTTCATCTTTAATCATGATTTTTTATCCTTTCAACCATTGAGGTGGTGGAGTAGCCCTCCAAACGTTTGAGCGTGACGGCGCGGCCGCCTTGTTTGATGACAAGCCGGGCTTCGGGCCAGTCTTTGAGTTCGTAGCCTTCTTTGGCGATAACATCGGGCTTTAAGGCCTCGATGAGCGGCAACGCCGTGTCTTCGTCAAAGATGATGACATAATCTATCAATTTAAGCGCGCTTAACAGCCCTGCTCTGGTCTGTTCATCCTGCAGAGGACGCGCGGGACCTTTAAGGCGTTTAACCGAAGTGTCCGAATTTATGCCGACAAAGAGGACATCACATTCTTTTTTGGCTTCCTTAAACGAATGGAGATGTCCTAAGTGCAGACAGTCAAAACAGCCGTTGGTAAAGCCTGCGGTTTTTCCAACTTTGCGCAGTTTTTCTCTGATGTTAACCGCTTGTTCTAAGGTTATTACACCTGAGGACGGGGTGTTTTTTTCTTCTTCGTTCAGCGCCTCGGTTAATTCTTCCGGCGTGACGCTTGCCGTACCTAATTTGCTGACGGCGATACCGGAGGCCGCGTTTGCCAGGGTTAGAGCGGTAATTTGCGGCGCATTGAGAGCAAACGTTGCTCCTAACACCGCAAGAGAGGTATCTCCGGCACCCGAAACATCAAACACTTCTTTGGCTATGGTCGGGACATGCACCATATTATCGGCATTTTCCCTTGAAAAACAGGCCATACCTTTTTCAGACAACGTAACGACAAGATTTTGCACCTGATAGCTGGCAAAGAAAATTTTGGCGGCTTCTTTAAGTTCTTCTTTAAACAGAGGGCTTTCGGTATTAAACTTAACACCGGTACTTTCGGAAAATTCTTTTAAGTTCGGCTTAACTAAAAAGGCTCCGTTGTATTTGGTGTAATCCTGCCCCTTGGGGTCGACAATGACTTTTATGCCGGCAAGATTGGCATTTTTGATGATCATTTGGCAGACTTCTTTAGTCAGCGTGCCTTTGTTATAATCGGATAACAAGATGACATCGGCTTTTTTTAGGAATTTTACAAAGATTTTCTCCAAACGGTTGATGATACCGGCGACATCGGGAAATTTTTCTTCTTTATCCGCGCGCAAAAGCTGGGCATTGCCGGCAATATAGCGTTTTTTGATGATGGTCGGATAATCTTTGAGCTTAAAGAGATGTTTATTGATTGACGTTTCTTCAAATAATTTGTTTACCGTCAACCCGGCCTCATCATTGCCGATTAGGCCGATAAAAGAGGTATTGACCTTGAGTGCGGCGGCATTTAAGGCAACATTACCGGCTCCGCCCAACATCTTTTTTTCACTCTTTAAGCGGATAACGGGAACCGGCGCTTCGGGTGAAATCCGTTCCACCTTGCCATAAATAAACTCATCTAACATCACATCGCCGATGATCAGCATACGGACGTTTTGAAAATTTTTGATATATTCGGATAAGTCTGACATTTTATTTTACTCTATAATAGTCGGGAAAGGATAGTCTTGAGGGTTATACGTTTCTTCTAACAATGAAACAACGTATTTGGCGACAAGTGTTTCATTAAACAGCTCAAAATAGCGTTTATGGCCGTTTTGGGCGGTTTTCATCCGCTCTTGGGGGGAATTTGCATAAAATTTTATTTTTTCCAAAAGTTCGTCTTTACTGCTGTAAAACGCGATTTCATCATCGGAAAAGAAATCGGCAAAGCCGGTATGTCTGTCAACCAAAGCCAGACACCCATTGCCCATGGCGTGCGCCATACGGTCTGACGAATAAAGATAATCCGAATTAACGCGTGAGAGGTTTAAGACCATAGCGCTTTTTTTGAGTGCGTCAAGATAAGCCGCGCCGTTTAATGCCGGACAGTTCATTTTAGGAAAACACAAGGTTTGCTTGGGAAATTCCCGAGTTAAGAAAGCCGCAACTTCTTTTGATGTGTAATCTTTGCCGCAGACGTCCCTTAAAGCCTCAGGGTGGGCTGCAAAAAAGAGGTCATATTCAGGGGTTTCGTTTGCAAACACGCGCGCGGTTTCAATTGAGTTATCTACCGGATTAGGGATAAAGCCCACTTTGTTTTTGGTTAAGTCAAACGTGCTTAAGAGCTTGCGATCGGCCGTGGTTATGACAGTATAATCGACGACAGGAAGCTTTGCTTTGATATTATTGATATTGTGCATCCCTCCGCCCGAGGTGACTTTGGGGTTAATACTGTCAACGTTCCACTGGAGAATTTTTATGTTTTTCAGCTTGTCTTTTATTTTTAAAAGCGTTTCTGCGGTTATGGTGTCCGCGTGTCCCAAAATGAGAGCGTCAGGTTTGATATTTAAGCAAAACTGATAAAAATTTTCATTATTTTTTTTATCACTGAAAAAAGTTTTATTGCCTAAAAAGCCGAAAGCGCGGGACATATCGCGATCACTATATGTGACGACTTGATGGCCTAAGCGGGTTAAACCATTATTTAACTTATAGCCTAATGATGCCAGATAACAACCTTTGAGGCGGATTTGGTTAAAATTTGCACAATGGATTATTCTTAGAGGCATATTTTCTCCTTTGGCGTTATTTTGCAGGGGTTTTCTTTGTTTTTGGCGCTTGGGTGGCGAGTGTTGCCATTTTTTGCCCCATTTTCACGCTTTGTCCGGCTTTTAAGGCTTTTTCAAAGGTTATTTTTTTGTTTTCAAACACGCAAACCGTGGTACTGCCTAAAAGGAAGCGGCCGAGTTCAGCACCTTTTTTGAAGGTTATATTGTCTTTTTCATAGTGATAAATCGTCTTTTCACGACCGGCTGAGGGGGCAATGACACCTTGAAAAACGGTTTCTATGCTGGCAACAATGGTGGCGCCGACCAGCACAACGGCAAAACGGCCGAGTTTTTCATTCTTAAAAAAGCAGATTACCCGTTCGTTCTTGGCAAAAAGGTTATCCACATTCTGCGCGGTCAGAGGATTGACCGAAAACAGAGTTCCGGGGACAAACACCATTTTTTCCAACTTGCCGTCAAAAGGCATATGCACACGGTGATAATCTTTCGGTGAAAGATAGGTGGTATAAAATGCGCCGGATAAAAACGGCTCGGCGTCTTTTTCATCACCGCCTAAAAGAGAGGTTAAGCTATAATAATGGCCTTTGGCCTGCAACACGGCGTCTTTATAAATTTCACCAAACTCGCTAATAGTTCCGTCTGCCGGGTTAACAACAGCCGTATCCGCGGCGGCTATCGGACGGGCGCCTTTTTTTAAGGCACGGGTAAAAAAGGCATTAAAGGTTTTATAGCCTTTGGGGTCGGTTATTTCCGCTTCGCTTAAATCGACCTGATAATGAGCGATAAAGGTGTTAATCAGCCCTTCGGTTAAACTGCCCAAGTCACGGGAGGCCAGAAAGCCCGCCGCGCGGGAAATAAGTTTTTTAGGCAGAAAATACTGGGATTTTACTTTTATATCGTCTATAAGCGATGACATTTTTTTCTCCTTAAAAGTCATACAGTTTTGCATACTTTAGCAGGACGGGCATTATTGTCAACTCTTATAAATGAGGTGTTTATGTTTTGGTACGGAATATGGGAGATATAATTACAAGCAGATAAGGTGTGCTTTGCACAAGTTATGGATTGCTTCGCACATGTGGGCTTACGCCCGCTCGCAATGACTCGAGGAGAGGGCGACCTCGCAAAGCTAAGAGAAGTTTGCTTCGGATAGGTTGTGCTTACGCGCTACTCACTTAAGTTCGGACAAGCCTGTTGTAGCGGTTGTTTTGGTTGCTTTACGGCAAGTCACACCCCAACAACTGAGAGCCGTAATGACGGAGAAAGGAAAGTTTTCTTATTTTAGACAAAAGAGCTTGATTTTTTATTTTTTTTGTGTATGATTGAGGTGTAAAGCTCTTATTTTGTCTTCTTATCAGGTTAGTTATTGTAAAAGACGGGCTTTATTTAATCTAAAATAAAATGTTTTACTTAAATAATTCAGCGTATGAAAAAAATTGTTTTTTTCCGGTTTGCTATTTTTTTAGCGGCCTTATTGCTCTTTTCGTGTGAAACACATGAAGATGTGCTTGAGCTTGGCGGCGAAAAAATCAAAACCAGCTTAACTTACGTTTGGGACGACGCGCTTATTAAAGATACGGCCTTTCTTTATCTTAACCAGACACTCGGCTATATTGAAGAAGGAAAAACCAAAACTCTTTATCCGAAAGCAGTCATCAAACTTTATCCGAAACTTGATACGGTTTATTATGCCGCCGGCTATGATCCCACTCCTTTTTTTCAAAAAACGAGCGAGCTTCAAAGCTATCAGGGTACAAATCCCAGAAAACGGATAATTTCGCAAGAAATTTTCCTTGATGACGGGCAAACGCTTATCGCCGAGATTTCTTATGACATTTACTCGTATATGAGCCAAGGGTCGGAAATCTTTTTTGAAACGGCGGCGTTTGAGCGGTTAAAGTTTGAAAAAGCGGAAGTCTTGAACGGATACGGGTGTTTTCTCAACAAAATCACGCTCAGCGTGCCGTGGGAAATTAAATCGTTAAAAGAAAGCGGCAAAAAAAACATTCAGGTGTTTTATGCCAAAAAGCAGGTTAAAGAAGTTGATAAACTTTTGACGACCACTTATGATCACGGGATTGAGTGGACTGACGAGACGCACTTTTGCCTTTTTGTCAGCAAAAAAGAAATTTGGCGGACTAACGGTGAAAAAAATTATAAATTTTCTTCGCCTTTCCTTGAATTTTCTTTAGATGCCGGATTGGACAAGACTGTTTGGTATGAAAGCATTGATTTTTCGACCGGAGTTTCTTTAGAACAGGAAGTCAGAAATCCGGTCGAGGGCGGTATGTTTGAGGTTAAAAAAGGTATTGTGCGGCAAAAAGTGATGTTTTCAAGCAGTTCATCTTATTTTGAAGATGTGTTTTCTTATCCGGCGTATGAGGCTTCTGTTCTTATTGACGGCAAACGGTTTGAATTTGACTTAGAGGCACAATTTAAGGAAGAACACCTTATGTTAAGCCTTGAAGACAATCAGTTTGAAAACAGAACGACAGGCTATGTTTCTTTTGCCGGCAAGACGTTTGAAAAGACGGTTTCGACCAAGCTTTTGAAAAAGCCGGACACACCTCCCGCGGTTGAGCTGAAACGCGGCAAAATACTCGGTGTTTTTGTCAGTGCGGTGTTTGATATGGACGCTATCGGCCATAACGACAACATCACGAAAAAATGCGTATTAGTGCGGTATGAAAAAGGGTATGAATGGGGAATTTGCGATTATCAGGACGCCTTCCCCTCTAGCTTTAAGTTTCAGGAAAGCCGTTACGGCGCATTTAATTCGGCCGCCAAAAGCGGTGTCGGCGCAAAGTTTGAATTGGCCCGAGTTGTTGAAAACAAATCCACTCTTTTGTGGTATGGAGAAAACAACCGGCAAATTTCAGGCATTGATGACATAACAGCGATGATTTATGATTGGAAACATAACCTTAACGGCAGGCTTGCCTCGGTTATTTCCGATTACAGAGCGGTTATAGCCGATGACGGCTCTAAAGTTGACGTTTTTGCGCCAAACGGTGTGAAAATGACATTCAGCGCCAACCCGTCTTAACTTAATTTCCCTTAAAACTTTATGTTTTGAGGGATTTTTTTTGTGCTTGTTTTATTTTGTCGAAAAGTTAAAAATATTTGTTGATTTTTTGTTTATTTAAATATATTTTTATGCTATTCAGAATTTAGTTTAACAGAACTTTGAGGTCATGCCGGAAAATAAGAAATATAAAAGGCAGCAGAGTGAGGCTGTAGATCAAGCGTCAAAAAAGTTTGTGACGCTCGGTCTTTTGCGCGATGTTGCAGAATTTGAGCAAGACCCCAGAAAGTATATGGAACTTTCTTATAAATATCATAAATTATGGCTTAATTTTTGCTATAAAAACGGTAAAAGGCTCGCCG
>JAGASU010000017.1 GCA_017621635.1 Alphaproteobacteria bacterium | reverse complement strand
TGGTGGAAGAAATCCGTCGTGAGTTTGAAAATGACGGCATAACCGAAATATCTTCCAACGCTATCGGAGAAAAGGTGATGGACCGGCTGATTTCAATCAACAAAGTCGCCTACATCCGTTTCGCTTCCGTGTACAAAGACTTTAAAGAAATCAAAGATTTTGAAGAGTTTGTCAGTAAAATCAGCTCATAACCCCTATTTTTTAATTGAAAGATACTAAAAATGACTAAATTCGTTTCAGAAAAAATCAGAAAAAAATCCGGCGCCCGCCTTGCCGCCGTTCAAGCGGTGTATATGTCCGCTTTTTCAGGCTTAAGCGTTGACGAGGTTATTAAAGATTTTAAGGAAGGCGAAATCGGCCGCTACGCCATTGAAGAAACGGCTCTAAACGGTGAACAAATGGTCGAACTGGAAGAAATGGATAAATCATACTTTGAAAAGCTGGTTCGGGGCATTCACTCCAAAAAGCAAGACCTTGAAAACTCTCTTCGTTCTTATTTAAAAGACCCAACGTCTTATGACCATATGAACGCCACCATGCAGGCACTCCTGCTCTGTGCCGTCTATGAATTAGGCTTCACCCGTGATGTTGATGCCAAAGTTCTCATTCAGGAATATGTGGACTTGGCTTATGCCTTCTTTATGAAAAACGAACCCAAGATGATAAACGCTCTGTTAGACCAGATTGCAAAAAATATAAGGATATAAAAAATGGCCGTCTTAAAGCTTTATACATACCCCGATGACATCCTCACCAAAAAATGTGAAAAAGTAACCGAAGTCACTCAAGATATTCGCACCCTTTTAGACGATATGTTGGAGACAATGTATAAAGACAAGGGCGTTGGCTTGGCCGCACCGCAAATAGGCGTCCTGAAACGTTTAATCGTTATCGATGACAAAGTCACCGAAGACGGCATCCCCGGCCCTCACCCGCTTTTTTTGATTAATCCCGAAATAATCGAAAAATCCGCCGAAACAATTGTTTTTAACGAAGGCTGCCTCTCCGTCCCCGGTCAATGCGCCAATGTCGAGCGTCACGCCCGCATTACCTTAAAATATCAAGATAAAGACGGCATCGAGCAAATCTTAAAAGCCGAAGGCTATTTAGCCGTCATTATCCAACACGAAACCGACCATCTTGACGGCATTTTGTATATAGACCGGATCAGCCGCTTAAAAAGAAATATGATAATTAAAAAATTAAAAAAGCAAGGCGACTGCTGACAAATTCGCCCCAAATGTTCAAAGCGCCGTTTTCCGGCGCCTTTTTTTACTTGCAATTCAAAAGATTTTGTGCTACCTTGCTTCTCAATCACTAATTTTTATGTAAAACTATTATAAAAAATGAAAAAACTAAATGAAAAAGAACAGCTCGCTCAGTTCACGCCGCAAAATCAGGCAGCACTCGGCGACTATGTTAAAGAGGGACACGAGCTTTCACCCCAAACCCAGCTTCTGATGTTTGATCACCCTCAAGCCGATGATTTGGTGGTAGCTTATGTCGGTAACGGACACGTTTTATCACAAGAAGCTCTGCTCAAAGTCTTCACCTTAAGCCCGATGCACGCCCAACTGATTATGGAGCTTTGTGTCGCCTATGACTTTTGGCTGAGCGAGGAGGTACAACTAAAGCTTCTTGAGCTTAAGTACCCTAAAACAATCGTCCGGCGTTTTATCCGGCAAAACAAAGGAGAAAACGATGTCTCTCATAAGCTTTACCAAAAAGCAAAAGCTTTGCGCTACATCTGAAAAAAACACCCGTCACTTGAACTGTCCCCCCAAAAAGTTGGACAGTTCACTTGGCGGGTGTTTTTTTGTTTTAACATTTTCCCACCCGTTCAAATTTCCCCTTACTCCAGAAAAAATCGTCAAAAACACCCCGTTTTAAACAAAAAACGCGATTCGTTTGCAAAAAATACCTTGATTTGGCAAACATTTTATGCTATATTTGAAATGTAAAAAAATTATTGTGTATCGTTTTATCCTGTATTCCTATTATTATAAAGGTTTAGGTACACTGCTTTCGAAATAACAAAAAAAAAATAAAAAAAATGAAAAAAATGATGAAAAAAGTTGCTTTCGTAGCAGCTATCGTGAGTGTTTCTGTAGTGTTTGCATCTTGCCAGTCTGGTGAAACCATCGACGTTAAGTCAAGAGGCGGACAAACCATCAACACACAAAACGGCTACCAAACCTCTTTGGTTTTAAGCCAGAATGTTGTTAACAACGGCACTGAGAGCGTAGGTACTGTAATAGGTAATGGTTCAATAACAACCGACATTGAGTCTGAGAACCCCGTCAATTACAACCTCAACGCCAACGCCGAGGCCAAAGTTACTCTTAAGCAGAACATCGTTACCGTTTCAGCAGAAAATGCCGGAATAGTAAACCTTTCTGAAAAGAGTCAGGCTACCGAGAATGATATGTCTTCAACAGAAGAAAAGAAAATGTCTTACACCAAGACTTTCACTTTCTCTGACGGACAGAGCGCTGACGCTGTTTATGCTTACGCATATACAAACGTTAGTCTCACTTCTCCGGTGCCCGTGCCTCACGTTCAGATCACCAATGTTGATTATATTGATTACACAGCAACTCAAATTGCTGATAATCAGTATAAAGTGGTTATGCACTTTGTTGCTAATTACAAGACATTCGGCGTCGAGAACACAACTGAAGGCACTCTGGATCTTTATCCTGAGTACATTCAGCAAGTTGAAGCCACAGCTCCTGCTTACACCTATGAAGAAGTAGTAAAATACCACTTCGTAGAGCAAGATCCGTCAATCCTGATGGAGTGGAGATTGACCCGTAACGACGGCAAGAAATTTTCTGTATGGGCAACCGTTGGAAAATTCGCCAGAATCTCAGGTCACAACGAACTTCATGTTACTTCCGGTAACATCGTTTCTTCAACACAAAAGGATCTGAACACCAAGGAAGAGTGCATCAGCACTTTCTCTCCAAGTGCAGATTGTTTCTTCGAGAAGGATGAAAAGGAGTTCCACATCACTTCCACCGCGTTTGGCAAAGAGTATTGCCGTATGTGGATGGCAGAGAGCGGTAAGCCGATTGAAGGCCTCGGACTGATCGTTATGTTCCAGACAGCGGACGTGACTTTCACCGATCCGGAAACCGGTTTCACTTCAACCAAATCTTTCAGCGGCGAGCTGAAGATTAAAGAGGAAAAGGCCGTTGACCTCCACAAGAACGGTATTGAGGTACAGGGCAAGCACGCTCCGTATATCAACTCATACCAGTTCACTCTTGAGTTCAAACTCATGGGTCCGGAGGGATACACTTTCCCGTTCGAAACAACAGCTACCACCAACCTCTATAAGGTTGGTATGTAGAAAAAACCTAAACATTAACCCCGCCATCGGCGGGGTTTTTTATGCCCTTTGCAAACATTCTTTCAAAACTTCCGCGGCAAGCATACCGCCCATTCCCGCCGGCACCATCGGCAACGAGCCTAAAATATTGCGCCCTTCCTCATCTTTTGTCGGACAAACCGCTTCCGGCGAAAACACGCACCGCACCTTTTTTAAATCCACACTGTCACGGCGCAACATCTCACGCAGCTTCTTAGCCATCGGGCAACCGGAAGTTTTATCAAGCCTTGCCGGAGCCAGCAATTCCGGCCTTGTTTTAAGCGCTGCCCCCATCGCTGACACAAACCAAATCCCGTTTTTAACCAAAAAGCTGATTAAAGCCGCTTTTGCATTCATCTCATCAATTGCATCAATCACAAAGTCAGGCTTTGCCTGCAAAATAAACCCGAGGTTATCCGCACTCACCCGCAAATCCACCGCCATAACTTCTGCCTCGGGGTTAATAGCAAGCACCCGCTCTTTGGCTACATCGCATTTTTTCTTCCCCAAAGTTTCCGTCACCGCTAAAATCTGCCGGTTAATATTGCTTTCTTCAAACACATCAAAATCAACCGCCCAAATCTTCCCGAACCCGAGCCTTGCCACCATCTCGAGCGCATAGCCGCCCACCGCGCCGCACCCAATCACCATAACTGAAGCCCTGCTCACAGCTTCCGCCTTATCTCTCCCCAAAAGCGCGATTGTCCGCCCGAATCTCTCTTTTAACATTGCAAAAACTCCTCTGCATTACACACCAGTTGCGCCGCCAGTTCTTCCGGATTTTGCCCCGCAATCTCGGCAAGTTTAAACAAATTCTCCTGCACTTTTTTATTATAGTCTTCCTCACTCACCCGATACGGCGCATCTGTTTCAAACAAGATCTTGTCACGCGGCATCATCTCCCACATTTCACGCGCCTTCTCCTGCTTCAAAAACAACGCCCCAAGCCCGATATAACCGCCGGTTTGATTGATAAACGTCAAAAGCTCCCTGTTTTTAACAAAGCCGTGATGAACATATTTAACCTCTTTTAACATCGCCTCATGTTCTTTAAGCGCCGCAAACGCCTTAGCCGCATGCACAATCACCGGTCGGCAAAATTCCCTTGCCACTTCAAGCTGGGCTAAAAAAAGTTTATGCTGTCCTTCACTCACCGGCTCTTTAAGCTCATCAACGCCAATCTCACCAATCAGCGCTTTAGGAAACTTTTTTAACATCTCACACAACGCCTCTTGCACAAGCCCTATCTCTTCTTGCCAATACCACGGATGAACGCCAAACGCTCCCGAAAGCTTATGCGGATAACGCTCTAAAAGCCCCGCAATTTTAGCAAAATCTTCTTTTTTTGCCGCAACCAAAACCAAACGTTTCGCCGCCGCGTTTTCTAAAACCGCTGGTGCAAAATCCGCACTAAAATCTTGCAAATGAATATGCGTATCAATAAACTGCATAAAACAAAACCTTTTATAATCGGAAACAAATCTATGTCTTTATATACCACGCCTGTCCTTAATATCAACTTAAAAAAACTCATAAAAAACTTTGAACTTTTAAAAAAACTCTCTGCTCCCGCAACCGCCGCCGCGGTCATCAAAGATGACGCTTACGGTTTGGGCGCTGTTGAGGTAGCAAAAACACTCTACACCGCAGGCTGCAGACATTTTTTTGTGGCGCACGGCGCTGAGGGAGCTGTCATCAGACCGGTTGCCCCCGAAGCTGAAATTTTTGTTTTGCAAGGCATTGGCGAAGATTCACTTGAGTTTTTTAAAAAAGCTCGCTTAACACCGGTCATTTGCTCTCCTGTTGTGCTTTCTTTTTGGCACCAAAACCAAATCGCAGGCATCAAACCCGCCATTCAGGTTGAAACCGGATTAAACCGTCTGGGCTTCACCCGAGAAGATTTAGAGCAGTTAAGCCCCGAGGAATTAAACAGTTTTTCTTATGTTCTCTCACACCTCTCCTCAGCGGACGAACCGGCACACTTTATGAACGAGCGCCAGCTTACAAACTTCCAAACCATCAAAAACCGCTTTTTTAAAAACACACCCGCCACGCTATCTGCTTCCGACGGCGTTTTCTTAAATAAAGAATTTCATTTTAACCTCACACGTTTGGGCGCCGCCATGTATGGTATCAACACCGCCCCCTATCGTGAAAACCAAATGCAAAACATTATTGAGCTGAAAGCCCCGGTTTTGCAAGTAAAACCACTCAAAAAAGGCGAATTTGTCGGCTACTCGGCAACCTATCGCGCTCCGGTTGATATGAAAATCGCTATTGTATCGATAGGTTACGGCGATGGCCTCCCCCGCTCGCTCTCAAACCATGGCAAAGTCGTTTTCTATCAAGATAATCACCCGGTATTCTGTCCAATCTTAGGCAGAGTATCAATGGATAACGTCATCTGTGACGTCACCAACTTAAAAGACATCAAAGCAGGCGACTTTGCCTACCTCATCAACGATGACCAAACCCTAGACGACCTGGCCCGTGACGCCAGCACAATCGCCTACGAACTCATCTCAAACATCGGCAAAAACCCTAGATTTATCAAAAGTTATACGAGATAAGCCTCCTAAAGACTAAACTTTGCCGTCTTCTAAATCAAAATAAAATACTGTATCGGGAAAACAATCAATCCGAACATTACACAACAACGCAATCAACAACAATTCATCGATTGGAATTTTTGTGCAATCGTGCACATATCTTTCTATCGTTTTTGGACTTCTGTTCAACAAGCAAGCCAAATCATCTACCGTATAACCAGCATACTTTAAAATAGCTCCAAACCTTTCTTTCATATTTTTTCGAACTAAATTTTTATATACCCATTTTCTTCTTGCCGTCACTTCAGGTGAAAAATCAAAAAATTTCATGACTACCCTCTCAAAAACAAAGTATCGGAAAGTTTGTAAGCCATGTTTATCAACCAGCAAAAAGCCTTTTGACCTGAAATTCTGTTGCTTACGTCAACCCTTCCCGACATAAAATGATATAAAAAATGCCAGGGACTTCATAACCTTGCTTAACAGGCAGATAAGTCTTTAAGCCGAAACCAGCTCTGGACATACACCTATCTATCCCTGACAGGGATAATCACACATTCTAAGCAAGGTTATGAAGCCTTCTTTACAAATCAAAATAACAAAAAAAATTATTTTTTCAAGTATTATTTTTCATTTAAATATTCCATTTCTCTAGGAAAAATAGCATAATTAGCTTCTGCATAAATCGCCATATACTCCTCAGGTTTCGGATAATATCTATTAGAAAAATAAAATTTATTTAAATGCCGCATATAGTTAATCAAACACGAAGCAACACTATTATTTTTGACAATCTCCAAAAATAAAGGTTTACACAAACATTCCAAACTGCAACTATACAAAAAACACAACAACCACAAATCTTCAAAAGACGGTAACTTTACATCATTTTCATAATCGAGAATAACTTGTTCTTTTTTATCCAAATAAGAAGCAACATCAGTAATAGATAATTTACCCATCATACGAAATTCATACAAACGTTTGCCAATTGTCGCTATTTCACTATCAAAATCTTCTTCAAACATATTTTCCTCTTAAATAAGGCGTGATTAGGGGAGTTCATAAACTGGCTTAGAGACAGTCCTTAATGCCTTTAGATATACGCAAAAAGCTCCTCTAATCACAAAGAGGAAATACGGTGTATAATCTGTCCTATCGATGTATAAAACTTTTTATACACCGCCCCTAAGCATGAATTATGAAGTCCATTGTGCAAGGATTTAGCACACATAAATGATATAAAAAAACACCATTTTTTTCAAATTTTATTTAATAATTTTCAACAAAAAACCTCTCACCTTTAAATAACAGGTGCTTTTTCCTCAAATTTAACGCAACTGTTGTACCGTAAAGTACTGTGCTATCGCCGTGAGCCCTGTCCTAAAGCGCAGCGTACATTGAGGTACGTGAGCATTTAGGAACAGGCTTCCTCACGACGATTTGACAGTGCTTTATCGCGCTACAACGACCATGGCTTCGCGAAGAATGCGATCATGTATTGTATACCCTGCCTGCAACTCTGCCAAAATAACTCCTGCCTCGGCTTTTTTATCTTCAACTTCTTGAACCACACGCTCAAAATTCGGGTCAAACTTCTGCCCGATGTGGTTGAAACGCTTAATACCGAATTTTTCAAAAACTTTGGTTAATTCGTGTTGGGTCAGCTCAACACCTTTAAGAAGTTCGGCGCACGAGTCTTTATTATTTTCCATGGCGCTAATAGCACGCTCTAAATTATCGGCAACACCCAAAAGCTCTTTGGCAAAAGAAGAAACGGCAAATTTAATGGTTTTCTCGGTTTCTTGCTGGTTGCGCTTTTTCATATTATCCATTTCAGCGTATAAACGGATATAATCATTTTTAAGCTTATTAAAATCTTCTTCAAGCTTCTGCTTATCATCAGCCGCGGTGGCTTCATCTTCGGCCGTTTCAGCTTCGTCTGTCACATCCTCGGCAGGAGCAGGCTGTTCTTCTAAAATTTCATCTTCAATTTTTTCGTCTTCAGCGTTCATCATACCCTCTTTTACTAAAAAATATCTTTTATAGATTTAGGAATTAAAAACCATGAAGTCAAGCGCAACGACCCACTTCTACCAAATTACTTTAAATTAACGCCGAAAATAAACTTCATAAAGCCCCAAACCGAGCAAACCGCCCTCGACCATATAAACCAAGTGTTGCAGCTCATCACGCGTGTTATCAATAAAATTCTCATTTTTCATAGAACGTACCCATGCCGCATATTTAGGATAAGAGGAGGTCACAACCGGCGAAGAGGTTTTAATGCGGGAATCATACCAGACAAGTGGCCGAGCCGGCACCCCAACAGATACCGGTTTGCTAAGCTCTGCCTCGGGCGGAGGTGTTGTAATCATCTCAACATAGCTGTTGGCTAAAGCTGTCTTAACCAAAAACACCATCAAACAGGCAAACCAAAACTGTCGCACGCTTACCTCCAATAGCGCCGGTGGCCATGCCGCCAACCGCGATGATGATGGTGATGAAAACCATTGTAGAGCAACCCACCAACCACAGCCGTTGTCACACCGGCAGCCAAGGCCGCATTTGTAACGCTCGGGTCGTAATAATAACTGTTATGAATAACCGGCGATTCGCGAACCACCGTCAACGCCGGTGCCGTATAAACCGGAGCAGGCGCGGAAGTCGTCGTTGTCGTGGTAGTAGTCGTTGTGGTAGCTACCGGCGTATCAAACGTTGAAGGCGCCGTAAACATCTGCCGAATAACCCGTCCCTCGCTGTCAATCACCACAATTGCTTCCGCTTTCGCATTAAACGCCGCACACAGCATAAAAACCATCAAACAAAAAATCTTCTTCATTTTTTCACCTCATTAGTTTGTTTACATACATACTAATATGTATAATTAAATTAAAAAGCAAGAACTTTCTCTCAAAATATGCACATTTTTAAAAAAGCCCACTCCCCTAATCATCACAACCTCAAAAATCCCCCACAACGCTAACCGAACTAAAAAATTTTTTTTCTTTTGCTTCTTTTCTTTTTTTCTTAAATAACCGACGCTCAACCACACGATTAACCATACGCTCACAATAACAAAAAAACGGAGCCGAAGCCCCGTTTAAAATCTGTATTTTTTCCATTTCTTCTATGAAGTTGCCAATTCAGTCACAAATTCACAAAACTCTTTCGCCTCACTGGCAAAATTATCTTCAAAATCCAACTTTTCATTATACTCAAGCGGCAATTCATACGCACCGGCAATCTCATTATCTTTCTCTAAAATAACCATCACCTCGCCCGCATTTTTTAAGATTGAACGTACTTCAGGCACAATATTTTGCACTGCAAATACCTTATTATCGACACCGGCTAAAAGCAGGGTATTTTTACCATCATAAACAGCTCTATCCGCCAAAACCGTATTTTCTTCATCAACAGAAACCGCGACTTGACCATCTTTAACATAAAAACAAGCGTCTTTAACAAAA
The DNA here is from genome assembly GCA_017621635.1 of Alphaproteobacteria bacterium. GTDB lineage: Bacteria > Pseudomonadota > Alphaproteobacteria > RF32 > CAG-239 > CAG-267. The sequence goes on along the minus strand of JAGASU010000017.1, from coordinate 19,501 downwards.
ATAGCATTTTCCATATTTATCTCCCTTCCTTGTATGATTTTCCTAAGACAACATTGTTTAGTCCATGCTCTCCGGGAATCTTAAAAGACTTTTCTTCATCGCCCTTTTTCGGAGCAATTTTTTCCTTAACTTTAGAAGCCGCCCATTGCATAGCTCCCGCAGTCATAATAGCGGCGCCAGCCGCTACAAGCGGGGGATTAAGCGTTTCAAAGCCGGCAAACATAGCGGCAGCACCTCCAACCGTAAATCTTTTCGGATTTTCTTTAAGCATGCGCATATTTTCCACAAACACATTTTTAACAACGTTTTTAGGGTTATTCCAAGCATTAAGTGTTCCTTCTTTAACCTGATTAAATAAATTTCTCCCCGTTGCATAAGCCTTAGAACCTTTAACAAACTCTTTTGCTTTGTCTTTCACGTTCTTAAAATCAAAATCGCGTATTTTTTTAGAGGATTGAGTATTCGCTTTGCTCTGCTTTCCACTTCTCAACTTTTCACAAAAAGCTCTTTCATCGGAGGATAGCTGATGAACCTTTACGGCATCTGCAAGCTCGGGATGAAGTTTGGCAATTTCCTCAAAACGCATTCTTGTCTCCAAACCGACAGCACCTTTATAGTCAGCAAGTCCCATTTTTTCTATTTCCGGCAAAGCTGCAGCCAAATAAGCTTTTGCCACTTTCTCATCACCAAAATATTTTCCCATTTTATTATATTCTCTCAAGCGCAGCTCCGGCTTACATTCATACTCAATACCTCGACGCTCCAAAAAAGCATCTCTGTCAGAGTTTAATTTTGTCGCCGTTTCAAGCATTAAAGCAGACATTTCAGGAGTCGCCGGTTTTATACTCGCCAAAGTTTGGCTTAAGTCACTCGTAACGGCACTAAAACTATAATCAGCAGATATTGCAGGCGTACTCACGCCATCTCCTTTAAGATAAGGAGAATTTTTCATAAAATCACAAACAGCAACCAACGCCGCCTCAGGAAAATCTCGACCAATACTCCCTTGGACATAACTTTTTAAATCCAAACTATCCTTAAAAGAATAATTGCTTGATTTCAGATTTTCGGTAAAACTCATAAAAGAAGAAACAGCAATGGATTTATTTTTATTTGCCGCCAATTTCTTTTCCTGACGTTCGCGCATACTCTCAATCATTTTTTCTGTTTGTTTAGCATCCATTTTCTTAACTCCTTATATAAAATTTACATGCTAAAAATAATTGTACGTTTTTTTACCGCAAAAAACGCACAACTTAATAGATTGATTCAAATAAAAAATATTTTCTTGACTATTGCTGAAAAAAAACGTACCTATTTTTTCAGCAGGTAACACAAAAAAACGGCGCCAAATTGCCCCGTTTAAAAAGAAATATCATTTCTACGCAAACTCAATCACAAAAGTTACCTAAAAAGCAACAGGCTTCCACCAAGAAGTGCGAAACTTCTCTTAGCTTTGCTAGGGAGGAACGACCGAAGCAAAGGTTAGTTGTTGCTACAAGTAGAAAGGCAACGCCTTTCGTAGCGGTAGAAATTTTAGTAGTGAACCCGAAATGTCCACCAAGGAGCAGGAGCGTACACAAACGTACATGACTGCTTCAAAAAGTGGCTTCCATCCACGAACTCAAAACCCAAGTCCCACTTAAAAATGCGAAATTTTGCGAAATAATCGCGGATGTCCTGCCCTAAAGCGGAGCGTACATAATAGTACGTGAGCATTTAGGGACAGGCTTCCATCGCGAATTAGTTCACAAAATTACACATTTTTATAATTGGTCATCAGGAGATTCAGCACCCTATCCACCGTAGCCTTCAAATCCTTACGCTCAACCACGATATCAACCATACCGTGCGCTTTCAGGTATTCCGCGGTTTGGAAGTCATCAGGCAGTTTTTCGCGAATAGTCTGCTCAATAACTCTCTTGCCGGCAAAACCAATCATCGCGCCTTTTTCGGCAATATGAATATCGCCGATCATCGCAAACGAAGCCGAAACGCCGCCGGTTGTCGGATTCGTAAAGATAGAAATATAAGGAAGGCCTTTTTCTTTCAAGCGGTTAATCGCCGCCGTCGTGCGCGCCATCTGCATTAACGAAAGCATACCTTCTTGCATTCTTGCCCCGCCCGAAGCGCTGGCAATCAAAAGCGGGCAATTATGTTCAACCGCATATTCCGCTGCTCTGACGATTCCTTCACCGACAGCCGTACCCATCGAGCCGCCCATAAAAGCAAAGTCCATCACCGCAATAACGCTCTCGATTCCACCTACTCGGCCGGTTCCGACTTTAATCGCATCATTGCTGCCGGTTTTCCTGCGATAAACCTTAAGCCTGTCAGCATATTTTTGCGTATCCTTAAACTTGAGCGGATCTTCTTTAACCGAAGGCAACGCGAGTTCGGTATAGATTCCCCCGTCAAACAACTGCTTCAAACGTTTGTCAACATAAAGCCTCAAGTGATAGCCACACTTGGTGCAAACATACATCGATTGCTTCAATTCCTTCGAAAAAAGCATTTGCCCGCACTCAGGACACTTCACCCACAAATCATCGGAAATTTCTTTTTGCACCGTTTTTTTAATCTTCGGCCTGACAATATCCGTTAGCCAATTCATTTAAGTACCTCTTTTATTGTTATTTATCTTCTGCTGAGGGCTTAGAAAACCAGCCCTTGATTTTTTTATTAAGTGAAAATTCCGGCTTGTGGCTCTGGGCTTCTTCTTGCAAAGTTGCCACCTGCTGATTAAGCTTCTCATGCTCATGATTTAACTTTTCATGCTCTTTAGACAGCGCTTTATTTTCTTTCTTTTGCTTTTTAAGCATTGCCCGAAGCGGCGCATACGCCGACCACGCGGACAATCTTCCGAGCAAAAAGCCAAGGAAAAGCAAAACCGAATAAACCACGCTCACAGCCACCTGCTGAACCGGAAAACCTTCCAAATCCGTCAGCGGCCATAAATGCACCAATTCGTTATTTTGCGCCAAAAACATTACAAAAAATATCAAAAGCGGAAGTGCAATCAACCATTTTAAAAGCCACATATCCGTCTCCTCAAAATAAAATAAATCAGTTTTCGTTTAACTTTTCGTGCAGTTCTTTGCCTACTCTGAAATGAACGATGTTGCGATTACCGATTTTAACCTTGTCACCGGTTCTCGGATTCTGAGCGATTCTCGGAGCTCTTTGGTGAATCGAAAAAACACCGAAGCCTCTGAACTCAACACGGTCACCTTTAGCAAGCGTTGCCGTTATGCTGGAAAAAATCACGTTAACAATCCGCTCAATCTCGCTCAAAAGGAGATTAGGGTTTTTCTTTGCTACACTTTCAATTAATTCAGATCTAGTCACAATGTACCTCTTTCATCATAAAATAAATCGTTTCAAAAAAATTTCTAACATCAAATTTATAACATAGCTATAAATTTCTGCTTATTTTACACAAGCGTCTGCTTCTCTTATATACAGCGGCTTCGGAAAATCAAGGCTTTTTATAAAATATTTTCTTAACGCGGCCTGATAAAGGGCATCAACGCTCATCATTTCCGAGAGTTCCACCTGTTTAATCTGCAGTCCCATAGAAACAGAAAGCAGCCTCTCCACCCCGTCGCCGATAAAGCTGACCTGATGGCCTTTAAGCTTTTCGGCAATTTCCTCACGACTTAAAGCCAGAGGTGCGGAAAGTTTGTTTAAATCTTTATCAAACAGCTGAAAATAAAAATCTTCGCGTTTGGTTTCAATCACCACCGTGTTATAAAATGCCCTGTCTTGTTCTTTAAGCATACCGGCATAAACCTCAAAAGCCGAAACACCCGTTGCCTCAAGCTTGGGATTTCCCAAACAAAGCCCTCTTGCAAACGCCAGCCCCGCGCGCACGCCCGTAAACGACCCCGGCCCCGAGCATACACCCAAAAAGCCGATTTCATTAAAAGCGATTCCTGCCGTTTGACATGCCTCGGCCACACCGCAGGCCAAAGCCTCTGCCTGTCCGAACTCCATAATTTTCTCGCTTTTATAAACCGCCTGAGAGTCTTTATAAAGCCCGATGCCCGTACCGCCTGCCGTTGTATCAAAAACTAATGTATACATACCTTGTTCACTCTTTCAATTTTTAATTTGCCAACACCTGACAATTGCCTTAAAAAGTTCTATATATCAAAATAAAAAAACAAACAACCTTTATTTTAAAATAAGAGAAAAGGCATGTCCATAGAAACCATAACCACCCTTCTTTATATCTGGCTGACCATCACCCTGCCCTTCCCCCTGATTGCCATCTGGCTCATCCGCCGCAACCGGCGTCTGAAAAAAGAGTTGTTTAAGCAAGACTTTGCCGCCAAGCATTATGAAGAAATGCTCTACGCCTCCAAAGACGGCTACCTCACTTATTCGACCTATAAAAACAACGAATACCAATACTGTTCCAGACGTTTGGCCACACTCTTAAACTTAAAAAACGGCGAAAACAGCACGCATAGTGAAATTTTTAATGTTTTTGACCGCGCCGATACCGAAAAATTAAATTCCTATTTTCGTGTCTTAAAAGAAAACGGCACCGCTTTTGAAATCATTGCCAAAACCAAAACCGGCAAAATGTTCACCGTCTCGGGCGTACGCATAAACTCGGCTGATGAAAAAATAAACTCAAGCTGCCTCTGGTTCCGTGACATCACCAAAAGTACGGACTTCATCGCCCGCGTCACCGAAGAAGCAATTGCCTGCCGCCAAAAACTCGAGGATTTTCGCATTTTAATTGATAATCTCCCCTCGCCGGTCTGGTTAAGAGATGAAAACTTAAAGCTGACTATCTTAAATAAAAAATACTTAGCCCTTTTAGGTTTAAAAGATTTTAAAGACCTTAACGACGAAAACTCTGTTTTGCATGATTTGGGCAACACCACTAACCTGTTAAAGCTCGCACAAACCGCCAAAGAATCAAACACACCGCAAAAAAAGCAAATCACAGTGCTTTCTAACGGCGATTTGCGCAAATATGAATTAAACGAGACCCCGCATTATGACACCAGCTTAAAAACCTCCCACATCATCGGCTCTTTAACCGATATCACCGGTTTTGACGAAGCCAAACGCAATTATCAGGGGCATTTGGAATCTCATCTTGAAATTTTAAGCTCGCTCGACACCGCGTTCTGTATTATCAACATCAAGCATAACTTCACGTTTGCCAACGCTGCTTTCTTAAAATTATGGAACCTGCCGGCAAACTTTTTGGATAACGCCCCGCACTATAATCTCTTTTTAGACAAGATTCGCGAACAAAAGATTCTCCCCGAAACCTCAGACTTTAAAGCCTACAAAGAAGAAGAAAACAAAGCTTTTGACGCCCTGACCGAACAACGCGAAGACCTGCTCTATATCCCTGACGGCAGAACTTTCAGACGCATACGCGCCCCGCACCCCGACGGCACGATGATAGCCTACGAAGACATCTCGGACCGTCTGGCAACTGCCCGCAAACTCAGCGACACTGTCGCCGTTCAGCAGGGAATTTTGGATAATATCGCCGATTCGGTCGTTATCTTCTCTCCCACGCTAAAACTCAAATATTATAACACTGCTTACGAAACCATGTGGGCAACGCCTAAGGAAACCCTTGACGCTCTCCCCAGCCTGCGGGAACTGTTAGATACCCAAAAGCCGCACCTTCCCGAAATGGAAGACTGGCAGGCTTTTCGTGAAAATATGCAAAAACATATCACCGCCTGTACCCCGTTCACCCTGAAATTAAAAAATAAACAACGTCTGAAAGTCACCCCGTTTGTTCTTTCTGACACCTCTTTGATGATTACATACAGAAAACAGTAATTCAGGCCCACAAAGGAGAAAAACAATGACAAAAACCAAGCTCACCCCTCCCGCAAGACGCAAAGCAACCGATTGGAACAAAAAAAACGGAACCGATTCGGCGCGGATAAGTAAACGCTTGGAACAAAGGAGCGAGCTGAAAGACAGCGCCGCCACCACCAACGACACCGGCGCCCCCAAGACTTATCCTCCTCGTGCCGTCGGCACGCCGTTGTTGCGCCTGCGTCAAAAAATCAAAGAAATTTATGACGAAGATGACGACGAGAATGATGAAAACGCCCCTTTGATGTATTTTAACATCAGCCTGATTGATGACACACAAAACAAGTACGAAGACGAAACGCAAAAAAAAGCCGAGCAAGCCACGGAAACACTCCGGATTGCCAAAGAACAACAAACAGCCGGCAAACTTAACCTCATTATGAATACGGCGATGACCGCCCAAAAAGCAGGTCTTAAAGCCAAAATCACCAAAAAAGACCTTAATCTCGCCAATTCTCCCGAACTTAACTTAAAAAAGATTAAGAAAAAAACGCTTAAAAACAAAGTAGAAAAACCTCTAAAACTCAACGGGGAGCTTCCCGAAACCAACCTTGAAGAAGCACTTTCAGGCATACAAAAAGCCCTTCAGGAGCTGCCGCCCGATTCTCTTAAAGATTTTCCGGCGTCCTCCCTCCCCGAACTCGAAAAAAAGCAAACCGACGCCGAAATGGCTGACCTGATCTTAAAAAAATCCGGCCGAAAAAAACAAAAAAAGAATCTGGCTGAAATTGCAAAAGGCTTGAATAAATTTAAAAACTTTGACCAAGAGCAGCAAGACACCAAAGAAAAAGACTAATTTACACAAACTTAATTGACACTTCTAAAAGTTTGTGCTATGCTTGATCCTGTTGATAACCTGCAAAAGCAAAGGTATGATTATGGAAAACCAATATTACACGCTAATCGAAAAACAAGACTTTTTTGAAATTATAGAAAATAAATTTGGCGAATTGGCCGTTTTTATAGACTATAGAAAAGACCTCCCGTCAAACCCCGTACTTGAATATGACGGCAAAAATACCGCCCTCTTAAAAAGAACACCGCGTATTGCCGTTAAACTTGAAGGTATCGACAAAGAAACCGGCAGTGTTTTAGCCGAAGCGGAATTTATTATGGTGGTGGAACTTGACGGTGACACCGTCATCAGAACTTACGGCGTTCCGGTTGAAACCGTTGAAGAATTTTCTTTCAAAGGACGTGAGACCCGCGCCGACGAACTCGAACGCATTAAAACCAAACAAGAGCTGATTACGGCTTTCGGCGCAGTTAAAATCTGGAAAAGCGGAGAAAAATAATGATAGGAATTGTTTTGGTAACCCATGGCAGATTGGCTGATGAATTTTTATCCGCCATGCAACATGTTGTCGGCCCGCAAAACCAGATTGCTACGGCCTGTATCGGCCCGAACGATGATATGAACAGCCGCCGTGAGGATATCATGTCCAAAGTAAAAGAGGTAGACACAGGCGATGGCGTTATCGTTTTAACTGATATGTTTGGCGGCACCCCTTCTAACCTCGCTATCTCGATTATGGACAAGGCAAATATAGAGGTTATCGCCGGCATTAACCTGCCGATGTTGGTCAAACTCAACACCTTGCGTCGCGAAAAATCACTTAAAGACGCCGTCACCGGAGCCAAAGAGGCCGGTATCAAATATATCACAATCGCTTCCGAACTTTTGGGAAAATAAAATGACAGACAAACTCACCACTACTGTTGAAATTATAAACGAACGCGGCCTGCACGCCCGCGCTGCCGCACACTTCGTCAAAACAATTGAAAATCTGAATGCCGAGGTTGAAGTAGAACGCCTAAACCAAACTGTTGACGGCAACTCGATTATGGGGCTGATGATGCTTGCCGCTTCCAAAGGTTGTTCGATTAAAATAAGTGCCGCAGGTCCTGACGCAAAAAAAGCAATTGACGATTTGAAAGTCTTAATCAACAACAAATTCGGTGAAGAAAAATGAGCAGCACACCTGCCCCGCGCAATAAAACCATCATCTTAAATAATGAAGAAATAGAAACCTATGCCTCAAGGGCAATAAAGCTGAGCTCAAAAGCCAAATTAAAAGATATCGTTAATAAAACAATTTTCCAGGACACTTTTGAAGCCTTAAAATTTTTACCGGCCAACTTTGCCGACCTCGTTGTTGTAGACCCGCCGTATAATTTAACCAAAAAATTCGGCACCAAAGAATTTAAATCAATGGACTGGAATGCCTACAAACGCTGGATGGACAAATGGCTTGCCGAGGTTTTCATTTCCTTAAAGCCGAACGGCAGTCTCTATATCTGCTCGGACTGGAACACATCCATTGCCATTCCGGAAATCGCCGGTAAATATTTCCTCTTGAAAAACCGTATTACATGGGAACGGGAAAAAGGCCGTTCCGCCGGCAATAACTGGAAAAACTGTATGGAAGATATATGGTTTTTTACCAAATCGCCCGAATACACCTTTAATCTCGACGCCGTAAAGTTAAAACGCCCCGTCTTAGCGCCCTATAAAGACGCCAACGGTGTCCCCAAAGACTGGCAGGAAGACGAAGAAATCGAAGGCGGCAAATTTCGTTTAACTGCCCCCTCAAACCTTTGGACGGATATTTCCATTCCCTTCTGGTCAATGCCGGAAAACACCCCCCACCCCACCCAAAAACCCGAAAAGCTGATAGCAAAGCTCATTCTGGCCTCCAGCAATGTTGGCGACGTGGTTTTTGACCCGTTTTTAGGCTCCGGCACCACTTCGGTAACGGCCTTGAAACTCAACCGCCGCTACATCGGTATAGAACGGGAAAAAGAATACGTTGCCATCGCTGAAAAGAGGCTCGAAATCGCTCAAACCGATAAAACTATCCAAGGTTATGAAAACGGCGTTTTCAAACTCCGTCATGCCTGATTTCCTGAAATTTTTCTTCCCCTTCAAAAAAAATACTTGCAAAAATATATAATATAGTATATAAAAAAGCCAATTCTGATAAGCAGGATCGGAGCCTCAGAAACTCCTTCAAGCAATCGTCCGGCATAAGACGTTAAATTTTATGCTTTCAAACACGGTCGGATGTCGGCGAATAAGAGTTACTCAAATAAGTCGAGCCGTCTTATTGCTTACGGTTTCTGAACATCCGCCCGCCTTTTTTCTATTAGAGATAAAATAATTCACCTCTCAACCTGCTGAAAAACAAAAATAGCTGTTGAGTTTTCCCTATTTCCGCCCTATATATATAAACATCGGCAAAATGCCGGTATCAACCTTATTTTTTCTGTTGGGATAATGTAAAACATGAAAAACTCAAAAAGTATTTTGTTATGGCTTATCGCATTTGTTTTTTTAAGCCTCGCTTTCAATAACTTATCTATGGAATCCGCACGCGGTTCCGCTGAAGTCATTGCTTTTTCTGATTTTATGGACAGGGCGGAAGATAACCGTGTCCAGTCCGTCACCATCGTCGGCAATGATATTCAGGGAACATACACTGACGGTACAAAATTCCGCACTTACGCCCCCTACAACCCCGGAATGGTCGAAAATTTAAGAAAACTCGGCATAAAAATTGAAGCCCAGCCGATAGACACCTCCGAGAGTACCTTTTGGGGCATACTCATCTCTTGGTTCCCGATGTTGCTCTTAATCGGCGTGTGGATTTTCTTTATGCGTCAGGCAAATTCAGGCAACAACAAAGCCATGAGCTTTGGCAAATCCCGCGCTAAGTTGATTGAAAACACCAAAAAAGTCACCTTTGCTGACGTTGCCGGTGCAGATGAAAGCAAACAAGAACTTGAAGAAATTATTGACTTCTTAAAAGACCCGCAAAAATTCCAGCGTTTAGGCGGCAAAATCCCTAAGGGCGTGCTTTTAGTCGGCCCTCCGGGAACCGGTAAAACCCTGCTTGCCAAAGCTGTCGCCGGTGAGGCAAACGTTCCGTTTTTCTCCATTTCCGGTTCAGACTTTGTCGAGATGTTTGTCGGCGTCGGCGCTTCCCGTGTCCGCGATATGTTTGCCCAAGCCAAGAAAAACGCCCCCTGCCTCTTGTTTATTGATGAGATAGACGCGGTAGGACGTCATCGTGGCGCCGGTCTTGGCGGTGGAAACGACGAGCGTGAACAAACCTTAAACCAGCTCTTGGTTGAAATGGACGGCTTTGACGCCAATGAAAACGTCATTTTAATCGCCGCCACTAACCGTCCCGACGTCTTAGACCCAGCTCTTTTGCGCCCCGGACGTTTTGACAGGCAGGTGACTGTCACAAACCCTGATGTCAAAGGCCGTGAAGAAATCTTAAAAGTTCATGTCCGCAAGGTTCCTTTAGGCAAAGATGTTGATTTAAGCGTCGTTGCCCGCGGCACCCCCGGATTCTCCGGTGCGGATTTGGCTAATCTTGTCAACGAAGCAGCACTCCTCGCCGCACGCAAAAACAAGCTTAAAGTAAGTTCAAGCGACTTTGACGCCGCTAAAGACAAGGTGTTAATGGGTAATGAACGCAAATCTATGGCTATGGATGAAAAAGAAAAAATGCTGACCGCTTATCACGAAGCCGGTCACGCCATTTGTTCATTAAACGTAAAAGACACCGACCCGATTCATAAGGCAACAATCATCCCGCGCGGACGTGCCTTGGGTATGGTACAGCAATTGCCCGAAAAAGACAGGTATTCCTATACCCGCGCGCAAATGCTCTCTCGTCTGGCTATTTGTATGGGCGGGCGTGTCGCCGAAGAACTGAAATTCGGCTATGACGCAGTCACCTCAGGAGCCTCGTCAGACATCAACGCCGCCACCAACCTGGCGCGCGCTATGGTTACGGAATGGGGAATGAGTGACGTGCTTGGCCCGATTCGCTATTCCGAAAACTCCAACGAGGTTTTCTTAGGCCGTTCGGTCACGCAAAACCAGAATATGAGCGAAGAAACCGCCCGTTTGGTCGATTCGGAAATTAAGCGCCTTGTTACCGAGGGCTACGAAGAAGCCAAAAAAATCTTAATCAAACATAAAAAAGATTGGGAAACATTGGCCACCGCCTTAATGGAATATGAAACCCTGACCGGAGAAGAGATAAAAGCCGTTATCAAAGGCGACCCCATTGATAAAAGCAAAGACGCTCCTGTCTCGGAAGAAAAGCGAACCAAAGCCTCTGTTCCTGAGTTGTAAATAGATATCCCCCGAAAAATCGGGGGATATTATTTTCTGATTTTTCACCGTAAAGCACAAAAAAAGCAGACCTTAAAGTCTGCTTTTTTTGTTTACCTGCTACATTCGATATTCCTGACCATAATAAATATTCGTCGATCCCAAACGCAGCTTGCCGCGTTCATCAAACATCATAGCTTTGTTTTTCCCGACCACATTGGCCTTTTTTAACACCGCCTTCTCTCTGTAAGAGCCGTCAGCAGCGCAGAAACGCCATAATCCGTCATCCAAACGGATAAAATGTTTCTTTTTCTTAAGCTCGGCAAAACCACGCAAATCTTTGTGAACAACCTGTCCTGTCTCATCCAAAACGTTTATCTGGCTTCCTTTAACCAGCTTATAGAGCGGATATTGCTCAATTTCGTTTTCCGAAACAACCAAAAAGTTATTCCCCAAAAAACAATAATGCCGGCACGCCGTCACAAATCGCCAATTTTTGGTAAAAACCAACACATTGCCATCGGCATATTCGGCAAAAATAAAATCGTGATTTTCTTTTTCCTCACACTGAACATCTTTGTCATGCACCAATTCCGGATCATACACCTTGCCGCAGACAAATTTCTTACCGTTCTCAACTGCAAAGGAAATACCTTGCTCAACATTCGTTGTACTCATAAAATAAAAATTAATTAAAAATAAACATAAATTTATTAAAACATTAGTAAAATAACACTGCTTTACCGACATTGCAAGTTTTTTTAACAAAAAAGGCGATATTTTCTATCGCCTCAAATTAACTCAACTTCTTTTTTTAATCATATGATATTGCCATAAAATAAGCGCCGCCAAATAAGGCAAAAACATCTCGCTCGATTCTTCCAATAGCTGGAAAACGGCATAAACATCATCATCCAAAGGCACACCGCCATGCGCTTTGCGGTAATTTGACGGATAGCGGTCAACAATCTTGGCAAACACACCCGTAGTACATAATACAGCGACCGACCAGCTAATCGTATCAAGCTTGAAAAAGGAAGTTACCAGATACTTGGAATATTTATACGCCAAATACAACACTGTTCCCAAAATCACCAGCAAAACCGCGCCAAACACAATTTTTTCACTAAGCGGGTTATTCGGGTTTAAAAAGAAGCGTGATTTAAACGGCGTCGTATCCGTTTTTGATAAATGGTGCTGAATCCCGCCTTCGCGCAAAAAGCAGCAAATCGCCAAAAACAAATAAATCCCCCAAGTCTTGATTTTATCCCTAAAATCATCGCTGACCGCAAGCAACACCGCAATCAAAACCACATACCCGAAATGGGAAATAATTTCAATAATCTCGCCTTCTTCAGTCAAACGCAATACTTCTGTCGGATAACCAAAATAAATCACCCCCATAAAAGAAAGCCATAAAACCAAAAAAGCCACTATCACAAAAAACGGAGACACAAATAGATTCTTAAACATAACAAAGTCCTTAAAACTAAAAAATATTTCCTAAAAAATATACCCCGTTACAGATTTTCATAAGCAAAAAGTAAAACTTACACACAAATAACGCGCTCTTTTCCGAATGTTTCAGGCTAAAACTGCGTTTTGTTCTAAAATTTCAACGATTCTTTTCAACACTTTCTGCTCAACAAATTCGCCTTTCTTTAAATAAATGGCGCTTTTCACCCCGTCTTGGCAATAAAATGGGGAAATTCTACGGTAATTTTTCTCTAAAGTTTTAACCGAAACGCTGATCTCGGCCACATCTTCCGCTAAGCTCTCCATTTCCCCGGCATAAACGCAGTCAACCACAACCTGCGGCTTAAGTTTTTCTTTTCCCGTCATAAATAAATCATAAATAACCGCACCGCCGGCTATGTAAATATCCTTTTCTTCTACCACCTCGCTAATCTCTTTAAGCCCCGTCACTGCATAATGACACGCCGCGTCAGAAACCGCATACCCCTCATCTCGTGTTAACACAAAAATCTCACACTCCGGCAATGTCCTGTCTTTAAAGCTTTCGTATGTCTTGCGCCCGCAAACAACCGTTTGTCCTTTAACCACATCTAAAAAATGCTTGGCGTCGCTTGCAACCGACCACGGAATAGAACCGCCCGTCCCGATAACATTATCCCCTTCGTGTCTGCACCACATCGCCACAATCGTCATTTCAAAAACTCCTTAATCGGTGCATATGTCCTCCGGTGTTCCGGTGTCACGCCGAATTTTTTTAACCCCTCAATATGCGCTTTTGTGCCATAGCCGGCATTTTTCTCAAACCCGTACTCGGGATAAACCAAAGCCATTTTTTCCATCAACCTGTCCCGATAAACTTTGGCTAAAATGGAAGCCGCCGAAATAGAATAAGACTTGGCGTCTCCCTTAATCACCGCTTTTGCCGAAAACCCGAAATCTTTCGGCAGTCGGTTCCCATCAATAAGCACCAGATCAGGCTTGGCTCCCGCCTTGGCAATCGCCCGTTTCATCGCCAAAAACGACGCGTTTAAGATATTAATTTCATCAATTTCTTTTGCTGACGCTTCACCGATTCCGATTAAAACATTCCCTTTTTGGGCTTCACTTTCCAGCAAAGCATACAACATCTCTCTTTTTTTCTTGGAAAGTTTTTTTGAATCATTAAGCTCTGACAATAGCCTTTCATCAACATTTCTGTTCAAAAACACCGCACATCCGGCAACCACCGGTCCGACCCAAGGCCCGCGCCCCGCTTCGTCCACGCCGGCAACCAAACCTTCTGTTTCGTCTTCTAACTCAAAATCGGGCATATCATATCTCCTTTTTTGTATGTTTTACCCGATTCGCTGATAAACTCAATCTTTATCTTAGTTTTTCAGCACTTTTACACCTTCATACTCGGCTTCGATAATACCGCCCACAACCACCGCCACATTCGGATATCCCGCATTTTCAAAACGCTCTGCCACTTCCGAAGCAATACCGCCCGAGGTACATAAAATATTCACCGTTTTATTCCCTTCGGGGTTATATTCCGCCATAAACTCATCAGGATTAACGCTGTCCGCCTTAATCACAATATGAGGGAGCGCAAGCCTTTCTTTCGCATATTCACCCTCATCGCGTACATCTAATATAATTGAATCTTTATCAAGACTTTCCGGTTTAATAAAATGCATCGCTTCCTCCTTTCTTTACTCTATGAAAATAAGCGCGCCACCTGATTGTTAAACCTCTATTTTAGTTATAAAAAAAGCGGCTCTCCGCCGCTTTTTTGTTTTATAAACTCTTAAATTTTCAACACACGGTATTCAATCCCGCCATCGTCAACATTAAGAATTTCAATCTCCGTGCCGCCCAACGACAGCTTTTTATCATACATTGAAAATGTATAAGTCTTCTGTTCTTCAACACTAAGCTTGCCATCAGGCTCAACCAGATAATACTTAAAGACCATCCGTGAATCTTTAAGCCCCTCATAGCGGATTTCCATACTCGTAACCACACTCTCGCCGTCAAACTGATGTTGCGCGGCATTTTTAAACACTAAATCATCCGGCTCAAGCAAAAACGATGTTTCAATCAGCGCCAGCCTGTCATTATAGATTCTGCCGACTCTCGGATAAATCTTTCCGCCAGCGTCAATTAACACAATATCGCCAATGCGGTTAGGCTCTAACAAACGATAAGTTTTCCCGCTAATCTTCGTTTCACCGATTGTCTTATAAACTTTTTCATCCGAAAATTCCACCGGAACGGTATAGCTGACAAGCGCCCCTTTTTTATTCGGGCGGACATAACCTTCGGAATAAACCTCTTTTTCTAAAATCTTGGAAGAAACCACAACACCTCCCGGCATTGCGAACCGGACTGCTCCCGGTTTAAAGTTGCTGACCGTTTCCGTCTCAATCTCCGCCGCAGCAAACTCATCTTGCGTATAATAGCGGATATTATAAGTATAAAAGAAGTCATTAAACGTGTTGCGGCGCCCGAGCGTATAATCCCCTTTAAGGTAAAAACACGATGATAATGCCAAAACAGCCAAACCGATAAATATTTTTTTCATAATATAATCTCTTTTTAACGTTTCCCTTACTATATTTATGCAACGTTATTTAAAACTTGTAAACAAAAAAATATTTTAAAGAGAAACCTATGCATAACATTAAACCAAGCTGTAAATTAATTCGTTTTTCCCCCGTAGAACAAATGCCCGAACGCGAGGCGGAATTCTTGGAAGAAACCTTCGATGTCACCACTATTGATTACACTGATGACGGATTCGAGAAATACACCTGTTACGCCAAGCTGGACTTTAACGCCGCCGCTTTCAAAACGCAAATTAAAAGCCTTAACCTCTCTTTGCCCGAATTTGAGGAAGAAATTTTAGAGAGCAAAAACTGGCTTAAAGAAAACGTTATCAAATTTCCTCCTTATGAAATCGGCGCATTTTTAATCTACGGTATCCACGAAGCCTCCTGTCCGAAAACAGACAAGATTCCGGTCCAGGTTTACGCCGCCACGGCTTTCGGCTCTGAACACGCCACCACGCAAATGTGTTTATCAGCCATAACCGAACTCAGACAAACCGCTCCCGCCCCCCAAAAAATCCTTGATATGGGAACCGGCTCGGGCATACTCTCAATCGCCGCCGCCAAAATCTGGCACAATACACCCAAAATCATCGCCGCGGATATTGATTCCGAGTCGGTTGACGTCACACAAAACAACGCCGTCACCAATAACGTCGAAAACAACATCACCGTCTTGTTAAGTAACGGCTACCAAAACCCCGCCATTACCTCAACCGCTCCCTATGATATGATTTTTGCCAATATTTTAGCCAATCCCTTAAAAGAAATGAGCCTTAACGCTTATGCTTCTTTAAGCCCGAACGGCTATTACCTTATCTCGGGCTTTATCGAAAACCAAGAACAAGACATCATAAACACGCACTTATCCCTTGGCTTTAAGCTCATCAAAACTTACAAAAATGAAAACTGGCGCGCTGCCCTGTTGCAAAAATAAATAAACGGAGGTCATCTTATGGATATTAAAAGCATTCAAAAAGAACTTAAAGAAAATAACCTGTTTGGCGAGATTTTCACCCTTGGAAACCTTTTTTTAGAAGAAGACATCTTAGAAGAGGAAAACCAAATCTTAGAGCTGACCGGTTTTAGCGGTTCGTACGCCCTGCTTTTTATCACCCAAAAGAAAGCTTATCTCTTTGTTGACGGCCGTTATGAACTCCAAGCCAAAAAAGAAACCGACCGCCGTTTGGTAGAAATCGTCAAACTCTCCGAAATCTGCTTTACCGACTGGCTCAAACAAAACCTCGGCAAACCAAACCGCCGCATAGCCTACAACCCTTGGCTCATCAGCATAGATACTCTAAACAAACTGCAAACCGCCTTTCCGCAAACCGAATTTATCCCCACCCCAAAGCCTGATATGCGCTTAAGCCCCAAAAAAGCAAAAATCTTTTCACACGCCAAAAAATTCTCCGGTCTCACTTCAACCGACAAAATAACCGCTCTTACTCGTTATATCAAAAATAAAAAGCTCAACGCTGTTTTAATCACCTCCGCCGCCTCCGTTTCTTGGCTTTTAAACCTGCGCTCTGACGCGCTTCCATACACGCCGTTGTTTCGCGCCTATGCCTTAATCACAGAAAAAGGCCAATGCACCATCTTTGCTGAAAATACTGATTGCAAAAACGCTCTCCCCTTCAAAGCTCTGCCCGAAACTCTGGCTAAATACGCCTCAATCGGCGCTGATTTTTGCACCACGCCGGCCATTATCAAAGATTTTTATCCCACTCTCACAAACACGCCGGATAACATCATTGAAGAAAAATCCATCAAAAACAAAACCGAGCTTAAGGGATGCGAAAACGCCCATATCCGCGATGGCGCGGCATTAAGCAAATTTTTATGTTGGCTTGCCAAAAACTATGCCGGCAAAACCGAAACCGATGTCGCCGCAAAGCTCTTAAGCTTTCGCAAAAAAGAACTTAATTTTTATTCCGAAAGTTTTGCCACAATTGCCGCCTCCGGCGCAAACGGTGCGATTGTCCACTATCACGCCTCTAAAGAAAAAGCAGCCACACTCAAAAAAAACACCTTGTTTTTATTAGATAGCGGCGCCCAATATTTAGACGGCACCACCGACGTCACCCGTACTGTGGCCTTAGGCACCCCAACACCTGATATGATAGAAAAAAATACCCTTGTCTTAAAAGCTCACATTGCGCTGGCTTCAGCCGTTTTTCCTGAAAACACGCGAGGCTCTGAGCTTGATATTTTAGCCCGCCTCCCTCTTTTGAAGTACAATCTTGATTATAAACACGGCACCGGCCACGGCGTCGGCTGTTTTTCAAATGTTCACGAAGGCCCCGCACGCATTTCGCTTACCGCCAAAAATGCCGCCCCCTTAAAAGCCGGCCAGATTACCTCAATCGAACCGGGGTTTTATAAAGAAAACGCTTTCGGCATTCGGATTGAAAACCTTTACCGCGTTGCCAAGGCTCCAAAATCAAACCTCTTAAAATTTGAGGTTCTAACCTTGGCTCCCATTGATTTAACCCTGATTAATAAATATCTTCTCTCCCAAGATGAAATTAACTGGCTGAACAGCTACCACGCCAAGGTTCTTTCAACCTTAAAAAAATATATGACCAAACAGGAACTCGACTGGTTAAAGAAAGCCTGCGCCCCGCTCTAAGCCGCAAACAAACGGAAGTTTTATGTTTTATACGCTTTTTTTAAGCCTCTTGATGGCTTTGTGTTCGCCTGTTGCCGCTAATCCGTTATCGCTGCAAAGCCTGTACACAAACCCCGAAAACAAAACCCTCCCCGAGGTCATCATTTTTCATAACAGCGCCAACCCTTGCGAAAACTGTGAAAAAACGATAAATATGATAATCTCTATCCTAAGAAACAACTATAAACATAAAATCCGCGCCTATTTGCTGGATGAAGAACGCCATCCGGAGTTTATCTCGGCTTTTCGGCTCAAAGGTCCGCTGACGCTCGTTGTCATCCGTATTTCCGACGGCGCCTCTTTCGGCTATGCCAAACTCGAAGGTCTGCAATCAGATATTTATGACAAACAACAATTTTCCCAAAAAATCACCCGATTTATTGATAATTTTTTAGCCTCCGAACTGAAAAATTAGGAATTTGCTAAGTATCTGTCAGTTATGCTCAAAAATGTATTTACTATGAACCGCTTTTTATGTTATACTAAAAAAGCAAAGGAGATAAAACATGAAAATACTAAACTGGTTGAAATCTCTCAAAAGAAACGAACAAACTTACATCAAACCGCAAAAGTTTGTCAACATCAAGCGTGACTCCTCAACCGTTGAGTTCATTCACGCCGGACACCCGCTTTATGACGCGATTGTTTCCAAAGAAGAAAATCGTCTGCGCCTTTTAGCGCCTAACGAAACCGCCTATAACGAAACCAGTTTGACCCATAATTTTGTCGCCATAGTCACCTATAACGACAACAAATATTTAGTCATAAATTCATTCAAACACTTTAAAGAACAAAGTATCGGCGGTCTTTTGCAGTTCGACGAAAACATCTACAATGTCATTCCGTTCTTTGAAGACGAAGAAGAATATCAAACCGCCTCCGGCAATACATTTCGCGAAGTTTATGAATATGACCATCCGGTGCAGTCTTATGCTTTTATCAAAGAAAACCAAACAAGCTATGTCAAGCTTACTCTGGAACGCGGCAAACGCCCGATAACCGTTAAAACCATTGATGAAAACCGCTCTTTGTTTACCGACAAACTATCCCAAACCGAAATCGAACAACTGGATTATGTCGTTATTCCGGCGCTGAACACATACGAAGCTATTCGCCAAAAACGCACCAGCAAAGCTTCATAAATTAAAACAAAACCGATTCTTTTTTACCCCTAGTGCTTTTTCCCCCTTTAAAAACTTTTTTAAAGCATTATCTAAAACGCTGTCTCTAAGTCATAAAGGAAAAAGCAAATGAATAAAATCATCACGTATCTCATCTACATTTTAATCATTGTCGTCTTAATTTGGCTCATTCGTTCGTTTATATAGAAGCCCCGTCGCAGGAGGATATTATGGGAAAAATCATCACTTACATTATCTACTTTTTAATCATCGTCGCCGTTTATGTTTTAATTCGCGCCGCCTACACCGGCTCGATTAATTCGGATACCACGATAGGCGAAGCCGCAACCGAGGTCAAAAACGGCAGCGTTGAAACCATCCGCGATATGAAAAACGAAGCCATGCAAGCCATAGATAACGCTACAAGCAGCAACAGCACCGCTCCGACCCAGCAAAATTAACACCCCTTCCCCAAAAACTTAAAAAGCGGAGCATCCCCGCTCCGCTTCCCTCAATCATTACGCCAAAAGCGCAATAATCAATTCAAGAATAATCTTGATAATAATCATTATCTTAACCATCCTTGCACCTCCTTTCCGATAAATGCGGAAAGAAGTTGAAAACTCAATTTTTACCCACTATATCA
>JAGASU010000124.1 GCA_017621635.1 Alphaproteobacteria bacterium | reverse complement strand
GCTTGACCAGCATATCGGGCATGGGAATAACCTTCCTTTCCAATCACTTGATAAGGTAAGTATAGCATAGCGCAGCGGGCGGCGTAACCCCTTGGGTGGGTCTTGCGCAGGAAAGGGCGCAAGATTGTCCCGACAGGACGCAAGATGGGGCGCTTCCCTCCGGTAGCGGGATTCTCTACAATAGAGAAAAGTAAGATGAGGAGGACATAAAGATGAACGCTGCCATGCTGAAGGAAGCGATGACCCCGCTGGAGCGGGTGGTTGCGGCCATCCGGCATCAGGAACCGGACCGTGTGCCGGTCTATCCGCTGCTTAATGGCTGTAACCGCAGGCTGATCCATGCCAGCTATCCGGACTGGTCCCTGAAGCCGGAGGTTGCCTTTGAAGGATATGTACGCGCGACGGAGGATTTCCAGCTGGATGTAATTTGTACCCTGATTGACCTGTCGGTGGAAGCGGCGGATTTTGGGCAGGCAATCCTCTATCCGGAGAATGAGGCAGCACATCCCGATTATAAAATCGTTAATCTGGACAAATTAACCTATGCCGGCAATCTTGACAACCTGAAAGAAGTGGCAAACAACCCGAACTATACGTTCGTCAAAGGCGATATCTGCGATGAAAAACTCGTAAATGAGTTGTTTGATAAGTACGATTTCACCGGCGTCATCCACTTTGCCGCCGAATCCCATGTTGATAATTCGATCACCGGCCCAAGGCCGTTTATCAACACCAACCTCTTAGGGACGTTCAATCTCTTGGAAGCTGCGCGTATCCACTGGTTTGATGCCCCAAACACCCCGAAAAAGGGCAAAGAAAACAATCGTTTTCATCATATCTCAACCGATGAGGTATTCGGGCAATTAGGCAAAGAAGGCTATTTTACGGAAACCACGCCTTATGCCCCGAGCAGTCCGTATTCGGCCTCCAAAGCCGGTTCAGACTTTTTGGTCAGAGCCTATCACCACACCTTTGGGTTAAACACCACCACGTCAAACTGTTCAAACAACTACGGCCCCAAGCAGCACAGCGAAAAACTTATCCCGACCATTATTCGCAACTGCTTAAATTTATCGCCGATACCGATTTACGGTAACGGGCAGAATATCCGCGACTGGCTCTATGTCACCGACCATGCCAAAGCCATAGACCTCATCTATCATAACGGCACATCGGGTGAAACCTACAATGTCGGCGGCCATAACGAACGCACGAATATACAAATCACGCAGACAATCTGTCAAATCTTAGATGAAATGCGCCCGCGCCAAGACGGCAAAAAATACGCCGAACTGATAACCTTTGTCAAAGACCGCGCCGGACATGACCTTCGTTATGCGATAGATCCGGCAAAAATCACCCAAAAACTCGGCTACAAACCGGACGAAACTTTTGATACCGGTATCATCAAAACCGTCAAATGGTATGTAGATAAAGCATAATTCTGGCAACGGCAAACAGCACCACACCACCTGCCAAAGCATAAATCACTCCCTTTGGCAGGCTTTTTTGTGAAAGGTAATTTCCCATCCACAGCAAAGACGCCGGCAGCAAAATCGCCGTATATCGAAACTCGGAAGAACAAAAATACGGATAATCAAGCCAAAAATTAGCCCACGCCCCTAAGACGGAAAACACCAAAACAATCAAAAAGCCGTTAAACGCAAAATCAGCCCCGATTTTATATTTTAATAAATAAAAGAAACTGATAACGCCAAACAGCGCAAACAAAATCCCTTCCGCATACATCACCTCGGCCCACAACGCCCCGTTCCAACGCCATTCGCCAAAAAGGGAAGTTTTAATAAGCGCCAGAAAAACATTTGCTTCAATTCCGCCTGTTTGCACATCGGCAAAAGGATAGAGTACCGTATTAACAGAAAACAGCCTCTCTGCAAGGCTATACCCCGCCATACTCTGATAAGCGTTATCTTGTGGCGGCGGCACCAGCGGCAAATCAAAATAAAGCAAAAACCACCCCCAGGCAAAGCCCGAACAAGCCCCTGCCGCGATAACGCCGAACTGCGCCCACAGCCCTTTAGAAAACTTGTCTTGCGCCGTCATTAATTTATAAAGCCCGAGCATCCCCAAAGCCGGCACCATCATCAACCCTGAAAATTTAATCATCCCTGCGGCAAAAAGCAAACCGCCCAAAATAAGCGCCTCACGCATTTGACTTAAAACAAGCCAGCGATACGCATAATAAAGCATCGCCGTCATCAAAAAATAAACCAAAGCGTCATTGTTAACCAAATTCGCCAAAATCCCCTGAAACGGAAAAAAGCAAAACCACCCGAACGTCAAAAACCGGATATAATCCTTAAATCCAAGTTCTCCTGTCAACCGCCAAAAATAAATCATCGCCCCCGACACCGCAAACAAACTGATAAAGCGTACATAATCAAACGTAAGCACTTTCATAAAAATACCGGCAAGGCCTCCCCAAAGCGGCGGCTGAAAATAAACCGACTGCAAATACCCCGACGGCCGAAATAAAAAGAAATTATTTTGCACAAAATAATCGGCGTGCATCACAAAATTAAAATAATCATACTGCCGCACATTTCCGAAACTTGCTGAAACATACCATAAATTCAACAAAAACGCGCTAAAAAAAATCACATTGAGAACTAAATTTTTTTTGTCCTTATAAAAACAAAGCACCATTATTCCGCACATCACTCCGCACGCCGTCAAAAAAGCGCCGTTAAACCAAAATTGGCAACACGCCAACAATAAACAAAATAAAAACAATTGCTTAATATTAAAAAAAATCGTCATTATCCCTCTCTTGCCCCAAGCATAACAAAAATATGCTAAATATTCTTTAACACCTCTTAAAACATTTTTTTATCCCGAATAATCCAATATATAGACAAAAATATTCTTGACATCATCCCGAATATAGATTATATATTAAGCAAGAGTTAATAACAAAGGAGCTTTTGCCATGAAAAAACTTGGTTTGCTTACTCTATTTTTATGTTGTGTATTGAGTATGACAGCCAAGGCTTCGGAAACGCTGAACTGGTGCGGCACATATTTTGAAGACAACGGCCGTGGGTTCATTCGCTTGGCAAGAGAAGATTTAAATTCCGGCAGTTCGTCCTGCACAATGTCTGAATATAATGAAAAAGTCGCCAACACCGGCTATACGGCTATCGCACTTGATTTCACCAAAAGTCGCTCTGCCCTCAGCAACTGGCGCAAGTTTGACAAACACTTAATAGAAGTACGCGGCAAATATCGTGACGGCTCAATCACCAGCACCCGCTTAGTTCGTGATATGGGCGTTTAGCCTACTTCATAATATCTGCCCAAATTTCCGTCGGCACACTGCCGCCGCCGATTTCATTCATCGGTGAATTATCATCATTGCCAACCCAAACCGCCGCGGTATATTTTGAGTTTGTACCGATAAACCAGGCATCACGATAATTTTGTGATGTTCCGGTCTTACCACGCGCCCCCAAGACCTTCGCGGCTTTTTTTCCGGTTCCTTTAAGCACCACTTCGCGCATAAGAAGATTGATGTTTTTAACCGACTGTTCTGACAACACGCGTACTTTTTCTGCCGGTTTGTGCTGATAAAGCACATTGCCGTCCGTATCGGTAATACTTTCAATCGCATAGGCAAAAACCGCATAACCGTCATTTGCCGTTGCCCCGTACGCCGCCGCCATATCAAGCACCCGAACTTCAGCAGCTCCCAAAACAATCGACGGCTCGTTTTTAACCGTTGTCGTAATACCGAGTTTGAGCGCCGTTGAAATAATCTCGTCCAAAGACAAATACGTTGCCAAATCAACCGTCGCCACATTCAAAGATTTGGCAAACGCCTCTTTAAGGCTCACCGCCCCATGAAATCTTTTATCATAGTTCTCGGGTTTCCAATCATCAATTTGAATTGGCTCATCCGCCAGTAACTCATCGGGAGAAAAGCCTTTTTCAAACGCCGTCAAATAAACAAACAGCTTAAACGAAGACCCCGCCTGTCTGAGCGCTTGCGTCGCTCGGTTAAACTGGCTCTTGTTATAGTCAAACCCGCCAACCATCGCTCTGATAGCACCATTCTTGTTATCCAAAATCACCACGGCGCCCTCACTCACGTTGTTCTTTTTATTTTCTCTTAAATGTTTGCGTAAAAGATATTCCGCCCGCTGTTGCAAATGATAGTCAAGCGTCGTCTTGACATAAACGTCGTCCGACCTTTCCTTAAGATATTCCGGCAACCCTGCCATAACATAATCACCAAAATAGCGAATACCCAAAATCATCTTTTCTTTGCTGTTGCCGACAGGTTGTTTAAGAGCAGCCTCTCTTTCCTTGGCGCTAATCGTTCCGGCTCTTTCCATCAAAGACAGCACCACTCCGGCTCTTTTCAAAGCCTGTTCTTTATTTCTTAAATAATTATACCGGCTGGGTGCTTTCAAAGCACCGGCCAAAATCGCAGCCTCTCTCAAGTTCAAATCTTTTGCATTTTTATTAAAAAACCGCTTCGCCGCCGCGTTAATCCCGTACGCACCGCTGCCGAAAAACACGCGGTTAAGATAAATATTCAAAATCTGGTTTTTGCTGAAATTTTTTTCAAGCCACCGTGCCAATAAAAACTCTTGCACTTTGCGCTTAATGCTCTTTTCTTGGGTTAAAAACAAGTTTTTCGCCACCTGCTGAGTAATAGTCGAAGCTCCCTGCGCATAACGCCGCTTGACAACATTCACCGCCATTGCCCGAACAAAACCGATATAATCAAACCCGCTATGCTTATAAAAACGCCTATCTTCTGTATCAATCACCGCCCGCGAAACATAAGAGGGCAGTTTCTTCACATCAACCGGTTTGGCAAACAACGCCCCATAAGAAGTCAGCTCCTGCCCGTCAGACGCCAAAATTTTCACCCCCGGTTCACGCTCGACATAAACCGCCTTGGAAAACGCCGGCAATGTCGCCTGACAATGCCAGATATACACCCCCGCAACAATCATCAAAACAAGCAAAACCCACAAAGCCGCCATAAACAGTGTAATCCAAAGTGACCGCCGCTTTGCTTCCTTTGTGACCTTTTTCTTAGGTTTTCTTAATGTCTTCTTTGGTGCTTTGGCAGGTTTTGCCTCTGCTCTTAACTTTTGTTTTTTAAGTCCTGTCCGTCTCATAAGCGCAAAATCCTAGATAATTAATCTTGAATATACTCCCCCTTAGTTAGCAAAAACTTAAAAAAAATCTTTACGCGCATAAAATTTATTTCTATACTTTTTCATCATAAACCTCTCGGATATGTCCAATGCTAAAACGCACCGCTTTTTCAAACATCACCTACATCATCATTTCACTCATAAGCGCTGCCCTCGCCGCCTGCCTGTTATTATATGCTGTCTATGCACTCCCGATAAAAAATATCAGAAAGAACGTATCCGCCTCCACCTTCACTCACCTGTAGGAAGGTGAAGTTTACCCAATAAGCCGAAAATTCCCCGGTAGTCGGATAGACAATTTCACCGCTTCTTTAATGCTCAATACTGCCGCTTTTTTAGGCCGGAATTCCATTTTTTATGACACCATAACCAACCCGAGAACCGAATATGGCGGGCATAATCAGGTTTCAAATTTATTTCTGACTGCTCAAAATGAATCCCTTGCCAACGCCCATATCATCAATCATCCCCGCTACTGGCACGGCTATCTTGTTTTTCTAAAACCCTTATTGCTGTTTTTTGATATCCAAAATCTCCGCACTATAAACTTTGTTACCCAAAACATTCTGCTTTTGCTCGTCATCTTCCTTTTATACCGGCATACAAATTTTAAATATACGTTGTCCTTTGTGCTTGCCGTGGT
>JAGASU010000123.1 GCA_017621635.1 Alphaproteobacteria bacterium | reverse complement strand
GAAGCCTCCCTCAAATCCTCACGTACGCTTAAGTACGCTCCGGTTTGAGGGAGGACATTTAACGATAGCACCGTACTTTATCCCACTCCTTTATTGGAGTGGGTCGTAGAGTATCTGCGATGAGTGAAGCAAAATTTTATCTTGTATTGTCCCTTAACGAAGGATTACCTTTGTAGCGAGGTGTTTGCCTCGCTGTTTTTTTTTATTGACGACAGGAATTGTTTTTGGTATGATATCAATATATTTACGGAGTTTTTTTGAGATGTCGTTAAGAGATGAAATGAAAGAGCAGCGGAATGCGGCGTTTGATCAAAAAACGCAAGATTCGTTTGCGGCGTACCGACAGGCGGAACAGAAGATGGTTGCAACCTTGGTGCTTTTTGAGGGATGCAGCTATGAATCTTATAAAGATATTGTCAATATTGATACCATCGGTATCGGTAATACCAAGCGGCCGGATGGGGTGAAAGTCGGCGCTCGTGACAGGATTAAAGATAACGAAGAACTTTTAAGGTATGTGAGCGCCCATTTGGAGAGGGAAACATACCCGTGTATGAAGCAGGCAATTAAGCGGGAACTGAATGAAAATGAAACGGCTGCACTGGTAAGTTTGGTGTATAATTGCGGACCGCGCGTGCTTTGGGATAAAAAAAGAAACAAGCCGACGGCTTTGGCGGAAGCAATTAATGCAAACGATAAGAGCAGAATTGAAAAAGAATGGATGAAATATAACTATACGAGAAAAGGGACTGACCGCGGGTTGACAATCAGGCGGGCGATGGAAGTCGGCATTATGAACGGGAATATCGCTCCGGAAGAACTTTTGGTTTGTACATATGGCGGGGTTAATCTGGCGCGGATTTATCGGGCGGGTAAGCTTGACAAGTCTGCGGCGGCGTATCAGTATATCAAAGATGTTTGCAGCAAAACGCCTTCGCCTTTGATGATGAAAAAATATGCTTATTTTAATTACGGCAAACCGGTTGGCAGTTTTGTTAAGGGGCTCGAGAGTTCAAACAGCAAAGACGTTGCTTTACAACAAGTAGCGGTACGGCAGAATATGGCACGGTCGTTATAAGAAAAAGACAGGTGTCAGAACAGTTTGTTCGGCCAACGGTTTAATTTCATTTTATTTTGTGCCGGCAGATTTTTGTCTTAAGTGTTTTTTTGTTTATAACCTGTTATTTTTTAGTGCAAAATGGCGGGGGAGGGGTAAGCTTTGGAAAGAATTAGAGTTTTTGAGGCTTTGGGTATGCTTTACTTTTTGAGATGCTGGGTTTTGTTTTTATTTATGGCGGTGATTTCGGGGTGCAGTACTTCGGTTGAGCCGTCTTATGATGGTTTGCCTTATATTGATGACGAAGCCTTTGAGGAAGAATGTGCGGAGGCTGATGTTTTAGCGCCGGTTGAAACGATATCTTCTGCGGCGGTTACAGCGGGCGGGTTGAAATATTGCCCCAGCCACAAACGTTGCCCCGATGACGGTATTTTACCGCCTCAGCCTTGTTTACAGCCGATGCCTGAGTATTATAACAACGTTTCTCCGCTTGAGACTGCCGAAGGTGTTGTGCTGATTCATCCTTATACGCGGGTTCAAGTGATTTGTTATGACGATTACGGGCGTACGGCTGCGCAATGTGCGGATACCTTTAAGGCTGAAGGATATGTTTTGATTACGGATTTGCCACAATTGTCGGCGCGGTATGATTTTTTGCGCGAGGGGACGTATCCGACAAGGAGGTGGAGGAATGGTGGGGAAGTCATCCCTAGATTTTAAGTCTTGGCGGAGGTCGAGATTTGGTCTTCTAGAGCGGTCTTGCCATTTCTTAAAAATTCATGTACCGCTATGTACACTAGGATTTTTAAGAAATACCAAGCCCATCTCTATAAGACTCAAATCTCGACCTCCTTTGTCGGAGTGTGCTAAATTGTGAATTAGCTTGTAAATGGAAGGTCTGTTTGGATTGGAGAGGAATAAAAGAAGCCGCCGCGGATTTGTTTTGAGAAACAATCGGGCGGCGGCGTTTTAATAACGAAAATACTCAAACCGGCGTTTTAAGAGAGCGTATGCGGCCTTTTTACGGCGGTTTTTGAGATAGCGTTTAATCAATACATCGGCAGTTAAGATAACTCCTGCCATGGTAGCTATGCAATATTGCAAAAGCTCCGGATTTTCCAGTAAACTTAACTTTTCCATAATTAATAATTTTAAATAATACAATTTTCATTTTTGTTTATACAATATTTTTATTTTTTGTCAAGAAGTTTTTTCAGCGAAAAAAACGCCGTTTTTTAAGCGGCGTTTTTGACTGATAAAAAGCGTGTTAATCTCTGTTATCAATGTATTTGGCGTGCTTTTTGATAAGTGCGCGGATTTGTGCGGCGTCTTCGGGACGCATCGCATACATCGGAATTGAGAAGGGGGTGAAAATATTGCTTTTACATAAATGCTGCATAAAAGTCAGACGATAGTTTTTCAAAGCGTTTTCTTTTAAGTGCAGAGCGATGAGCGGCCGGCGTGTGAGATAAGAGGTGTATTTTTCCTCGGCTTCTTTCACATCTTCCCATTTTAAGGGGGCGTTATGGTCTATTTTGATATCTTTTTTGGTGATTACCGCTAATTTTTGCGGAAAGACGAGAACAAATACCGTTAATGCCAGTGCGGCTATAATCAGAACTTCGGTGATCAGCAAAAATGTTTTTAAAATCGGACCGAAACAAAAACAACTTATGTATGCCGTTTGAGCAATCAGAAAGACAAAACCGGCGATGAGTGCGTAAAAGACCGTTAGAACAAAAAGCTGGCGACGGTCATAATAAAAGGTTTCAGTCTTTTCCGGTGTGATAATTTCTTTGATTTTTTCTTTAATCTTGCGGGTCGGGGCTTCTTTTACTTCCATTTTTTCGATGGTGGCGGAGAAGCCGGTGGCGCGTTTGGCGTCTTTTTTGGCAGCTGTTGCGGCTTTTTTGGCTTTTTCTAATTTCATTTCTGTACGCTGAGCGCGTTTAGCCGTTCTTTTAACGTCTGTTACCGCAGCTTTTTCAACGGTTGAGATAGCCGTGTTTAAGGCGTGAGCAACGATTTTTTCCGGTGCCTTTTTAACCAGATTGCGCGTGGTCTTGGGCGTGGATTTTTTTTCATTTGTCATAGTAATCTCCTTTATTTTATATTTTTGAGTATAACTTAAATCAGGTTAAAGAGAGGTTAAAAGAAAACAAAAAAGGAAACACCCGAAACTTTAAATTTCGGGTGTTTGTGCGGGTGATGGCAAAAAGTTTTTTTTATATAAAGCTTTCCGCCTTATTGCTTTTCTTTCTGAATTCGCCCGCCTTTCCCGTCAGCTTTTCTGAGAGCCGGCGGTAACTTTTTAATTTTGCCGTAAGCGTTGTACTATTCCTCCGTATTCTTTAATAAACTCATATTCTTTTGCGGATAGCTCGTTTTTGAGGATATTGTCACGTTCTTGTTTTAATAACTCTATTTCGGCGCTTAAAACCTGCGGCAGACGATTTTGGCTTGTTTCCGTGCTTAAAAATGAAATTGTTTCGTCAAGCTGTGTTATCCGTTCATAGATTTTTAACATTGCAAACATTTTTTGTACCCGAATATGAAATGCTTTCGGTTCCCAGTTCATAAGGTTTAAGCGGTGTTCGAGAAGTTTCGGAGATGGGGAGGGAAAGGGCTTGTTTACAAAAGTTTTGAGTTCTTGTGCGGCCTCTTGCGAGGTACTGATTTCCTGAATGGTGAGCAACAAGTGCATAAACTCTGTTTCTTCAAATGTGTCTGATAGTCTGGTGATGATGAAACGGGGAGGGATTTGTTCAACCTTTTCTCTGGTGGTGACGGTGCTGCTTACAAGCACATAAATTATATAGCTGGCGCATAGTGTGTAGAATGCGGGCATTGCCCATTTACGTTTTAAAACGCGAATGAGTTTTTTTAGTCTTTTACGTCTTCTTTGTTTAGCCATTTTATCGTCCTGTTGTTTCTTAGCTAAGTATAGCAAAGTAAAAAAAATTTGCAAGATTTTTTTATTAAAACAGGCCGGTAATTGTGCCGTTGTCGTCAACATCTATATTTTCGGCGGCGGGGACGGCGGGAAGCCCCGGCATTGTGTTAATTTCTCCAGAATAGGCGACGATAAATCCGGCGCCGGCGGAAAGCTTAATGTCTGTTATCGGGAAAACATAATGCGAGGGCGCGCCTAAGAGGGTTTTATCGTGACTGATGGAGTTTTGTGTTTTGGCCATACAGATTGGCAGGTTGCCATAGCCCCAACGCGTGAACTTTAAGATGTTTTTATCGGCAATTGAGGTAAAACTGACGGCTTCGGCGTTATATATTTCTTTGGCAAGTGTGCGGATTTTTTCTTTAAGCGTTGTTTTGTCTTGATAAAGCAGTTTGTTCTGATTTAAATTTAAGTTTATGCTTTTAATGACTGTTTTAGCAAGATCTTTGCACCCTTTAGAGCCTTTAGCCCAACCTTCGGAAATGACGGCCTGAACGTTTTCTTGTTTTAATAAAGCGAGTGTGTGGGCGATTTCATTTTTGGTGTCCGTTGCAAAAAGGTTGAGGGCAACAATTGGTGTATGACCGAATTTTTTTAAGTTATTGATATGAGCCTTGAGATTGGCAAAGCCTTGGGTTATGGCAGGGAGATTTTCAACGCTTAAGTGTTCTTTTTTGACGTGTCCGTGCATTTTTAAGGCGCGGATGGTGGCAACCAAAACGACAGCGTCGGGATAAAGGTTGGTTGTGCGAGAGAAAATATCAAAAAACTTTTCCGCACCCAAATCAGCGCCGAATCCGGCCTCGGTGACGACGTAGTCGGCAAGCGACAGCGCGGCACGGGCGGCAACAACCGAGCTGGTGCCGTGGGCGATATTGGCAAACGGACCGCCATGGACAAAGGCCGGCGTGTGTTCCAAGGTTTGGACAAGATTGGGCCGAAGCGCGTCTTTCAGCACCGCGGCCATTGCGCCGACAGCGCGGATCTCTTTAGCCGTAACCGGTTTACCGTCTTTGTTTTCGGCAATAATGATATTGCCTAAGCGGCGTTTTAAATCCGCCAGATTTTCTGACAGACAGAGAATTGCCATTATTTCTGAGGCGGCGGTGATGTTAAAGCCGTCCGTTCGGGGTGAACCGTTTTTTTTGCCGCCAAGCCCCGTGCGAATCTCGCGTAAGGCACGATCATTCATATCCAAGCAGCGTTTAAAGTAGATTTTTTGGATACCTAAGCGGTTTTTTTGTTTGATATGGTTATCAAGCATGGCGGCGAGGAGATTGTTTGCCGTGGTGACGGCGTGAATGTCGCCGGTGAAATTTAAGTTAATTTCGTCCATCGGAACGATTTGCGAGTATCCGCCGCCGCAGGCGCCGCCTTTAACCCCGAAACACGGGCCTAATGAAGGTTCGCGCAAGGATAGTGCCGTTTTATATTTTAGGGAAGACAAAGCATCTGCCAGACCGATTGAAACGGTTGATTTGCCTTCGCCGGCGGGGGTAGGGGTTAAAGCCGTGACCAAGATAAGTTTGGCATCGGGGCGGGGTTTAAGCTTTTTTAAGCAAGAGGCGGAGAGCTTGGCTTTATAATGCCCGTAAGGATCAATATCTTCATTAGTCAGATTGAGTTTCTTGGCTATCCTGCTGATTTTAAAAGGCGTGGCGTTGTTTGCTATGTCAATATCCGATAACATTTTTTTCCTTTGGGTAAGAGGTTAGTTTGCGTTAAATTCTTTGAGGGCTTGTTCAAACTTTTCGGGCGAAGTATTATCCCACCCCATAATATAGTGGTTTCCCATACAGATTAAGGGGAGTTTGAGGGCTTGGTTTTTAATATTGAATTTTTTTACACATTGTTTGTAGAGATTGAAATTGTG
>JAGASU010000122.1 GCA_017621635.1 Alphaproteobacteria bacterium | reverse complement strand
GCCGGCTTTTGTGTTCCCGACCTTGCTCGCTGCTTTGTCATAAGCTTTGCCCACCTTGCTGTTATTAAGCTTTTTAGCCCCTTTTTCTATAACCTTGTCAACCGCTTTGTCAAACTTTGCATTCGCCGCCGCAGCTTTCGCCAACACCTTACTTTTCTTTGCTGTCGTCTTACCTGCCGCTTCTCCCCCGTTCACCACTGCCGCTGTTCCCGCTTTAGCCGCAACTTTTTCCTCCAAATGCTTAGCTTCAGCAGAAACGCTGTTTTCTAACGCCGCTTTCATTTCAAACGGAGCCGCAGCTTGCATTCCAACCGATGCTGCCGCTTTTTCCTTCATAACCGACGGTATTTTCACCTCTGCATTTCCATTAGGCAAAGGCGGAATTCCCAAAAGCGGCGGCGGTGTACTTCTAAACTTCAAAAACCCCTGCCTGAAGCTATAATCATTTGGAACGGTAATCTTAACATCGCCAAACATATTTTTTTGAATTTTCAGTTGTTTTTTTAAGCCTTCGTCCATACCGGCAAAGCGTTGTTCAACCCCTTTAAGCAGATCTTCCGCCGCCACTCCTTTATCCGAAGCACTGTAAGTCAAGCAAATCCCTTTTTCCACGCTTGCCGCCTCTTTAGGCTTACCCAACATAACCGGTGGCTTGTCTAAGCCCTGAAAAATCACCGTATTGCCAAGAAAGGACGATACATCCATAGCCCCTCTTTCCGTCAGTTGTCCGCTCACGCGTCTAAAGCTGCGCTCTGCCTCCGCTCCGTAAAGATTGCTATACCGCTCCGATGGTTGTTTATGATAATTATTAAAAATTACTCTGCATTTATTTCGAGGAAAACCTTTGAAACGAAGATCGTCAATCAAACTTTGTATCATCTTACCTGATATATAATACTCTCCATTTTTTTCCATAAGTTTATGAAAATTTTTTCCTAATTCAGGATGCGCCAAAATCCCCTTTTCAGCAAGCTCCTTTTGTAACGGATTCCGAGCTTGTTTATAAATGTGGGCATACTCATGAAACGCTACTGACACGTTTCCATCGACAAAGGTCTCAGGATTAAGCTGTACAATTCCGACTCCTCTGCCGACAGGAGTAGCCCCTGCACCAGAACTGCTTCTGTCAATACGAAATGAAGTGTCAATAAATCCCGTTTCCAATGTAGTGCCATAGTGCGTACCTTCTCTGGTAATATTGCCAATTGTCTGCCCTTTATTTATGATAGCTTCATCTGAATCTGAAATAGCTAACGCCGCCGCATCAAACTGTATCGTTGCTAATTTTTCTCCATCTTGCTTTGCAATTTCCCTGATATATTTTGATTGTTCCGGTTCAAAGCGATAATTTCTATATATTTTTCCTATATACTCACTACAAACATTTGTAAACAAATGTTTTCTTTTAGCAATATCTACCGCACCTGTAGGATCATATGTTTTTAATTTCCCTTTATCAAAAAGGCGTTTTTCAGCTTTTTTATAAAATTTGTAAAAATCATCACTCTCGACATAGGCATCAATTTTTTCATACATCTTGAGCCAATCATCTGTTTTCCAAGATTGGATAGCTTTTTCAGACAAACCCTCAGACCACTTAACAAAGTCATCAATGCTCTTAAAATCCGGCACTTCAATCTCAGCCATCACACACCTCGCAAATAATATAACAGGTATACTTTATAATAGTATACCCTAAAAAAAGCCTTAACGCAAGGAAATTAACGCTTACTTTTCCGATACATCATCACATTTTTATTATGCTCGCTTAAAGATTTGGCAAAACGATGCCCGCCGCTCACACCGTCGGCAACAAAATACAAAAAATCTGTTTTTTCAGGCCCTGCCGCCGCCCGCAACGCCTCTTTCCCCGGACTGCAAATAGGCGCCGGCGGAAGCCCCGCATAAACGTATGTGTTAAAAGGCGAATCATAGCCCAAATCTTTTTTATAAAGCGGTCGCCCAAGATTCATCTCACCATTGGTGACAGCATAAATCACCGTCGGGTCTGTCTGTAATTTCATTCCCAAATTAAGCCTGTTAACAAACACACTGGCCACTTTCGCCCGCTCTGCGCTAACGCCGGTTTCTTTCTCAACAATACTGGCTAAAATCAAAAGCTCCTCGGCCGATTTGATTGGTAAATCCGAAGTCCGCCCCGCAAACGCTTCTTCAAGCGCTTTTTTCATCGCAGTCCTCGCTCTTTTCAAAACATTATCTCTAAGCTCTCCCCGCGTAAAATGATAAGTCTCCGGCAAAATATCCCCCTCTTGTAAAGATAAGGTAATCTCACCCGAAAGATACGGATTCTCAAGCACAATCTTTTTAATCTCAGCCAAAGACTTTCCTTCAGGAATAGTCAAACTACGTTCAATCACCTCGCCCGCTGCCAACTTCTCAGCAACGCTTTTTAGCGACGTTTCGCCCGAAAATTGATATTCTCCGGCTTTAAGCTGACCGCCAATGCCCTCTAAACGGACATACACCTCAAACCAAAGCGCATTTTTAATCACTTTGGTTGCAGCCAAAATCTGCGCGGCTTTCTTAACCCCGGCACCTTTCGGCACCACGACCTCAACCGCCGGCTCAACCACATAGACGCCATAAACTTCCGTCCGCCACAGCAAAACGGCAAACAAAAAGGCAGCACACAAAAAAACTGCGGCTGCCCCAAACCATAACTTCAGTTTCATCATAAAACCGATTAACCGTTATACTTCTTAAAGACAAGCGAAGAGTTCGTTCCGCCAAAGCCAAACGAGTTGGACATAGCGGCTTTAATCTCACGCTTTTTCGCTTTCAAAGGAACCAAATCAAAATCAGCCAACTCATCAGCCGGATTTTCAAGGTTCAATGTCGGCGGACATGTTTGCTCTTGCAGCGCCATAATTGTATAAACGGCTTCAACCGCACCGGCCGCACCTAATAAGTGACCGATAGCAGACTTGGTGGAAGACATCGAAACATTTTTAATGCCCTCATCGCCAAACAATCTCTTAACTGCCATAGCTTCGCCCACGTCACCGGCCGGAGTCGATGTGCCGTGTGCATTGATATAACCGATGTCAGACAGCTCAACACCATTTTCTTGAGCCCGTTCAACGGCCATTTTCATAGCGCGGTAAGCCCCGTCACCTGACGGTGCCGTAATGTGGTAAGCATCGCCGCTCATACCATAACCGGCAATCTCGGCATAAATCTTGGCGCCTCTTTCCTTGGCGTGTTCCAGTTCTTCCAACACGAGCGCACCGCTGCCCTCGCCCATAACAAAGCCGCTACGGCCTTTATATCATCGTAACGCTTCCCGCCAGCGGTATCCGTTTCAATGAATCTCTCTACAAGCTCGATAAGATCGAAGTTCTCCCCTTCATGGGCGCAGGTACTAACCCCAACAGCGGTTACACCTTCCTCCCCGACGGCTCAGGTACTCTCTTTGACTTCGAAGAACTCAACACAACTCAGAAGGTAACTATCACAGGTCAGATGTACGGAAGCGACTACGCTTACCATACTCTTACCGCTACACACCAGGAAGTATTCAGATATCCTGTATTCGGAGTTGTTGAGGATTATGAATTCTCAAGATCCGAGATCGCTGCAGGCGGCGGTTCTACAGGCGGTGATTCCTCTACAGGATCCGGCTCTGCAGATACAACTACTGCAACAACCACAACTGCTGCAACAACTACAACTGCAGCTCCCACAGAAACAACAGCTCCCACAGATACACCCACAACT
>JAGASU010000121.1 GCA_017621635.1 Alphaproteobacteria bacterium | reverse complement strand
TGGGGTGTCTTTTAAACACCCTGGGGTGTCTTTTAAACACCCTTGGGTGTCTTTTAAACACCCTTGGGTGTCATTTAAACACCCTTTTGGGGTGTCATTTAAACACCCTTGTAGTGATTCTGTAGAATCGTCACCCAGCCCCCCGACAGGGCGACGATTCCTGTTAATACCGTGCGACAAAGTCAATTTTAGAGGTTGCGCACGGTATTTTGGGTCGCGCGGTGCGCGCTCCAAAAAACCTAACTCAATTAGATGGTTTATCTGTTTAATAACCGCACTTTTGTCTGTGTTAAATTGACTGGCTAAATTTTTATATCCCCAATAGCAGATGCCGCTAAGCTTATCTATGCCATAGCTGGCATTAATTAGCTGTACTAACAGCCGAAATTCTGCGGGAGTAATATTAACCTCTAAAAGTTCTTCAGGTATCATTACAAAAGACATCGGGGGTCGTCCTTTTCTGTTGGGTTAATCACCAAACAACCCTTAGGGTAAAATTTTACACAAAGTGTTGTTTATCAATTAACCTATACGCTAAAACGTTAAAAAAACGTTGTCAAAATAAAATTTAAATGCTATGAATAACTTGCTTCTTACATATACATAGAGGGAAAAATGAGAACTTTTGAATTCTACGCAGAAAAAGCAATTGCTCGTTATGGATTAACCGGATACAATAATCTTGCCCGTGAATTAGGCATAAACAAGGCTAGCGTTTCATACCTACGTTCTGGAAAAAATATCCCCTCTGATGATACGATGATTAAGCTTGCCGAACTGGCAGGTATGCCGAAAGAAGAAGCATTAATTGACCTTAACTTGTGGCGTTCAAAAGATAAACCTGAAGTTCAAAAAATCTGGCAACGCTTGTCAAAAATGATAGGATGTTTTGCGGCTACATTATTGTTTTCAAACAATTTACTAATCTTTTATAGCTACCTAAAGTTGATATACAATCTTTATTATGAATAGTAAAGACACAATAAAAAGAAGTATTAATAAAAAAACGTCATATTTTATTTACCCGGAAACTTTCATTTATTGCGCTCTCACGACAAGCAAAATTATTTTTACCGAAGATTTATCCGTCAGCTCTTTATAAATTGATTGTAATAATGCCTTTATCAATGGCCAGATATATTACATAACCCACAATCCCGCAGCCAATCAATATCAACCATAATTTCAGGCTTAAATTTTTTCTGTAATACAAACCCTGACGACCGGCATGAATATACGAACCTTTCGTTCCATAGCCCAAACGCAGCCCTTTAGCGCCAAACGACATTCCCAGACCGGATTTAGATAGGTTCAACCGCAATGGCCCCAAATTAATACCTTTTTTTAAATAAAATCCCATTTCGCTTATATCCGTTTCCAAATTCTTTGCTTGTTAATCTCTTCTTTATCTCGAAACGCTTTTTCCAAATCCACACCGTGCATATTGGCCATTCCCAGCAAAATAATAAAGACGTCTGCCATCTCCAGCTTTATATCCCCTATATGAGAACCACTGCCGATGGAACCGCCTTTCATATGTTTTCGGATAGCGGATATTAACTCACCGCATTCTTCTGCCAGCATCATACAATCCAGCTTAGGATCGGACAGGTTCAAGCCTCGCTGTTCCTTCATCTTTTGCACATAGTCCTGAAAGTCCGCAATAACCGGATTATCTTTAAGTTTCAAATCGTTATCATCCATTTCAAACCCTTTCCTTTATACGAGCTCTTTGCGGAACTCCCTTTTTATCGTCTTATAAAGCAGCGGACTTACATGGCCGCTGTCAGGAACGACAACTAAGCGTGACCTGAGCAGAGCCTTATGCACTTCATAGGCACCCTTTAACGGACAAACAAAATCAAGCCGATTATGCACGATAACCGCAGGTATGTCTTTGATTTTAATCAAATTATCCAATATTTCTTCATCTTCAAGCCAAAACTTTCGGGCGGCGTAACGAATATAAATCCTCTGCTCGGCTAACTCACAATCAGACAGTTCTTCTGCAGAATTCCACCTTGGATTCAGCGAACTGCGCACCCTCTCCCAAAACCCGTAAGTATTAGCTGCCTCCAGCTGCTTTTCCGCCTCGCCGCTGCTTATCAATTTATCAAAATATTCTGGAATATCAAAACCCTGCGACTTATTCTTCAATTGTTCGACAAACTCGGGATAAAACCATGCCGCTTCACTGTTTTCCCACCGTAACGCCTCCTTGTCTGCCAAAAAAATCTGCGACAGCAGCAAGCGTTCAACTCTTTGAGGGTTTTGAATGGCCCATAACAAAGCCAGGGTGGAGCCCCACGACCCTCCCCTTAGAATAACTTTATCTTTTATTTTCAAATGATTGAGAAGTCTTGTTGTATCCTCGAGCAGCGCCTGGGTAGTGTTGTTTTTCAATTCGCCCAACGGCAAAGACCTTTTGCATCCCCGCTGATCAAACAAGATTACCCGATAACGCTTAAGATTGAATATGGCGGCATGTTTCGGACTGCATCCGCCTCCCGGTCCCCCGTGAAAAACGATAACTGGCAGCCCCTGCGGATTTCCGAATTCCATAAAAAAGACCTCATGCCCGTCTTTGGGCGGTAAATATCCGCAATTATAAG
>JAGASU010000120.1 GCA_017621635.1 Alphaproteobacteria bacterium | reverse complement strand
CCATAAATAAGGACTTTTCATAACGCGGGCAACCTTAAATGAGGCGTTTTCATCAGCTTCTTCAGCCCGCAGGAAAACAACGCTTTTTTGCGCCAATTCGCCCTCTAAGTTTTGCGTGTCGGGCGCATTGACAAAGACTTGATATTGTCCCGAAAGATAGCCGGTCTCAATCAACCCCGCCGTCAGCGCATTGTCTTTAACCCCAACGTCAACCGTCAGCGTGGATAAACCTAAGCCATTCATTTTACTTGAGTTTATCTTACCATTTGTGCCAAGCCACATCACCGTCCCGTCTGCGAGCGAAAGATTGTTCACCCCGCTAACCTCATTGTTAAAGCGAACGTATGTCGCAGGATCCGCCAACTTATCCGCCTTAACCCAAGCTAAATCATCTTTCGCCTCGTCAAACGATGACGCTGACGCACTTATGGACGCAGTGGTATTGGCAGAGGGGATGATGTTAATGTCATAATTATTCCCCACAATCGCATCTTCAAACAAAATATGCCCGTTTTGCGCCGACAAATTTAGTGCGGTATCTGCCGTTTCCATATTAATCGCAATATTTTGGGTAACGTCGTCATTTGTAACCGTATTGCCGACGAACTCGCTGTTGCCGTCTTCTGCATGAATATTCAATGTGTCATACGAGTCAATTGCACCGGAACTAGCATCTTCACCTGTCGCTTTATTATCCTTAAAATTAGAGTTAACAATATGAAGAAGGCCTTCAACCCACTCCTCAGGTTTATGCTGAAGCGCTCCGGCAATAACACCTTTATTATCAATAAAATCACTATCACTAATCTGATCAATCTCCCCTGTATTGATAATAGCTCCCGCATACCCGCTATTATTTACAAAATCAGCTCTTAAATCTTGAATAAGCCCATCATTAACGAGAGAAGCAGATGGGCTACTCCACGAACCATCCCCTAAAGAAGCTGAATTGTCCCTAAAACTTCCGGTAATACTGGTAAAAGAATCTGTAGCCCAAAAAATTCCAGCCAGTTCACTTGTATTACCAATTACATTTCCTGAAAATCTTTTAAAATCATTCTCTGAATACCCGCTAATAAGTATAACATAAGAATTTGTCACTTTATTATTAATAAAATCTCCGATAATATCAATCGGTTTATCGTGATCCTTGCGGTTTTGCGTGGAATATAACTGTAAAATTGAATAATTTGCAGTGTTCCCTATAAAATTGCTTTTAATATCTCCAAACAAACCTTGTACAGAAACTAAATTAGAACCGCCCCGATCAGTATAATTATTTATAAAGTCTCCAGTAATATTTCCCACTGTTTTTCCATTTATCATACTGCCAGCAATATTATTAATAAAGTTCCCTGTAATATTTCTGATTACTTCATTACTCTGCAATATACAGTTTTTAGCCTTATTACCGATAAAATCCCCCGTAATATCCCCAATGGATTTCACATAAACAATATCAAACACAGAAGCAATATTATTTATAAAATCTCCAGTAACATTCCCTACTGAACTACCATATATAGCGGCTCCATGAACACCGGTATTATTTATAAAATCTCCGGTAATATTTCCTATTTTTCCAAAATAAGAATTAATTGCACCAGTTTCACCTGTATTATTTATAAAATTGCCGTTCACTTCATTAATTGTACTACCAGCAGACAGATAAATCGCGCTCTCTCCACCTCTATTACTAATAAAATTACCTTTAAGAACATCAATTTCACTATTACCACGAAGATAAAGAGCACTACCGCTAGCATTAGAAACTTCTGCATGAGTTAAGGCATTACCAATAAAATCACCGGTAATATTCCCTACTTTACCCCCATCTAGATCAATTGCTCCTGCCGCATTACCCGACGATGAAGAAGAATTCCCGATAAAATTTCCCTTAATATCCTCAACTGTAGCTCCTCTAAGGATCATAGCTCCACTACTGTCACTAGATGTATTATTTATAAAATCTCCG
This sequence comes from Alphaproteobacteria bacterium, assembly GCA_017621635.1. Taxonomy (GTDB): domain Bacteria; phylum Pseudomonadota; class Alphaproteobacteria; order RF32; family CAG-239; genus CAG-267. The sequence continues at coordinate 24,793 of JAGASU010000120.1, read as the reverse complement.
GCAATATGCGTTATGTCCGAGTCAGTCAAAAAGCTTCCGCCAAACATTGCTTCTTCTACGTTAATAAAATTTCCATTAACATTTTCAACAGCTGAATTACGATTAAGAAACCCCTCACTTCCAACAAAATCCCCTGTTACACTAATAGCTTCAGGATTATTATAATTAAAAAGTCCAGTATTGCTTCCAATAAAATCAACATCAACATCTTGTGCTGGAGTATTCATTAGTGTACTATATTTCTGACGATTAGGATCTTCTTTATAAGTAAATTGAAAATATTTCTCACCCTCAGGAAGTGTTACTTTAATAACATCAGGGATACTGTCTTCCGGTTTAGTTTCCAGTTGTTTCCATTCTACCCGAGCTGTGGTTTTCAGGTCAAAAGGAACATCTAGTTTATAATATTTCTCAGTTAAGGTATTATCTTCATTTTTAATAAACTTAGTCACAATATCAGATCGCTGGTCAGCATCTTCTTTAGTAATCTCAATCGGAGTTAAAACATAGCCTTTTTCCAAAGCATTGTCAGCTAAAACCGGCGCGGAAGATAAAAATGTTCCGCATAATAATGTAAACAATATACTTTTTTTCATCTTATCAGTCCTCTGTTGCAAAAAAACGATCCTTTTTTTGCAGCAAATTTACGTTTTTTTAATTGACTGATATTACACTAAAGTACGCAGCGTAATAACTGCTGAATTTAAACGATCCTTTTTTTTCAGCAATTCTTTTACCCGAATACTTAATGACTAAAACTTATACTCAATTCCCGCGTCTAAACTGAACGCTTTGCTGTCACCGGTTTCCTGCTCAAGCATACCATAAAGTGTGATATCTTTATAAGTATAATTAATCTTTGCCGAGAAAACCGCCCTGCCGTCATCATCTCTGCCGACAATCTTGGCTTTTCTGTTCATCCCGTGCAAACGCGCTTCAAATCCGTCATCTCCGTCAGCAAATTCAACATAATAAATCCCGCCGATTTGCACTCTGAGTTTGTTGTCTTCGTCAAATTCAAATTCTTTGGCAAGATAAGCGCCCAGCCCGCCTTCAACCGAAAGCCGGTTTTTCCCTTTTACATTAAGCGCGCCTTCTTTATTTCCTTCCGAAAAACCATCTTGATAAAGGCTTAAAACATTTAATTCCGCCAACGGTTCAAACGTCAATCCGTTTTTAAGTTCAATTTTATGCCGGACTTCATTGCTCAAACCAAACTGATAACCTTTCATATCTGCCGAATATGTAGCAAGCGGCGTTCTTCTGTCATAAGAGCCGTCGGAATATCCGGCATAAAACTTGGAATACCACCGCGTTTTGTTATCAAAATCATATCCGACCGGCGCCCACAGGCCAAACGTATTGCTTTTGCGTTTCGAAGCATTGTCATAATCGCTTTTAAGGTTGGCAATGCTGGCTCCAAGCCCGTAAACCAAACCATTATCGCCCTTGGTTTTAACCATACCATACGCCGCATTAACCCGACCGTCATTGCCAAGCAGTGTTCCATCCGCTTCTCTTGAAATATCAATGTATTTATACCCGCCGATATAATTTTCATCCGGCCTGTTAAACAAATTATCATTAAACTGACGGCTTAAATGATGATACACCAACCGGTCTTCCACCTCAAACAAAGGCAAAACATCATTTCCGGTTAAATTAAGCGCTGTTTTGTTAAGCCCTTTGGATGTTTCTTCATTCTTCAACAAATCAAATATTTTCTGACCTTTTTTATCATTATAGTTATTTTCAAAAAAATCCGCCAAATCAGAACGCGCAATTAACTCGTTAAATCCCGTGCGTTCCAACACAACATCATTACCGCCGTTATCATTCCTGACACTCTTGGCCTTAAACATCGCCGACTTGGAGTTAAGCGATAATTCTTCAATATCTTTTGCCTGCAAAGCGCCGCTCAGGCGATACTCATCCTCAAAGCTCCCCTTAACCAAATCTTTGGAAACACCTAAATTCCCGACAAATTTATCCGCAAAAAAACGTCCGCCCTTGCCAAGCAATACTTCTCCGCCCATTTTATCAAAATCAACCGCATCACCATATAGACTCTGGCCTTGTTCATCTCCTGCAGATGCATTTTCTAATACACCGTTAAAACTAATCGTCCCCGTATTCTCCAACACGGCTCCGTCCTCAAGAAGGACACCTTTACCGGCTCCTGCTTTTTCTATTACAATCGTACCGCCGTTATAAATATGCGCCCCGCTTTCGGCATAAATACCATAAGCCGTACCGCCGATAACACCATCCGGTGTATGAAGGACATTTTCACCATCTGTATATTCATCTCTGTAAATATGGATATTCCCCGAATTATGCACCGTAGAATCGCGTTCTCCATATATACCGATAGCCGTACCGCTACCCAAATTGTTAATATTAATATCGCCCGAATTTAAAACTGTCGTTTGTTGTCCGCCCCGCATTCCGGTTGAAGTACCGCTCCCCGTATTCACGATATTAATTTCCGAATGAGACCCGTTGTCATTAACATTGGCAACAATCCCTTCTTTATCTTTTTCAGAAAGATACATCCCGTAAACCTGACCATTACCAAAATTTTCGATATTGATTTTTCCGACGGACGTTCCCGTTGGATTTCCGTCTTTATCGCGGCCGTACGCCATCGCATTATACAACTGTTGTCCGCCGTACATTCCGTAAACATCACCACTGCCATCTTGACGAATATTAATTGTTCCGGCAACTTCATCTCCGCCGGAAGAATATGCGTTAAAAGCAAACCAGCTGGCAAGCGGCTTGTCACCGGCTCCCGCCCCCGGAATATTATCTTTATTAACCATCATACCGTAAATATCCCCCGTACCGGTTCCATGCAAACTGATATTGCCTTCCACTTTATGTCCTGAAAACGGATGAGATACCGCATTTGACGCGGCAACATAACCACTGATGCCATAAATATTCCCGTCACCGGTAATCGAAATATTGCCATAGGCTTCCCCGCCGTAAACAGCAAAAGCATTATACGCGCGAACATCGCCAAACACGCCATAGGTGGTGCCGCCCCCCATATGTGTTATATCAATATTGCCATAAGATATCCCGTTTTGCCATCCCGAAGCATTAATAGCCTCTTTATACTGCGTAATATCCGTAATTTGCGAATAAAGTCCGTAAACGTCACCGCTGCCTTGATTCGTAATTTTTATATTTCCTGTTCCGCTGGGTATGGGATTGGTATCGCCATTGCTGTTATACCCGACAACATACGAGTTAAAAACTTCCGCTTCCCCGCCGTAACCATACATACCGTACACATTCCTGTCACCTGTATTTTTCAGAACAATCGAAGCCTCATCATCCGGATATTTCGGTGAAGAATAAAGGTTAAACACCGCTTCTTTATCAGATTTGATACCATAAAAATCTTCATCCGGATTAGGATTTTCTTTATCAATTGCATCTGCAACACAAAGATTTCCCACCAAATGGGTGTTTTCCGGACATACAATCGCAACACATTTATCCCCCTCTAGCCTTTGGCCGGTCGGACAAACACAATCATTGCCCACAAGAACAGCTCCTTCCGGACAAACAATCGCCTCACAAGCACTCCCGTTCCAAACTTCGCCTTCCGGACAATCAGGAACACACTCACTTCCTACTAAATGCGAGCCCTCCGGACATACAATCGGAACACACACATTCCCCTCTAAACGCGAACCTTCCGGACACACAATCGGGCGACATTCATCACCAACAAGTTCTTCCCCTTCGGGGCAGGTTTTCTCTCCGGGGATATCCGGATCAGCCGGATTGTTTTTATGCCCATCAGAAGAATCGCCGTCATCATCTAATAACAACACGGCCGCTGTTCCCAAACCGAGAGCCAGCGCCCCGCCTGCCACATATTGAAGCGTATCATCTCCTTCTGCCGCCGCAACAACCGGCTCTTTCGGCTGATTAACATAAAAAGGACTGGCTGTATATTTATCTTCAAACGCTTTTTGAACCATACCATCAACGCGTTCCATACATTGTTTTCGCGGATTAGCCCCCATTGCACGCAACTGGCTGTATACTTTATAATCCTTGTAATAAACAGAAGAGCAAAGCGCCGTCATCCCGTCGGGATTAACCGCATCAATATTATACCCTTTATCTAAAAACTTCTTAATAATCAAAACATTGCCGGCTTTAACATTTTGATAAACAAAATCCGAAAAATAAGCCGCCTTGGCCTGAAATGTCATCAGACACAAAAACAACACCGCCATTTCCAAGCAATATAAAGTCTTTTTCATCCTTTTATTCCACAACATAACATTTTAGCATATTATAAACAAAAATACTTAATATTTTCTTTATGTCTCTAAACAGAAACGCCCTTTTTATATAGCAAAAAAAGTTGACAAACGCCCCAAAATGGTGTATACTGTGCAAAATTACTAAGAGATTATGTATATTAGGAGGATCCTAATGAGTGAAGAAATCCCCTCAATCAGTCTGGAAGCTTTAGTTGCAGCTACGACTAAAAATCAGAATAATACGGCAACAAATGAAAGCGCGCCGGTTAATGTCGATGCGTTATACAATCTCGCTCAAAAATATTTTGAAGAACATCCCGATACGCCCATTGTTGACAAAAGCAAAAACGGAATAATTAATGCCTATCTTCAGGCGCAAGCCTTAAATCAAAACAAACAAAGCAATCAACAAGCTATGCCTGAAGCTCAGCCGCAAGCCGCCGCTCCCCAGCAGCAAAACCAGTCAGGAGATTTATTTGGCACATTATTTGACGCATTTCTGCGTGCGGCTATTCATGAAGCGATGCATCATCATTGCCACTGTGCTTGTCCTCACGGCCATTTTTCTCATCTGTCTTTCGGTTTACCGCCGTATATGGCCGGCTGCCACGATCGTTTTTGTCATCGGGTAGACGCCAGAGAGGCTCATAACAGAGTCAAAACCATGACCGGCTCTTTCGAAATCGGAGAAGGTATTAGTGATGTAATAAAAGGCAATACAGCCAGCGGCATTACAGGCGCCCTCGGCGGCGGATTTAAAATCGCTTCTGTCATTTTGGATAAACAACGCGGTCGCTGATAATTTCTTGTTTATCACCTCTTTACTCTGAAAAATTATACTCAAAATTTTGCTTGTATCTTTTGAGTTATTGATATATTGCTAAATCTATGAATAAAACTTCGGGAGGTTTAGTATGGAACAGATAATAAATTATATAAAAAATGGCAAAGGCGTCGGATTGCTCATTATTTTGGCAGCAGCGGTTCTAAGCACTATAGCCTTTATTTTTACGGCAAGGTACTTTTATAATCAGGCTCAACCGCAAATTATGCTCATAGCACAAGATTTTTTACCGGTAACAATCAAAAGCGGAAAAATTATCAATCCCGTCAACACTTATAAACGAATTGATTTAAATCTGGGAAACCCAAAGGAAGTTTTTCCGATTGTGATGGATACACGTCAGGAAGTTTCGCAAACCCCGACAGCAAAACAAGGGTTATTTATTATGGCCGATAAAATTTATGTCGCTCTCCCAAAACAAACGCGAATATTTAATTTAGATGACGGCCTCTGGGATCAAAAGAAATTTGAGGATTTTCTTAATCATCTGACCGGAGCTGTTTTCACAGTTCTAACCCTGATTGGAACAGGAACATTCTTTTTGATGTACCTGTTTAAAAGCTGGATTGTTTCCGTTTTCGGTCTTTTCACCGTCAAAATAATGAAAAAAGAAAAATTATTTGACTTCCCTGCGTTAATGCGGCTCAGCGCATTACTCGTATGTCCAATGGAAATAATCGGTTTAGGCTTAAATACCTTATCAGGGCTGAGCATTTCCGGAATGCAGATATTTATTTTAGCCCTCATACTGGAAGGGTTGTTCATCGGACGGGAAGACACTAACCAAGCCTGAACTTAAACTCTCCCCTAAAAAGGAGAGTTTTTTATGATGTGTTCAAAATATCTTTTTACTTGAATATATAAAGCCGGCCCTTTAAAATTCTCTTGATTAATCAATACAAAGGAAATGATGATGAGATTTTTGCCGTTATGTTTATTGTCCGCAGTTCTGGTTTGTTCACCACAGCAAGGACGCGCCGAGTTTATCTATAAAGATGATGATGCAAGGCTGATTAACGGCGTCCTATACGATGTTGACGGAATTGAAGTAACCGGAGTTTATGAACAATATTATGACAATAATATCAAAAAAAGCTCTCATCCCTATACAGACGGCCGGATAAACGGCGTAGGAACTCTCTACAATGAAAAAGGAATAAAAACCGCAGAAATGCCCTATGTCAACGGCAAGCTCGACGGCACGGCATTTGTTTATTATGACGATGGAAATTTAAAAGAAAAAATCCCCTATAAAAACGGCAAAATTGATGGTACAGCTAAAACATATTTCCCTGACGGAACGATTTTGCTGCGGGTTAATTACATCAACGGCATTCGCGACGGCGAAGCCAAAGAATATTTTGAAGACGGCAATCTTAAGGAAATATGCACCTATGTTGACGGCCAAAAAGAAGGCAAAGCCCAAATTTATTTTTATGACGGCAGTATCAAAGAAGACTTTTCTTATGCAAACGGAGAAATTGTCGGCGATAAAAATGTTTATTATAAAAGCGGACGATTAAAGTCCTCCATCCCTTATGTCAATGGCAAAAAAAACGGTGAGATGAAAAACTACTATGAAAGCGGAGAGCTGATGTCCGTCGTTTCATACAAAGATGATAGTATTTCCGGCCAAGGAGCGTTTTATGAAAAAAACGGCAACCTGAATTTAACGGTAACCTATGATAACGATATCCGCAACGGCATCGCCAAAGCCTATTATCCAAACGGTAGCATCAAATTATCTGTCGTTTATAAAAATGACATCAAAAACGGGCTTGAAAGCGAATACTTCTTAAACGGAAACATCAAAAGCGAAATGCCCTATACAGATGGCATTGTCAACGGTCTCGGCCGTGAATATTACGAAGACGGCGGCCTTAAAATGGAAATGACTTATGTTAATGCCGTTGCCAATGGTGCAGCCAAATTTTATGCTAAAGACGGAAAACTCGTCACCGAAGCTGTCTATAAAGACGGAAAAAAGGACGGCCTGCAAAAAGATTACGCCCCTTCAGGAAACCTAATTTCTGAAAGTACCTTTGTCAAAGACATACTTGAGGGAGATTATAAAGAATTTTATGAAGACGGCAAAATTAAATCAACAGCGATTTACGTCAACGGCGATTTAGACGGCCTCTCCCTGATTTATGACAGAGAAGGCAATCTTTCATACGAAGTCCCCTACGTCAAAAACCGCAAAGAAGGAAAAGTAAAACGCTATTATCCGTCCGGCGAGCTGATGGGTGAAGTCACCTATGAAAAAGGCAAAAAACACGGAATGCTTGACGCCTACAATGAAGACGGAACACTGATGGCAAAGGTATTGTTTAATAAAGACAAAGCCATTAAAGGCTACAGTTTGGATCACGGAAAAAATCCGCAGCTTATGTCCGCAGAAGATCTGGAATTGATTAATAAAGCCTATTAACCCCAACCCAACTATCTCGGCAATCACCAAACAACAACATAAACAGACAAAAAAACCGCCGGCCTGGCCGGTGGTTTTCTTAATACAACAAAAAGGGGCTGATTTCTCAGCCTCTTTATCTAAAACGCTTTTTGATTAAAAGCCCATTCCTGCGCCCATACCGCCGGCAGCACCGTGTCCGCCGCAGCCGCATTCCTTGGTTTCAGGAATTTCTGTAACCATTGCTTCTGTCGTGATTAACAAACTTGCAACGGAAGCCGCGTCTTGCAAAGCTGTACGAACAACCTTGGTCGGATCAACAATACCGGCTTTAATCATATCCGTATATTCATCTGTTGCCGCATTATAACCATAGTTATAATCTGTACCTTCCAACAGCTTACCCGCAACAACCGCACCATCAACACCGGCATTCTCCGCAATCTGGCGGATAGGAGCCTGCAAAGCACGACGGATAATATCTACACCGACTTTTTGGTCTTGGTTGGTCGGGTTAACTTTTTCCAAAGCCTTGGTTGCATACAAGAGAGCCGTACCGCCACCGGCAACGACACCTTCTTTAACCGCCGCACGGGTTGCGTTCAACGCGTCATCAATACGGTCTTTCTTTTCTTTAACCTCGACTTCCGAAGAGCCGCCGACGCGAAGCACAGCCACACCACCGGAAAGTTTGCCCAAACGCTCTTGCAATTTCTCACGGTCATAATCAGAAGTTGTTTTTTCGATTTCTTTCTTAATCTGGGTCTTGCGCGCTTCAATCAACTCTTTATCGCCGTTACCGTCAATAATCGTCGTATCGTCTTTAGAAACAATCACGCGTTTTGCTGTCCCCAGCATATCAACAGTCGTATTCTCAAGTTTCATACCCAGTTCTTCGGAAATAACCTGACCGCCGGTTAAAACAGCTAAATCCTGCAAAATGGCTTTTCTTCTGTCGCCAAAGCCCGGAGCTTTAACCGCACATACTTTCAAACCGCTTCTGATACGATTAACAACCAAAGTAGCCAAAGCTTCACCGTCAATATCTTCCGCAACGATTAAAAGCGCACGGCCGGCTTGCAAAACCGCTTCCAATACCGGCAAAATCGCCTGCAAATTAGAAATCTTTTGGTCATAAAGCAAAACATAAGGCATTTCATATTCCGCCGTCATCTTATCCGCGTCGGTTACAAAATAAGGTGACAAATACCCTCTGTCAAACTGCATACCTTCCACAACGTCTAACTCGGTTTCAAGCCCTTTAGCGTCTTCAACCGTAATTACACCGTCATTGCCGACTTTTTCCATTGCGCGCGCCAGATATTCGCCGATACTCTTATCGCCGTTGGCAGAAATTGTGCCGACCTGTGCAATTTCTTCGGACGTTTTAATTTCTTTAGAGCGGGACTTCACATCTTCAACCACCGCTTCAACTGCCATGTCAATACCGCGTTTCAAATCCATCGGATTCATACCGGCGGCAACTGCCTTGCAGCCTTCTTTAATGATTGCTTCGGCCAAAACCGTTGCCGTTGTTGTACCGTCACCGGCTTTGTCAGCAGTTTTCTGAGCCACTTCTTTAACGAGCTGAGCGCCCATATTTTCAAACTTGTCAGCTAACACAACTTCTTTGGCAACAGACACGCCGTCTTTGGTGATTTTCGGCGCGCCGTAAGACTTGTCAAGCATAACATTACGTCCTTTCGGGCCTAAAGTTACCTTAACTGTTTTTGCCAAAATCTCCACGCCGTTAAGCATTTTTGCTCTGGCGTCTGTTCCGAACTTAATATCCTTTGCAGCCATAATCTAAAAATCCTTTCAATTATCTTTCCACAATTGCCAAAATATCGCCCTCTTTGATAATCAAATGAGGTTCACCGTTCACTTTAATTTCCGTTCCCGACCATTTAGAAAATAAAATATGGTCGCCAGCTTTAACACTCATCGGCAAAATCTTTCCGTCCGGTGTTCTCGGCCCTTCACCTGCGGCAATAACCACACCCTCACTCGGCTTTTCTTTTGCCGTATCCGGCAAAATAATTCCGCCGGCGGTTTTGTTTTCTTCTTCCACACGTTTAATCAAAACGTTTTCGCGTAAAGGTTTAACTTGCATATAAACTGCTCCTTATAAATTTATTAAATGACTAATACTTTAGTTAGTGTCCTGATTTTAAAAAATCAAGCGTTCAGACCGCTATTTTTGAATATTTTTAAAAATACCGTCAAAAATCTCCGCTGCTCTTATATTTGTAAAGTTTTTAAGTGTAATCTCTCGCGCTTTCTCTGCCATTTTGACGCGTTCCTCAGGATGTTGCAAATAATACTCTAGTTTTTCCTTAAACTCATAATAGTCTTTATACGTCGCCACACTGTCGCCATACATCTCTACAATTTCCGGCAAATAGTCCGTCAATACAAACCCGCCGGAAGCCGTTACATCATAAATTCGGTTAGAAACAAACCCGTAAAAAATCATATCTTCCCGATGATCGTTGAGCACAATTCCCGCATTGCCATAATACCGGTACAATTCATCATTCTCGATATATTGCCCCTTCAAAACATCAGGCGTTAATTTTTTCTCCCAAAATTTGCCAAACACGCTCAAAGGCGCTTGAGTAAGCAAAGCATAATCAACCGATTTCCGCCCACCTCCCGTATGGTTAGACCCGACAAACAAAACCGGATAAGCTTTGTCATCTTCCTTTTCTCCAACCTTAAACCGTTCCGGATTGGTAAATTGCGGCACAAAAACCGAAAGTTTTCCCCTCGGCTCAGAAATCTCTTTAATAAACTTTTTCGAAGCACTCGCCACCACATCAACTTCATCTAAAATCTCTAAATGAAGCCCCTCAATATAATAAAGATACAAAACACGCTTGCGCCCGTCATCTTTTACTTCCGGCAAATGTTCAAAATTATAATACCCTTTAAAATAGAGCACATTACCGGCATTGCCGAGTTTTAAGTCCTCATAATTTTCGCGAAAACGATATTCAACCTTATACCCGAGTTTTTCCAACCCCGCTTTTAAATCATCCGCCAAAAAGAAATCGCCATCTTTTTTATAATAATACGGCGAAGACGCCCGCTCTGAAGACGGCAGCACAAAAACAATTTTAGAATAATCTAACCGTAACAGATAAAGCCACCCCGCTCCCGCCCCAATCAAAACCAACAATGCAATAACAATTTTTTTCATCATACACCAAACATATAATTAAACAATTTTGTTAAAAACTTCCTCTAACTAGTCATTGCGAGGTGCATGGCGTTAGCCATACGCAACCGCGGCAATCCATAACTGGTGCGCAAGCACACTTTATTTAAAAACACAACAATATTGCCATCTATATTTCAACAAAATTGTTTAACATCACTTTAAAAAACATTCCACCCACATTTTTTTGTTGCTTTACCTTCAAAAATATGGTATATTCACCGCATTATAAACTATTCAGGACATTATTAATGCACTTTCGCCACCTTATTATTAAAACGATGAGCAAACATAAATCGCTATACACCATCTTCGCCATTAGCTTTATTCTCTCCTCGATTGCCCTGTCCATCACCCCTTATGTCACCTCACGCCTCATCGGCTGCTTTTCCGAACCGACCAAAGAGGCTGTCTTAAACAGCATTATCTTTTGGCTCATCGTTTTTGCGATTGCCAAGACACTGCAAGCGCTTAATCAATATGTCGTGCAGATTTATAACAATATGGCACGTAATGTTTTAAACGCTGCCCTGTTGCAAGACCTTTTTAAAACTGTTCACGCCCACCAAACCTCCTATTTTGATGACGAAATGACCGGCCGCATTACTACCGCTGTCAACAAGATTTCCGGTACGATGTCAAGTATTGCGCTTGAATTACTCATTCGCCTTATCCGCCCGCTGATAAATTTTATTTTTGCTCTCGGCATCATCGCCTATGCCAGTCCCAAACTCGGAATAACGCTTATAATCCTCTGCATACCGTTTTATTTTATCCAAAAGAAGATATTTCCGACAATTGCCAATATATGGAAACAACGCGGCACTTTGGAGCGCGAATATACAGCTAAAACCGTTGACAGCCTCACAAACTACAAACTCGTCCGCTACACCGGTTCTGTCTTCAATGAACGCTTAAATGCTTATAAACTCCTGAAAAAATACCTCCGCACCACATACGATTGCGAAACAAAACGTGGTGTCAGCCAGATGAGCCTTGATTTAGCAGAAAGTATTTTCACCATTTCCTGCTACACCGCCATTTTATACTTCACAGCGTTTGATACACTCTCACTTGCGAACGCCTTTTTTGCCTTTTCGGCAATCCATATGCTTTCACAAAGCATAGCAGACCTGAATAACTTTACAATTGATACATCCCAAGCTTTTGGCGAACTTTCCACCAATTTGGAACTAATTTATAAACCAATTACAATTAAAGACAAAGAAAATGCCGTCCCTCTCAAAGTAACGGATAACAGCATAACCTACCAAAACATCAATTTTGCCTATATCAAAGAAAAGCCCGTCTTTCAAAATTTCAACCTTACCATTAAACCTAATCAAAAAGTCGGTTTAGTCGGATTATCAGGGGCAGGCAAATCCACGCTTATCAGCCTTTTACTTCGCTCTTATGCGCCGCAATCCGGCGAGATTTTAATCGGCAGCCAAAACATCGCTGATGTCACGCAATATTCGCTGCATAAAAACATCGCCTATGTGCCGCAAGATGTCACCTTGTTTAATCGTTCTCTGTTTGAAAACCTGAAACTTGCCAACCCCAAAGCAAGCAGAGAAGAAATTTATGAAGCTGCCCGCCTTGCCCATATTCACGACACTATCCTAAACCTGCCAAACGGTTATGACAGTATTGTCGGCGAACGCGGCATTCTCCTTTCCGGCGGTGAACGTCAGCGCATTGCCATAGCCCGCGCCATTTTGCAAAACGCGCCGATTCTCATCTTAGATGAAGCGACTTCCGCACTTGATAGCGAAGCAGAATTTATGGTGCAAAAAGCACTTGAAAACCTGATGCTAAACAAAACCGTTATCGCCATTGCTCACCGCCTCTCCACTCTCCGCGCAATGGATAGGATTCTGGTGCTCGAAAATGGCGAAATCAAAGAAGACGGCACTCCGCAAGAACTCTTAAAAAAGAAAAACGGCCGGTTTAAACACTTTTACAATTTGCAAACCGAGGGTTACCTCTCCACAAATACAATAGACAAGGAGCAAAACTAATGAACATCTGGCATTTTTTCTTTTCGCTCATCCACCGCAACAAGTTTTGGTTCACCGCCTCTTGCGTGTTGGCAATGCTCCCGTCCACAATTTCCTCTTTTGCCGCGCTGTATTATGCCAAAATCATCGCCATCATCGGCGCAAACCCTAAAGATGCTCTGTCTTCTACCGTCATTACTTGTTTAATTATTTCAGGCCTGCTTTACATCAGTCAAGACCTTATTCAGGGCTTACGCATTTATGTAGACGCCCGAATGAAAATCCGCTATCAACGCACGATGCACAACACTTTGTTTGAACACACGCACAAACACTCCGCCCGCTTTTTTAACACTGAGCAAAGCGGCAAAATCCTCGCCAAAACCGGCGACCTGACATTCGGAATGTTTCAGCTCTTTGGTAATCTTCGTGCTTTTTTCCTCCCGCACTTGGCGTTTTTAATCACAACGGCATATTTGCTTATAAACATTAATGCCACGCTTGGCATCTTGATTATGCTCTTAAGCCTGACAGAACAGTCTATCATTTATAATCTCTATAAAAATCTTGCGCCATTCATTCAAAAAGTCGCCAAAGAAAATAGCAAAATCACCGGCATTTTGGCAGACAGCATCGCCAACGCAAGGCTTGTCAAAAATACGGCCGCCCTTTATCACGAACGCAAAAAACTACTAACACAGCTAAACATTAAACTGCGCACCCAAAAATCTTGTGACCAAAAAGGTGGAAGAATCAATATGTTCACCACACTCATTTCAGTTGTTTTTTTTATTGCAAAGTTTGGCGTCATTTTATGGTTTTACCTCAATTCTTCCCTTTCTCTTGAAAGTATTATCTTCTGCGCTACAATGATTCGCCGCATAGACCAAAAAACTTATGACCTGTGCTTTCAAATTTCCCAATTACAAGAGCGTCTTGGCTCAATAAAAGACGCGTTTGCCCTCCTCTATCGTCCGTTTGATGTTGTTGACGCCCCGAATGCGAAGAAACTCAAAATCAAGACAAATAATATCGAGATAAAAAACCTCTCCTTTGCCTACACCTCAGACAAGCCGGTATTTCAAAATCTCAACCTTTCTATTGCACCGAATGAAAAAATCGGTTTGGTCGGCATTTCCGGCTCCGGTAAAAGTACGCTGATTAACCTCATTTTGCGCGCCTATGATTTAAATAAAGGGAAAATCCTCATCTCTAACCAAGACATTTCCAAAGTCACGCAATTCTCACTCCACCAAAACATCGCACTAATTTCGCAAGAACCTTGTTTATTCAATCGCTCCATTATGGAAAATATCCGCTTTGCCCGCCCTAAAGCCAACGAAGAAGAAGTAATAAAAGCAGCCAAACTGGCGCATATCCACGATACGATTATGAAAATGCCCAAAGGCTATGACAGCGTTGTCGGTGAACGCGGCGTTAAACTTTCCGGCGGCGAACGTCAACGCATTGCCATTGCCGCGGCAATCTTAAAAGACGCTCCGATATTAATCCTTGATGAAGCCACTTCCGCGTTAGACAGCGAATCCGAGCAAGCTATTGAAAAAGCCCTAAAAGAATTGATGAAAAATAAAACCGTGATTGCCATTGCCCACCGCCTCTCCACTTTAAAAAATATGGATAGGATAATCGTGCTTGAAAAAGGCAAAATCATTGAAAACGGAACAGAGAAAGAACTTTTGAAAAATAAACAAGGAACGTTCTACCATCTATACAAACTACAAACCGACAGCTACATATAAAGTTTTACAAATAAATCTCCGGTATCGGCAAAACGCTTTCTTCTCTTGCCTTCTTTGATTTTGCTTTCTCTTTCTTCGGATAATGGTATAAAATACTGTGGCTGTCAGACAACAAAACATCATAACGATCTTCTCCTTCAAGTCTGTCATCTATCAAATTATAATAAGACACATCTCCTCGCCATCGTCTTTTCTCTAAAATAGGTTCTGCATCTTTCGCCATCATAATCCTCCCCTTAAGCATATTTTACCAAAAGATGTATTTAAAAATAAAATATATCAAAAGTTGATAAAATGCAATAACTATTTTATTTAAAACAAAAACTTTATCATAAAATTTCCCCTTTTAAAACAAAAATATGGAGTGACATCACGTCACCCCTCCACCCCGCGAGTCATTACGAGGCGCGTGACGTAAGTCACATATCGCCAAAGTAATCCATAACTAGTAACTTTAGGCACACAAATTCTCAAAAAAATATGGAGTGACATCACGTCACCCCACACTTTTTACTGTTCTTTAGCTTCTGCCTCATCCCCGATAGGTTCCGGTTCTGAAACTTTTTCCTCCAAGGCAAGTTCAGCCTCATCTTTGCCGACATACCTTTCAACCAAAGAGGCTGTACTGCTCACTCTGCTTTGCAGCAAAGCAATATACTGCTCTTCGGTAAGTCCCCAGCGAGAAGCATAGGCTTCAACAAGCTCAGCCAGATGATCAACTTTAAGCGACTTTATCATCTGCAAAAACACCTCATCAGCCATTTTGAAAAACTGAATATAAGCAATTTTTTGCGAACGATAGAAATCTGACATCTCAAAGAGATGCATCTCTGCCTTTGGCTGAAGACGTTTCATCGCTTTCAGGTCAGCAAAATACTCTGACAAATGGCACTCCAAAGTCCCGATTTGCGCCCGTGTTTCCATTTTATTAAACACCTCTGTCTGCAAATCAGAAGAAAGCTCTGCCATCCGCTCAATCGGAAAACGATCATACGCGATCATTTTCTCTATGGCTTGCCTAACCATCGCCTCCGGCATCCCCGTAAAGGGATAGAATATCTCCAGCATATAGCCAAAGCGATCAAACATCAGAGCCTGCGCCAGAAGATTTTTCCGATAGCACTGCTCAGCCGGCAACAGCTTAAAAGCTTTCCTGATCAAGGAATCCCCTACAACTCCGGAAATCCTTTCACAAAGCTGGGCATAAACAGCCTCGTCAACTCGGCACTTAATCTCTGCCATGTTATTTAAGATAACATCACAAATGATCTGATTATCTGCCAGACAATAGCCCGCCAGACAATAGCCGATTTGTAACCAGCGAAAAGCTTCCCTGCGCCAATAAGCGTCTGTTGTGTCATCTGCAAACGTCTGAACATCACTCGTCGTCAAGTCAAACGACGTTCCGTCCAGATATTTTACAACCTGACTAAACATTGCCTTAAAATAAGGAGAAAAGTCCTCGTACCGCCCATAATGACGAACAATACGCAGATACTGCTCCTTATTTAGTACGCTCATAACCACGATAAGCTGAGACAAATCAAGCTTAAGGCTATAAGCCTCAGAGAAAGCCTGTTCCCAAATGGACAAAGCCTCCTCATTTCGCTGCCGTGGCGCAATCTTATGCACTTCCATCATAAATGGAACAGCCCAAGCCTTTGGCTCTTTTTCAATAAGCACACGGGCAAAGCCCCAAGACGTCCCTTTATAAGGTTCATCTTTTTTGACACCAAGAATTTCCCACGCTTCCAGTTGACTGACAACCGCAGGAAAATTCCGAACAACTTGCAACATAATCAACCCATAACTTTCGTCATGAAGCATCTTAAGTAAAAGTTGTCTCGACGGCGTATAAACCCGAAGCGCCTTAGTTATGTCAATAACCGTAGCATGCTCTCCGTAAAGAGCCTCCAACTCCTCAGCTGAAGCCACGTCGTTTATAAGCGCCCGATTGTGCTTTTTCAAAAGTTCAATCCTTGTTTCCTTAGACCAAACTCTTTCAGCCAACGCCTCAGCAGAGAACTCCAGCTTCTCAATCGCTTGCAGCTCCTTCTTCGCACCGGGCAGGAACTTTTTGGCATTTTTGTTACTCTTCTTAGTGTACTTTTTTACGCAAAGCATAGGAAAAAGTGTAACCATCACAGCGGCAAATACATCCAGTACCCACGCGCTAAAATTCTTCTTTGTTTTCATAAAAAATAAAAAAATTAAATTAATAAAAACATCAACAAGAGTTTCCCGTCGACGGCTCACCAAAACCAAGTGTCAAAACCCAAAAAATTACCCGATAGAGAAAAAACTCTAAAGAACAATATTCAAATCTATAAAACACAATAATCTTAGTAAACATTAAGATTATATCATATTTTCCCCCACCCGTCAATCTTTTTTGACAAAAAACTTTTACCATATCTCCCCCATACTCTGATACTTAAAATAAAAAAACTCTTGCACAAAATAACAAATCAGATAAAATACTCCCAGCAGATATTTTCATCTGTCAGTACCGGAGGCGGTACGGGCTGTCGCAAGCTTTCATATAACTCGGTGTTAGGATATGACATCGTAAATTAAGGACTCTTTATTTAAGCGCCCTTAATGAATATATCCCCGACTATAAAATGGTCGGGGAGCTTTAAGTGTATGTCCAGAAGTCCCAGACTTTAAAGGCTTAAGGGTCATTTAGTTATATGTGATTTGCGAACTTCCCGACCACCTTTTTGGTGGTTTTTTATTTAACTTAGAGGAAACTTCTTATGAAAAAAACGCAATTCATCTTAATCAAAATATCAACCCTAACCTTACTGGCTATATGTTATATGATACCCTCCCCGCTCAAAGCCGAAGAAAATATCCCCGAGGATGACACAATTTCCTGCTATACGCTTATTCAAAATTATCCTAACTGGCAAAAAGAAAAAATCAACGACCCGATTATAAAAAATGCCTCTTCTCCCTATAATTGTCCAAACCTACCTTATAAAATATACGAAGGAAACGCTTATAATTGGAAACAAACAAATGCTGCTCGTCCCCAAAATCTCCCATATTTATGTATAAAAGACCTCAAAACACCCAATCGCTACAATTTATTGCTCAAAACCCCAAAGCTCCTCCAAACGCTAAGTAATCCTAATCTGGGCAAAAATATCTGCACACGCTTAAACTTCCTGCTCTCCGCCCCGCAATGGACATTTTTAAGCGACTAACCCTACCTGTCAAAACTAAGCAAAATCCCCCTGCCTTATACTTTTCACACTTTCCCCTCCATTTCTAACAAAAAAGGCAGAGCCAAAGCTCTGCCTTTTTAATCTTGCGCGATAAAAAGCTTAAATTAAGCTTTAACCGTAACTTTACCGCCTGCTTTTTCAACAGCTTCAACAGCCGCTTTAGAAGCAGAATCAACAGTGATGTTAATAGCAGAGGTTAAAGCACCTCTTGCCAACAAACGAACACCGTCAAGCTCTTTTGAAATAACATTAGAAGCAAGCAAGCTTTCTTTCGTAATTTCATTAGCGTTTAATTTGCCGGCATCAACTGCTTTTTGGATAGTATCCAAGTTGATAACAGCAAAAGTTTTTGCAAACGGGTTCTTGAAACCACGTTTCGGCAATCTGCGGTAAACAGGCATTTGACCGCCTTCAAAACCGTGAATGGAAACGCCGGAACGAGATTTCTGACCTTTAACGCCGCGGCCGCCGGTTTTACCCTTGCCGCTACCGATACCGCGACCAACGCGGATACGGTTCTTTGTAGCGCCTTCGTTATCTCTTAATTCATTAAGTTTCATTTTCTTCACCTTTATATTTAACTCTGTTAAAATCAAAAATTCTTTGCTTCAGGCTCGCCTCAAATGCTTGGGGCTGGAGCGGAAATTCCGCCCCTTTCAGCCCTTAGTCAATTATTCTTCAACTTTAATGAGGTGAGCAACTTTGTTAATCATACCTCTAACGGACGGCGTATCTTCCAAAACAGAAGTTCTGCCAACTTTGTTCAAGCCAAGACCTTTCAAAGTAGCAATCTGCTCTTTGCCATGTCCGATGGAACTCTTTACTTGAGTAACCTTAACTGTCTTTTTATTAGCCATAATTAAGCCTCCTCTTTATCCATCTTAACGTTAGAAGTGTTCTCACGACGGCTTACAATATCACCGACTTTTTTGCCGCGTTTCGCTGCAATCATACGCGGGCTGTTAATGCCCTGCAAAGCTGCAAACGTAGCTTTAATCATATTGTAAGGGTTGTTTGAACCCAAAGACTTTGCAACAACATCCTGTACGCCCAATACTTCAAATACTGCACGCATCGGACCGCCGGCGATAACACCGGTACCGGCAGGAGCTGTTCTCAAAACCACTTTACCGGCACCGAAACGGCCTGCGATATCGTGGTGAAGAGTTCTGCCTTCGCGAAGCGGAATACGAACCATATTCTTTTTAGCTTCGTTTGTTGCTTTAACAATAGCTTCCGGAACTTCGGCAGCCTTGCCGGAACCAAAGCCGATGCGGCCTTTCTGGTCTCCGACAACTACCAAAGCGGCAAAAGACATTGTACGTCCGCCTTTAACGGTTTTTGCTACACGGTTTACGAAAACGAGTTTCTCAACCAATTCTTCTTTTTTATCTGCCTTGTTATTGTGGCGTTCTAAAGATTGTGCCATGATAACCTCCTAAAATTTCAATCCGGCTTCACGGGCAGAATCTGCCAAAGCCTTTACACGGCCATGATAAACATAACCGCCACGGTCAAACACAACTTCGCTAACGCCGTTTTTAACAGCGCGCTCGGCAACAACTTTGCCAACATATTGAGCAGCTTCAATGTTTGAAGACTTCGCAATATTGGCTCTTACTTCCTTATCCAAGGTAGAAGCAGAAGCAACTGTTGCACCTTTAGCGTCATCAATAACTTGCGCATAAATATGCTTACCACTGCGAAATACAGATAATCTCATCCTTCCATTTGCAGCAGCCTTCAAAGCCGTTCTAACACGGGCTTTTCTTCTTTCATATAATTTTTTTGGTGTATTCATTGCTTTACATCCTATTTCTTCTTGCCTTCTTTACGACGTACATATTCGCCATCAACACGGATACCTTTTCCTTTGTAAGGTTCAGGTTTTCTGTATTTACGAATTTCTGCCGCAACTTGGCCAACCAACTGCTTATCAACACCGCTTATTTTCAAAACGGTTTGGCTTTCGCAAGCAATTGTAATGCCTTTCGGGGTTTCAAACGGTACATCATGGGAAAAGCCCAATGTCAAAACAACATTTTTGCCATCCATGCGGGCTTTATAGCCGACACCGAACAATTCAATGCTTTTGCTGTAACCAACACTAACACCTTTAACCAAAGAGTTAATCTGTGCGCGCGTTGTACCCCACAATGTTCTCGCCGTACGGCTCTGAGAATGCGGTGTTACAACAACCTTACCTTCATTTAATTCAACATTAACATGAGAATCATCGAAAGCAAAGCTTAATTCACCTAATTTTCCTTTAACGTTAACAACATTTCCGTTAATCGAAACGTTAACGCCTTCCGGGACAATTACTGGATATTTACCTACTCTTGACATCCGTTTTCTCCCTAGAATACCTGACACAAGATTTCGCCGCCGACATTGGCTTTGCGGGCTTCGTTATCGCTCATAACACCTTTAGGGGTGGAAACGATAGAAATTCCCAAACCGTTATAAACTCTCGGCAGATCTTTTACGCTGGAATATACGCGGCGTCCCGGTGTGGAAACGCGGTAAATTTCAGTGATAACACTTGTACCTTCAAAATACTTTAATTGAATACGAAGTTCATCAATTCCGGCACGAACATTAACCTTCTCAAATCCGGCAATGTAACCTTCTCTTTTCAAAACTTCCAAAACATTTTCACGCAGGCGAGAGGCCGGTGATACAACATCACTTTTCTTCGCTCTTTGTGCGTTTCTAATGCGTGTGAGCATATCGCCCAAAGGATCAGTCATAGACATAATATCATCTCCTTACCAGCTTGATTTTACTAAACCCGGAATCTCGCCGAAGCTTGCCATGTCTCTTAATTCAACACGGCTGACACCGAATTTTCTGTTATAACTACGAGAGCGTCCCGTAATCTTGCAACGGTTGCGAACTCTAACCTTTGAAGAATTACGCGGTAACGCTGCCAATTTCAAAGTCGCCTGAAATCTTTCATCTTCAGGAGCATTCTTATCATCGGCAATGGCTTTTAACTTGGAGCGGATGTTCGCATATTTTGCAACCATCTTAACTCTTTTCAAGTTTCTGTATACTGAACTTGTTTTTGACATAGTAAAATCTCCGCTTATTTCTTATATGGCAAGTTGAAAGATGTCAGAAGAAATTTAGCTTCTTCATCCGTCTTGGCAGTTGTGCAGATAACAATATCCATACCACGAACCTGTTCAACTTTTTCATAGTTAATTTCAGGGAAAATAATTTGCTCTTTAATGCCAAAAGCAAAGTTTCCTCTACCGTCAAAGTTCTTCCCCGAAATACCGTGGAAGTCTCTGATACGCGGCAAAGCCATGTTAATCAAACGCTCTAAAAATTCATACATTTTATCAGAACGAAGCGTAACTTTGCAGCCGATCGGCATACCTTCTCTGAGCTTAAATGTCGCAATTGACTTTCTGGCTTCGGTAACAACCGGCTTCTGACCGGCAATCAAAGCCATTTCTTCAACAGCGTTATTAAGTTTTTTCTTGTCCGTAATGGCATCACCGACGCCCATGTTCAAGACAATTTTCGTCAACTTCGGAATCTCATGCGGGTTCTTGTAACCGAACTTTTCCACAAGAGCTTTCTTAATGACGTCATTATACAATGTTTCAAAATTAGTCATCAATCTATCTCCTAATTATCGATTACTTCGCCGGTCTTCCGGGCAACGCGTTTCTTAACGCCGTCAACAACCTTAAAGCCAACCTTGGTAGGTTTGCCTTCAGATGTTACGGCAGAAACGTTAGAAACCTGAATAGCTGCTTCTTTAGTAACAATACCGCCGGGATTTGTCTGGCTGGGTTTGGTATGTCTTTTAACAAGATTAACACCTTGAACAACAACTTTACCCTCTTTCGGCATAGCTTTTAAAACTTCGCCGGTTTTGCCTTTGTCATCACCTGCAATAACGATTACTTTATCACCTTTTTTAATTTTCATTTTGGTCATTACAAAACCTCCGGCGCTAAAGAAATAATTTTCATGAATTTTTTCGCACGCAACTCTCTGGTTACAGGGCCAAAGATACGGGTGCCGATCGGCTCGCCGTCTTTGTTAACCAAAACAGCTGCATTGCTGTCAAAACGGATAACACTACCGTCTTTACGTCTGATGTCGCTGGCTGTTCTAACGATAACTGCACGTTGAACATCACCTTTCTTTACACGCCCTTTAGGCATTGCATCCTTAACGGAAACGATAATAATGTCACCGACGGAAGCATGCATTCTCTTGGAACCGCCAAGAACTTTAATGCACTGCACCTGACGCGCTCCAGAATTATCCGCAACATCTAGGTTGGTTTGCATCTGTATCATAATTCATTCCTTCACAATCTAGGCATTTTCATTATTACTGATTACAGTCCAAGTCTTGGTTTTCGAATAAGGTTTAGATTCAACAATCGAAACAATATCGCCTTCTTTGAACTGATTGTTCTCATCGTGAGCAGCAAATTTCTTACTTCTCTTTACGATTTTTTTGTAAACAGGATGCATAACCTGACGCTCTACGCTGACTACGACAGTTTTATCCTGTTTTGCGCTTACTACAACACCTTGAAGAATTCTTTTAGGCATCTGTTTTTCTCCTAACTATTCTTCTTACGCTCTGTTAAAAGCGTATTGATTTGAGCTACTTCTTTACGAACTTTAGAGATAGCTGATGTGTTCTGCAACTGACCGGTAGCCTGCTGAATGCGCAAACTCAATTGCTCTTTCTTGCATTCTACGAGTCTGTTTTCCAACTCATCAACGCTCATAGCTCTCAAATCTTTGATTTTTACCATTATGCTTCTCCATTATCAGAATTCAAGCGTTTAACAAATTTGCTCTTAACCGGCAATTTTGCTGCACCCAAAGCAAATGCTCTGCGAGCGGTGTCTTCATCGACTTCACCAATCTCAAACATAATGCGTCCGGGTTTAACTCTTGCTACCCAAAATTCAGGAGCACCTTTACCTTTACCCATACGAACCTCGGCAGGTTTATCTGACACGGGAACATCCGGGAAAATTCTAATCCATAGTCTGCCGGCTCTTTTCATTTCACGGGTGATAGCGCGACGGGCAGCCTCAATCTGGCGTGCGGTAACGCGCTCCGGTGTAAGAGCTTTCAGACCGAATGAACCGAAACTTAATTCAGAACCGCCCTTGGCAAGGCCATGAATACGGCCTTTGTGCTGCTTGCGGAACTTTGTACGTTTTGGACTTAACATCTTAAAACCTCATTCTTACTTTTGTTCAGCCAATTTCTTGTCTTGTGCCATTGGATCGTGAGACATAATCTCACCTTTGTAAATCCAAACCTTAACGCCGCAAGCACCATATGTGGTGTGAGCTGTTGAAGTAGCATAGTCAATATCAGCACGAAGAGTGTGCAAAGGCACTCTGCCTTCACGGTAATATTCGGTTCTGGCAATCTCGGCACCGCCTAAACGGCCTGAGCAGCAAACCTTAATACCTTCGGCGCCTAAACGCAAAGCAGACTGCATAACTCTCTTCATCGCACGACGGAAAGCAACACGTCTTTCCAACTGCTGAGCGACAGAGTCAGCAACCAACTGAGCATCCAGTTCCGGCTTTCTGACTTCCAAGATGTTTAATTGAACTTCAGAATCGGTCAACTTTTGAATGTCTTTTCTTAACAACTCAATGTCTTGACCCTTCTTGCCAATTACAACACCCGGTCTTGCTGAATGAATAGTAACTCTTGCTTTCTTGGCAGGGCGTTCAATAACAACCTTGCTGATACCGGCCTGAGCCAACTTTTCTTTCAAAAATTTTCTGATTTTTAAATCTTCGTGGAGGTAATCTGTAAACTTTTCGTCAGCATACCAACGAGAGTCCCATGTGCGGTTAACACCTAAACGAAGACTGATAGGATTTACTTTCTGTCCCATTTACTTTACTCCCCACGCTCTGCAACAACAATGGTCAGTTTGGAGAAAGGCTTCAATACTCTTGCGCCTCTGCCGCGACCACGTGCGTGCATACGTTTCATTACAATGCCGTTGCCGGTGTAAGCTTCCGCAACAACAAGCTTATCAATGTTAAGCTTATGGTTGTTTTCAGCATTGGCAATAGCGGATTTTAATACTTCTAAAGCGACTTTTGCAATTCTTTTCTTAGAAAAGCTAAGTTCAGCAACAGCTTTCTCAGCGCTTAAGCCTCTGATTGACTGAGCAACAAGGTTTAACTTACGAGAGCTGGAGCGGATAGAATTGTCCATAGCCATAGCTTGGTTATCGGCAAGTCTTCTTGTATCTTTACTTTTTCCCATAATTAACCTCTCTTAACTTTTTTATCTGCAGCGTGACCATAGAAGGTACGAGTCGGAGCAAATTCACCAAACTTATGGCCAACCATTTCTTCGGTAACCAGTACCGGAATAAATTTGTGACCATTGTGAACACCAAATGTCAAGCCGACAAATTGCGGCAACATTGTGGAACGACGAGACCAAATCTTAATCACTTCATTACGAGTAGATGCTCTTGCTGCATCAGCTTTTTTAAGAAGATAACCATCTACAAAAGGTCCTTTCCATACGGAACGAGTCATTTCAGTTTACCTCCTTATTTCTTTTTGTTTTCATGACGAGATCTCATAATAAAGCGATCTGTCTTCTTGTTAGAACGAGTTTTAGCACCCTTAGTCGGTTTACCCCAAGGTGTAACCGGATGACGACCGCCTGATGTGCGACCTTCACCACCACCATGCGGGTGATCAACAGGGTTCATTGCAACACCGCGTGCAACCGGACGAGCGCCCAGCCATCTTGCACGACCAGCTTTACCCAAAGAAACGTTTTGGTTATCTGGGTTAGAAACGGCACCAACAGTAGCCAAGCATTCTTCACGAACGATTCTCAATTCGCCGGAAGAAAGTTTCAACTGTGCATAACCGCTATCTTTACCAACAACTTGAGCATAACAACCGGCAGAACGAACTAATTGTCCGCCTTTGCCAACTTTCAGCTCTACGTTGTGTACGATTGTACCAACCGGCATGCTCTTCAAAGGCATTG
>JAGASU010000119.1 GCA_017621635.1 Alphaproteobacteria bacterium | reverse complement strand
CATAACATTGTCGGTATATTCTTTCATTTGTTCGGGAGACCAGCTTTTCATTTCCTCAACGTGTTGCCGGCTATAGGCCAAAAATTGTTCAAAATTTTTAAAATCTTTTATTTCTATTTCCATAATGCCCCTTTAAGTTTTTTTAGGGTATCATAAAATGAGGTTTCTGGCAAGAGTTTTTTCAAGCATATTGCAAAGCGTCAAGTGCACCTTGGAGAATGTAGGCGGCGGCTGTGGCGTCTAAGACTTTGGCGCGTTTTTTACGGGAGAGGTCAACCTCTTTGATTAAAAAGTTTTCCATAGCTGATGAAGACAAGCGCTCATCCCACAAGAGAATCGGGAGAGCAAAATGTTCTTCTAAGACAAAAGCAAACTTGCGGACTTCGGCGGCGATTTCCCCTTCCTCGCCGTTCATTTGCAACGGCAACCCCATAACGATAGCGCCGATTTCTTTTTCTATGATTATATTTTTTAACTCGGCGAGGTCTTTTTCTAACGTGGTGCGGTATAATATTTTGTATGATGAGGCAATCAGCTTTGAGAGGTCAGAAACGGCAAGCCCCATTCGTTTGGAGCCGTAGTCTATGCCTAAGATTGCCTTTTTGAGGGGCAAGGTTTGTTTAAATTCTTTAATATTCATTTTTTCTCCTTTATTTTCCTTTGTTAAAAGGCGTGCTTCGCACCAGTTATGGATTACCACGCCTTTGTGCCTTACGGCTGGCTCGTAATGACTATTTGGGGTATTTTCAACAAAATTGCTTAATAGTAGCTTATTTTTTGTTGTAACATATAATTTTTTTGATGTAAACAACTGATTGTTAGGAGAAAGTAAAGATATTTTCTTTTATACTTCTGATATTGAGTATATTTGTTACGGCGGATAAGATGTTTAGACGAATTTTATTGATTGCTTTTTGTTTGTTATTTTGCTTTGGTGAAGCGTTTGCTAAAGTTAAAAGCGTTGAAGAACAGCGCAAAGAATGGGATAAATGGCTTGACGGGCTGAAAAAAGAGATGATTGCCAAGGGTATTTCTAAGAAAACGATTAAAAATGCCTATAAAGACGATTATTTCCACGAGGTTAAAGCCGTTGTACTGCAAGACAAGAAACAGGCTGAGTTTGTGTTGACCTCGGATACTTATATTAACAGGCTGGTTAACCAAGGAAAAGTTGACAAAGCAAGAGAGCATTATAAAAAGCTTAGTAAAAAATATAAAGACCTTAGCCAGAAGTATGGCGTGCCGGTTCATTATTTGGTGGCATTTTGGGGCGTTGAAACGCATTTTGGCTACAACAAAGGCAAATATCACCTTATCGACGGGCTGACAAATTTAAGCTACAAGAACAGACGTTCGGCCTTTTTTAAGCGTGAACTTTACCATGTTTTGCAGATTATGGACACTTACGGGCTTGACGGGGACAAGATGATGGGGTCTTGGGCCGGCGCGATGGGACATTTCCAGTTTATGCCGTCGACTTATAACGCGTATGCGGTTGACTTTGACGGTGACGGCGTGGCGGATATTTGGGATAATTTTGATGACGCGATTGCTTCTGCCGCCAACTATCTTTCCAAACTCGGGTGGAAAGCTAACGAACCTTGGGGGCAAGAGGTTAATTTGCCGTGGAACTTTGATTATAAACTTGTCGGGCTGAAAAAATATAAATCGGTTAAAGAGTGGAAAAAGCTTGGTGTTATCGGCGCGGACGGCAAAGCGTTAACGCTTCCGGAAGATGCCGCGGCGGGGATTATCCTCCCTGACGGCAGGCGGGGACGGGCTTATATCACGCTTAGCAATTTTAGAAGAATAATGATTTGGAACAGGTCTACCAACTATGCGCTGGCGATTGTTAAACTGGCTGATTATGCCAAAGGCAAGCAAAAGTTTGCGCCGCTTAAAGAAAAAGCGAACTATAAGCTGACCGATGAGGATATTTTAAAGGTTCAACATTTTGCCAATCGGGTTATCGGGGCAAAACTTAAAGAAGACGGCAGGTATGGCTCGAAAACAGCCGCCGCGGTCAAAACGTTGCAGAAAAAGTGGAACCTGCCGCAAGATGGTATGCCGGATTATTTATTGCTTAATAAAATCAAAAATTATAAATCACGGGCTGATTTTATGGCACCGCCGCAACCAAAGAAACCTAAGTGTTCATAAGCTTTTAACGGTGCAAATGCACCGTTTTTTATTTTTGACTTGATTATATTTTCTTTCTTTGTATTTTAAAAGGTGGATAAGAGATTATCCGAGGGCGTCGAAAACCCTTGAAAAACACAGATGGTCGCAGCACATACGACCCAAAAGATTGTGCCGACTTTCGCTTAGGCGGATGTCGGTGAATAAGGTTTTGGCCAAATAAGCCGAGCCGTTTATCTGTGTACGGTTTTCGAACATCCGCCCGCCTTGAAGGTGGGCTTTGTTGTAACTGATACTTATAAAGGCAGGCTATAATGAAATTATATTTTTTAAACCAAAACGGACGCTCGATGATAGAAATGCTGGGGGTATTGGCGATTGTCGGGATATTATCTGTTGGCGCGATAGCGGGCTTTCAAAAAGCAATGATGAAGCATAAGATTAATAAGTTAACAGAACAATATGTTGTTTTTATTCAAGATATTCTTCTTAAATATAAAGAAGAATGGAGGCGCATGCATCTTCATAATAATGACCAAGGTGTGTATATTGCGCCTTATCTTGAGACATTAGGACTACCTACGGGGTGGAAGAGAGTTAATGTTAGTGGTAATGAAATTATAGATTCAATGAATAATATTTTTTCTCCATATACCGGCTATAAAGGATTTGCTCATGTTGGATTTGATTTGCGAATTCAAGAGGCGGAGGCAAATACACAAAATGAGCTGTGTCGACAATTTATATCTAATGTTGTTTTGCCGTTTAAAGAAGATATTTATCGCATGTGGCTTTATCAACGCTCAAGCAGCAAATTATATTGGTTTGGCACGCCTCAATGCTCAGAAAATAGAAACTGTTTATCCAATATGACATTTCAGGATATTGAAGACTTTTGTTCTTCTTGTTTTGCTAAAGATGAAAACTGTTCTATCGCCGTTTATTTTTAGGCGATAAAATAATCTCCATAAAGGTAGGTCTATTTTGCATATTAAATTTTAAAAATCCGTTAAGATTAATTTTCTCTAAGTTATTGAAAACAATTGAGATAACTTTCTTTCAAAAAAATAAAATTCCTTTCACCATAAACCTAGGTTTATGAAGAAAGGAACTATGTGATATGTTTTTTAAGAAAAGCAGTGAATATGGACGGTCGATGATAGAAATGCTGGGGGTGTTAGCCATTGTCGGGATATTATCTGTTGGCGCGATAGCGGGCTTTCAAAAAGCAATGATGAAGCATAAGATTAATAAGTTGACAGAACAATACACTTTTTTTATTCAGGAGTATTTGCTTTTATATAGAAAGGATTGGCTGAAGTTATACAAAGAAAAACAACAAGATGTCCCGCTTGCACCGTATATGGCGGCAATGGGGCTACCGGCGGGTTGGAAGATAAAAAGTACAGATTCGCAGTTTTTATTGGATAGTCTCGGTTATTCCGTTATTCCTTTTTCCAAACGATCATACATTGGGTTTGATTTTTTTATTCGTCAGGCAGGCGAAAACTCAAACTCTGATTATGAGCTTTGCCGCCAGTTTCTCCTTAATGTTATTAAACCTTTTGAAAACGATATTCACCATGTTTCCCTCTATCAGCCAAATAATTCAAGCACTTCCACCATTTGGTATGGAATTCCTTATTGCGATGCAGAACGTAAATGCTTGGCTAATCTTAAACTTGAAGAGGTCCTCCCTTTTTGCCAAAGATGCTCAACCACTGATAATTCCGGCCGCTGTGTTATCGCCGCTCAGTTTTAAGCAATTTTGCGCAAGATGACGGGAGATAGAGCGGGCTTGGTGTCGGCAATTGTTATGGCCTGACGGACGGACTCGGCTACCTCTTTGATTTTGTCTTTGTCCTCTGCGTGGATATAGCACAGGGGCGTTTTAGTGTCCACCTTGTCGCCGATTTGGCAGAAAGAAGTAAAACCGGTGGTATAATTTATCTTTTGCTCGGGATGTGTGCGACCACCGCCTAACATAATGACGCCTAAGCCTACTTGACGCGTATCTATGGCGGCGACATAGCCTGATGTTGTCGGATAAATCGGCTCGACATAAGGGGCTTTAAGACCGTGAGTTGCAAAATTTTCCAAGATTTTACTATCTGCACCAAGCGATGTTGCCATTTTCACAAAATGTTCATAAGCAAGACCCGAGGAAATGGTGTGACGGAGTTTCTGCTCGGCCTCGGCTGTTGTTTGAGCCAGACCTGAATTGAGCAATAATTCAGCACACAAAGCCATTGTTACCTCATCCAAACGGGAATCAGCTTTTTCCCCTTTAAGATATGATAGCGCCTCTTGAAGTTCCAACGCATTGCCAACCGTTGTGCCTAAAATGCTGTCCATATCGGTTAACAGAGCGGTTGTTTTGGTGCCGGCGCCGTTGGCGGTATTGGCTATGGCGTGCGCAAGTTCGGAGGCTCTGTTTATATTTTCCATAAACGCGCCATTGCCGCATTTGATGTCCATTACCAAATATTGCAGACCGGCAGAGAGCTTTTTAGATAAAATTGAGGCGGTAATCAAAGGGATTGACTCGACGGT
This sequence comes from Alphaproteobacteria bacterium, assembly GCA_017621635.1. GTDB lineage: Bacteria > Pseudomonadota > Alphaproteobacteria > RF32 > CAG-239 > CAG-267. Next base: position 16,392 of record JAGASU010000119.1, on the reverse strand, counting down.
GGCGCAAACATCGCGAATCGCATATAATTTTCTGTCTGCCGGAGCTAAATCTGCCGTTTGGCCGATAATGGCGCAACCGGCTTGTTTGACTGTTTTTTTAAATACGTCGATATCGACATTGGTTTGATAACCGGAAAGCGAATCGAGCTTATCAAGTGTTCCGCCGGTATGCCCTAACCCCCTGCCCGCTATCATCGGCACATAAGCGCCACACGCTGCTAACATCGGGGCTAACATCAAACTGACTTTATCCCCGACACCTCCGGTTGAGTGCTTATCAACAATCGGACCGTCAGATATACCTTCCCATGTTAATTTTTCACCGGAATCACGCATGGCCAGCGTTAACGCCAGCATTTCTTCTTTGCTCATACCATTAAAGAAAACAGCCATGGTAAAAGAAGCGGCTTGAATGTCTGCCAAGCGGCCTGATGTCATCTCTTTAATAAAAAAAGAGATTTCCTCTGCACTTAACTGTTCTTTATTGCGCTTTTTGCGGATAATTTCCTGAGGTAACATGTTTAATCCTCCTCTTTGATAAATTCGGTTACAAGCCTGATAAGTTTGGCCGATGCCTGATTAGCAATAGCCAGCGTTTCCTCATGTGATAAAGTATTTTTTGCCAAATCTCCCGTATAATTGGTTATAACTGAAATTCCCAAAACCTCCATTGAACTATGCACCGCGGCAATCACCTCCGGCACGGTTGACATTCCGACAGCGTCTGCGCCCAACAAGGCAAACGCCCTCACCTCAGCGGCAGTTTCAAAATTTGGTCCTAAAACCATTAAATACACCCCCTCGCTCAGAGGAATATTTTGCTTAGAGGCAATTTTTAAGCATTTTTGGCGCAAAGCTTCTGTGTATGCTTTATTCATTGCCGGAAAACGAGGACCGAAGCGCTCATCATTGGCACCGATTAACGGATTTTTGGCGCTAAAATTAATATGGTCGGCTATCAGCATAAGACTGCCCGGGGTTAATTCCTTTTTTAACGAGCCGGCGGCATTGGTGACAATTAACCGCTTAATGCCCAGCTCTTTTAAGATATGAATAACATCAGCGATGACTTTGGGTTCATGCCCCTCATATAAATGAAAACGCCCGTTTAAGCAAAGAATCTCTTTTTGCCCTAAAAAACCTTTTATCAGCTCGCCTTTATGTCCGGCAACCGTTGTTTGCGGAAAGTTTGGAATATCTTTATAAGCAACAGTTACGGTGTTGCTTAAGGTTTGAGCAAAACCGCTTAAACCCGAGCCTAAAATGACGGCGGTTTGAGGATTTTTTAAATCTAAGGCCTGTTTGATATAAAAAGCGGCTTGTTTAATCATTTGACAGTTCCTTTGCGGTAAAATTATGAGGAAGAAGCTCTTGCAGAGTGTATGTTTTTTTAATTTCTTTTGTATCTGCCAGATAAATCAGAGTTTCGGGAGTTGCGAACTCGGCTATGCGCTGCAAACAGGCACCACAGGGATAAACCAACTCTTTTGCGTCAGCTACAATCAAAATCTTTTGTATTTTACCGCCATTATCCGCAACCATAGCGGCTATGGCGCCGGCTTCAGCACACGTTCCGCAGGGAAAAGAAAGGTTTTCCACATTACATGATGCATAAATTTTTGCATTTTCGGCATAAATTGCGGCTCCAACTTTATAGCGGGAATATGGGGCATAGGCGTTTGACCTTGCGTTCAAAGCGCTTTTGAACAGCTCTTTGGCTATATCCATAGCTACCTCCTTAAACAAATTCATAAAAAAAATTGCGATGTTATCGTTTCGTTAATTTTTTATAATATACAATGATAAAAAAATTTAGCAAAGCTTATTTTTAAATTAGGAGAAAATCGTGCTAAAAAAGATTATCATAGGCCTTATCAGTTTTATTGTGCTTGCTGTCATCGGTGCGGGAGTATACATTTACACTTTAGACTGGAACAAGCACAAAGCCCTTATTGCGCAACGGTTTTCGCAGATTACCGGACTTAACGCGGTTATTGATGGGCAACTAAATGTTGAGCTTTTTCCTTCTCCTAAATTTTCGGCTGGTTTAGTTAAATTTTATAAAAACGGCAATACTCGCGATCCGTTGATGAATATTAACCAAATTTCTTCGAATGTTGAGTTAATGCCTTTGTTTGACAATAAATTCATTTTAAAATCCATGACTTTGACCCAGCCTACGGTTAATCTTGAAATTTCAGAACAGGGAGAGTTTAACTGGAGCGGGTTTGGCGCTTCGGGACAAAACAAATCCGGCAATATTGAAGTTTCTTTTAACGATATCCGTATGAACAGCGCTACTTTTAAATATAATAATTTAAGAAACAAGAAATCTTTTCAACTTACAAATATTTCTGCCAACATCAGCGCGCCTACATTACAAGGACCTTATAAGACCAATGGGTCGTTTATCCATAACAACAGCGAAATCAAATTTAATGGTGATATCGTCAAAAACAACGATGTTTTAACCTTAAAAATGACGGTTGAAAATGCACCGAGTGCCGCCAAGATATTTATTGACGGGACACTCGGCAACAAAGCTAAGGGTACTTTAACGTTTGAAACGAAAAGCCTGACTGATACCATTGCGGTTATGTTTGGAAAAGATACTATAAGTGATGTTTATAAAGAGCCGCTTTATTTCTCATTTAAATATGACTATGATAATAATTTGGCCAAGCTTGATAATTTCACCGTCAAGTACGGACAACATTCCATTGGTACGGGCAGCGCCGTTATTAAAAACGGACAACCGCGCGGTGAGATTTCCGCTAATTTTGATATGACACAGTTTAATATCAACCTTATCGAGAATATCAGCCGCGATTATATTAATATGGTTAACAGCGGCAAGAAATTCGGCGATATGTTCTTTTCTAACTATGACAGCACATTAAATATCAAGGCCGGACAAGCTTTTGTTAACGGCACGGAAGCCAAAAACTTAAATTTAGGCCTTAAACTTAAAGACGGCGTGCTTGATTTAACCCGATTAGGGGTTATTATGGCCGGTGACACATCACTTAAAGCGGTTGGCAAAATAAATTTAAATAACGGCGTTGATTATCAATTTAATCAAGTATTTGAGACCAATGATTTGAGAACATTTGCTTCTGTTTTCGGAATTGATTTGGCGAAATTAGCCAATCCGGAACAGAAAAAAAGCATTTTTAAACGGGCTCAGGCGGAAATTAAAATAAGCGGGGATCTGGGGTCTATGAAAGTTTTTGTTCCGAACGGACTCATCGACGCCACATCTTTTAAGGGTAACTTCGGTTTTGTGAAAAAAGACGGTGAACAGTATGTTTTGGCCGATGTTAACGCTTCACAGATTCTATTTGACAAATATTTAGCTCAGCTTCCTAAAGATAAGGCCGGAGCAAACTTAGAAGATAAAGTTATCTACCAGTTAAACCTTATTCCATGGAATAAAGATATCAATTTAGATATTACAGCAACTGTCGGCAGTGCCGTTTACCACGAAGTACCGATAGAAAAGATGCAATTGCAGTTTACTTTGTCTAAAGAGAATCTGGCTGTGAAAAAGTTTGCTGCAGCAAATTTCGGCGGGGGTGCGGTTAATATGAGCTTTGAGGCGGACAAAGTTTATAGCAAACCTTATTTCAAGGAATTGAGTTTTGATGTTAAAACCAATAACTTTCCGTTATTTTCAAACACCTTAGGAATTAAAAATTTAACCAAACCGCTGTTTAAGAGAAAACTTTTTGCCGCTCAAGGCGCATTAAGCGGCACATTTGATCATTTCAGCTTAAGTTCGGTTCAGAAATTCGGCGATACGGAATTTTCTTATACCGGAACGGTTGAGAATACAAAAGAGGCGATTGTTGATGGTGATTTGGAACTAAAAAGCAATAATTTTTCTAACTTCATTAAAGCGCTTGACATTGATTACACCCCAGATCTTCCGCTGACTTCCTTTATGCTTAAAGGTAAAATCAAAGGAACCAGCAAACTTTTTGCTCTTGATGATGTTAATGCATATTTAGGGGCTAATAACATCAAAGGACATTTTGATTTTGATAACAGCGAGAAAACGCCCAAACTTGCAGGACAATTTGATTTTGACAAGTTTGATGCCGACAGACTGTTTAACCTTAATAAGAAAGCCGCGCTTGTCACAAAAGCGACAAAACAAACCGCTTTTGTTGCACTGCCTGATTTTGATGAGAAAAAAATCGACTATTCTTCTTTGAAAAAAGCTGACTTCAATCTTGCTCTGAGTGCCAAACAACTTATTTACAAAAATAAAACTTATGCCAATGCCCAGACTAATGCTATGCTTAAGAGCGGTATTTTAAAAGTTGACAATTTCTCCTTTGTAAAAGACGATATGTCTGTTTTGCTTAAATTTATGCTTAACAGCAACAATATGGCAAAAGCAGAAGGCAGTTTTAATATCAGCGGGCTTCCTCTTTTGCCTTTCGGCGGAACTGTTTATATGATTGAAGGCGGTACTTTGAGTGCTGAAGGCACTTTCAGTTCATCAGCCGGTTCTATAAAAGAATTTATTGAAAATTTAAATGCCAGAGGAAAATTTACGTTATTGCAAACCGCTATGAAAGGCTGGGATTTGGACATCATCAAATTTGAGTTTGAGCAAAGAAAAACGCTTAAAGGGTTTGAAGATACGATTATGAACAGTTTGAAAACAGGACGGAGCATTTTCACCAAAATCAGCGGCAACTATGAAGTTACGCAAGGTCTTTTGATCAGTGATAATACTTTCTTCGAGTCACCTGTCGCCAAGATTAATATGAAGTTTGATTTAAACCTCTCAGACCGGTTATTTAATGCTGTCTTTAACGGAATTTATAATAATGCTACGTTTTCGGATGTATTGAAATTCTCATATACCGGCAATTTATCTGATCCTCAGCTTAAATTAAATTTGAGTGAAAGCATTAAACGAATCCGCGATACGGAAAATATGATTAACGAGGCTAAAAATTCACAAGAAAAAGCGCAAAAAGAGCGTTTGAGCGAAAAGACAAAGGCTTTGAGCGATGATCTTAACAATGAGTTGCAAAATATCTCGCGTTTAACGCTTGATACTATCCGGTTTAAGCCGATAAGCAACAATGAAAATGTTGTCAAAGTTTACGAGCAAAGTCTTAAGACACTGCAAGACAGCGAGACCAAGCTTAAGCTTATGGCAGATACCCTCAGGACTCATCCGAATGAAGAAATCCTGATGAATTTGGGCGCCGAGCTTGAAATTGAAAAGTCAAAAATAAAATTTGTACCGAAAACTCTTGAAGATAACTTTATTGTTGACAGCAAATATATTTTTGATGAAGCTTTCAATAAAATATCCTGGCTGTATAATGCAGCACAAAACAATGCTTCATATTACAGCGGATTATCGGATGTTTATATGCAGCAAGTTGATATTATGGCAAACACGGACACCCCTGTTGACGAAGCAAAACAAAAAGCGCTTCAGAACGGGATAGACGATATCAATGACGACATTGAACGCATTAACGGGCTGTATAACAAAATTCGGGATAATTACCTTAATATTATCGATTCGCAGAAAATCTCCGAGATGAAGAAAAATAACGAAGCTGCCAAACAAGCGCTTGAAACGATTTTTGTTTATACCGAACGGATGAATAATAAAATCGTTGACAGTATTGAAGATTTCCGAGCTGCGCTTAATATTAACGCCAGAGATTATGACGAATATATGGTTTATTTGCCCAAGACCATTGACAGTATTGATGCTTCAAAGCCTGCTACCGGCTCCAAACAGCCTGCCGAATCGAAAGATGACAATATTGATGTCAAAGATAAAAAGCAAACAGAAGCTTCTTCTAAAACTGATAACAAAAAAGATGTTGCAGATAAACCTGATGAGGAAGAAATTAAAAAAAAAGATGATATTTTAAGTCTTAACATAAACAGCGTTAAAGGCGGCATTGCCAGTTTAATCAAAAAAATCAAAACAAACACACCTAAAACGGCCGAAGTTAAAGTTGCCCAGCTTGACATTCAGTCCCCTGTTATTCAAACAGCAGTGATTGAAAAGCCTGAAACAAATAAAAACGATGTTAAACCGGTTGTTGCACCAAAGATTAAAGAAACCGTGCCTGACTCTCAAGAAGAAATCAAAAAAGAAGTTAAAAAAGAAAAAGTCATAAAAGGCTCTAAAGAGGAAGTCATAGAAGAAGTTCAAAAGGAAGTCAAAACCGTGCAAACGGCTGAGAAAAAACAACCTGTTCAACAAAAAGAAACGACCGAAAACAAGCAGGACAAACAAAAAGAAATCATAGTGGCGCAAAATATCCAAGTACCAGTTAAGCCGGTTATTGAAAAAAAATCAGCTGATAAAAAAGCTATCGAGAATTTAAAACCTGTTTTAACGGTTAAAGAAGAAAAAAAAGAGGTTAAAATTGCCGAGCAGGTTTTGCCTACGGCCGGATCCGATTATATCACTGCAACAGACGAGCAGGCTCAGCAAACGCTTTTATCCTCTGACAGGCAAACTTCCGTTATCCAAACAGCGGAAGCACAGACTGTTTTGCCGGCACCGGTTAAAACGGCTGCCGAAACTTTGTTAGAAAATACAAAATCTGCCATGAATGACATTATGGCAAAAATTAAACAAACAGAATCTAATGTTAAATCCTTGTTTATTGAAAATGAGGAAAACCAAAAGGCAAAAGTTTTGGCTTATAAGCAACAATTTCCATCTTTTAAAAAAGAATTGTCGGGCAACTTCTTCGGTAAAAGCGGTACCGCGCAAAACAGCTTTTTTAAGACAAATCCGGTTGTCGCACTTGGTATCGGCAAAGATGAAAACTCTTTGATTTCGGCTGAGATTGCAGACAGTTTGAGCAGAAAACAAGGTTTTTCACGCTCGAAAAATATTCCTTCGATTGCTTTGAGCGGCAATAATCTTGCTTTTCATATCGCTTCAACTGAAAATGATGGCAGGGAAGACACATTTCAGTCCCCTTTGATTAAACTTCTGTCAGATGAGCGCTTAGATGATGATTTTGCCGTCAAATTAAGTCACCTTACCGATGATGTTCCGGTTTACATTGAAACACCAAATACCAAGGTCGAGCAAAGTTCTCATAAATATGTTTTCAGCACCACTGACGGAGCGGCTTTACCCTTTAGCGGTACAAGCGGTAAAAGCGCCCTTAAAGATGAAAATTCTTCTGATGTTCATATAAAGAAAGAACACAAATATCTTTTTGCGCAAAACCAGCTTCCTTCACGGATTTTCAGCGGAGAAATCAGCAAAGCCAAAACTTTATATGTGAAATAGCGGTTATTTTATTTGCTTAAAAATTTTTTTTCATTATGCTTGACTTATTGAGTTGATTTAAGGAGAGTGATAATGTTTTTAAGGCCGGACGTTGTCGTATTGCCGGTTGCCGGACTTTCTACCCGCAACCTTCCCGCAACAAAAGCCATGCACAAGGGCTTTTTGTGTTTAAATAATCTGCCGATTATCCAGTATGCCGTAGATGCCTGTGCCGAGGCCGGTGTCAAAGAGATTATTTTTATTTATAGTGACGAAACTAACAGAAAAATGTATGAGCATTATTTTTCCCCTAATGCAGAACTTGAAGAAAGATTGCTCAGACATGATAAGCTTGAGCTTTGGGAGGCTTTAAAAAGAACCGTACCGGACGGCGTTAAATTTTCTTTTGCCTGCCAGCCGGAACCAAGAGGAAACGGCCATGCAATTTTGTGTGCCAAAGAGATTATCGGAAAAAGAGATTTTATGGTGATGTGGGTGGATGATGTTTATGTTTGCCGCGGTAAAGGTATTTTATCCCAACTGCTTGACGTGTATGAGAAAAAAGGCGGCATGGTGGAAAATGTCATTAAATTTCCACGAGTTCAGCTCTCACGCTACGGTGTTTTAAATAATGTATCGCAAAAAGGCAATATTATTTCAGCCGAGGGTGTGGTTGAAAAGCCGCGACTTGAGGAAATCAATTCGGAATTTGCCAGCATGGGGCCTTATGTGTTGCCTAATGAAATTTTGGATTTGCTACCTTCGGTTAAGAAAGGAGCTAACGGCGAAATTAATTTGACTGACGCGATTAATCTTGCTGCGCAAAAGGGGATACCTCTTTATGGCGTTTTAACGGCTTCCGAGCGTTATGATTGCGGAACGAATGAGGAATTGGCCAAATCAAATATCCGGCTTTCTATCCGTGAAAATAAGCTGCTTTATGATGAAGCGGTCAAGACGATTCGTTTGCTTGATCAAGAAATTTAAGATTAAAAAAGCGTTTTTTGATTTAAGCGCAGAATTTTGATAATCGAAAACAAGAGATAAAGCTCGTGAAAGCTTTTTTCTATGCGTTTTTTGTTGATAACCGAGGTAAAGAAACTGCCGGCTTCAAAAAGATTTTTTTTAAGTTCGATATTAATAAAAACACTTTTATCAAAAAAGCTAAATTCAACATTCGGAAATGTTTTTTTGACTTCCAGCATATAATTTAACATCACGACCGTTAAGAGATAACGGGCTTCTATCTGGTTATCGGTATAAACCTCAAACTGTTTTTCAAATTCGGGAGATTCCAGACCTGCTTTTTGCAGATTTTTATAGTGAGCAAACTTATTTAACCAGCCTTTATCCTTAACGACGATTGTTTGCGAGGAAAAGTTTTTATTCATTTGCGCCGAAAAGATTATACCGCGGGCTTTTTTAACGTAAACAGGCCTTTTTGTGCCGTTCTTCTTTTCATATTTCAAATCACGCAAAATGTATTCGGCAAAATTGACCGCCACACCGTCATATTGCCCGCTAAAACTGTCATCCGTGTCCAGAACATCGTATTTTTTCATAATTCTTGATTGTTTAAGCAGCGTTTCATTCAGCGGCACACGGCAAGCATAAGAAAACCGCCCGAAGTAGCCGGCCAGCACCGGAAGCAGGCTTTCTTTGCTCTTTTTATAATAGCTTAGCAACGGCCAACATAGCGCCAAGATGGAGAAACAAAAAATCAATCCTGCAATATCACCTGAAACATTGTCTTTTAATACCGCAACATCACTCATCAGACTTGCGCCCCAAAAGATGATAAACAAGTTTATCAAAATAAAGCGACGCAAATATTTTTTGCGGCAAGCTTCTATTTTTTGCAACACGGGGAGGACTGTTGTTTCATAATAAGCGTTAAAGCTTTCTTTTTCTTGTATATACTCAGGATTATTCTGCATTTTTTTCTCTAAATCTTAATCTTTTAAGATTATTATGAGAGCAATATCTTAAATATTTGCTAAACGGGGACGGTTATGATTAATATTATTTGGGCGGGAATGTTGCTTTTAGCAATCGGCGCAGCTTTTTTTAATTTGATTTTTTATCAAAACAGCGAAACATTTACCCTGATTGTCAACGCAATTTTTGAAAACGCCACTTCCGCGGTTAATATCTCCATCGGGCTTATCGGCATTTTGAGTTTTTGGCTCGGTTTCTTAAAGCTTGTGGAGGCGACGGGACTGGCGCAAAAAATTTCGCTTAAACTGTCGCCCTTATTTCAAGTTATTATGAAAGATATTCCTGAGAACAGTCCGGCTATTTCAACGGTTGTGCTTAATATGGCGGCTAATTTTCTGGGGCTTGACAATGCGGCAACCCCTATGGGGCTTAAAGCGATGGAAGAACTGCAGCAGCACAACCCGAAAAAAGATACGGCAAGCGACGCTGAAATTTTATTTATGATTTTAAATTCGTCTTCGGTAACCCTTATTCCTATTACGATATTCATGTATCGGGCGCAAATGGGAGCGCTGAGGCCCACTGAAGTTTTTATTCCGATTTTACTTGCAACATCTGTTTCTACATTGACGGGCTTTTTGTTGGTGGCTTTTAAACAAAAAATCGAGCTTAAAAACAAAATCTTGCTTAAATGGCTGTTGGGCTTTGTTTTGCTGATTACAGGCATTGCGGGCGGGTTTTATCTGATTTCTCCTAAACTAAGACTTGTGGTTTCTTCCGTTATCGGCAATATTTTGTTAATAACGCTTATCGGCGGGATTGTTTTTCTTGCTCTTAAGAAGAAAGTTAAGTGTTATGAACTATTTGTTTCGGGAGCAAAAGAAGGTTTTGAAGTGGCAATTAAAATCTTGCCGTTTCTTTTGGCTATGCTTGTCAGTATCGGGGCTTTCAGGGCCTCGGGAATTTTGGATGAGATTGTTTCTTTAATTAAACTGATATGCGGTAAAGCCGGTTTTGACGGTACTTTTGCCGATGCTTTGCCGACGGCGTTGATGAAGCCGCTTTCAGGAAGCGGCGCACGGGCGATGATGATTGAAACAATGCAGACCTTTGGGGCGGATAGTTTCGTAGCCTTCACGGCTTCTGTTATACAAGGGTCGACGGAAACAACATTTTATGTCTTGACGGTATATTTTGGCGCGGTTAGTATTTCTAAGACGCGTTATGCCTTAAAATATGCCCTTTGGGCTGATTTTGCGGGAATAGTCGCCGCTATATTGTTATCCTATTTGTTTTATGTTAAATAAGGGGACAAATGATGAGATTATTAATTCAAAGAGTGCTGTCTGCCAGTGTTGAGGTGGATAAAAATATTGTCGGACAAATTGACAAAGGATTGCTTGTTTTTTTAGGGGTTGAAAAAGGAGATACCAAAGATAAGGCGGAATATCTGGCTAACAAGCTGGTTAACCTTAGAATTTTTGAAGATGAAAACGGAAAAATGAACCGCTCGGTGACGGATATTAACGGCGGCATTTTAATGGTTTCCCAATTTACATTAACTGCTGATTTGAGCCGAGGCAACAGACCGGGGTTTGAGATGGCGGAGCTTCCGGAGAAAGCAAAAGAGATGTATAATTACTTCAATGCGCTTTTAGAGCAGAAAGGGATTTTATTACAAAACGGCATTTTTCAGGCGGATATGAAAGTCAGCCTTATCAATGACGGACCGGCAACTTTTTGGCTTTGCAGATAATTATTTATTTTTCAGCCTTATCACTAAAGCGGTTGAGGCTTCTTTAATCAGCTTTAGCATTAGCTTACGGGCTATTTCTTGTTTGTCTTGAGCGTTATCAATCAGGATAAAGCGTCTTTTTTCTTCCCTATCTATCTCTGCACCGCCTTTGACCTGCAATTTGACGGTCACAGACATACTGTAACGGCTCTTTTCCTGATTGACGGGTTCAATTTTTGAGTATTGAAGATAGGGAATTAAAAAATAATCCGCCATAGCTTCATCATCTGCAACAATTACGGAAGGTTCAAGAGATAAAAAAGCTTTGATGTCTTTGGTGTATGCAGATGTGGTTGTGTTGTTGTAAAATTCGATATCTTTAACAAAAATTAACGGAATAATGTAGTCTTTACTTGCGTTTTCTTTTTGAGCGGCTTCTTCATAAGACTGATAAGAAAAATTTTCTGAGGGCAGCAAAAAACCGTCTGCTTCGGCTTTTGGGCTAAGAATTATCCCCAGAGCTAAAACAGACGGTTTTATTATGCTTTTGAGCATTTACTCTTATTCCTGAACCTGCCGGATAATTTCAACCCACTCATTGACTTTTTTGCCGTTTTTATCAAACATGGCAAGTTTATACTGCAATGCCGGAGCCGAACTGTCTGCAACATACCAATCAGCAGAGGAATCAATCACAAAATCTGCCGCTGACGCACTGTTTACTACGTCATAGCTTTTTGCACCGCTGATAATGTCTTTTACGGCACCTTTTAAGCGATGACTGCCATACGGAAGGTCAGAGCTTAACAATTTTGTATCTTTGATATATACGGTTTTGGTGCGGCCGTTGTCATAAATAGCCGAGGTGTCCTGAAGCATACGATTGGCGGCACGGGTGGCAACGACAACGTATGTTTCGGGAGAGTATTTTGCGGCAACATTTGCCCCTGCTTTTGAGGAAGAAGAGCGCATACCTACAACTTCGGAATGATACGGATTTTTTTCAACCGTTACTTCGACATAATCGCTTTGTGCCGGAGTTGCGTTATACCCGCTGTATGTTACTTCTGCAGGAACAATCTCTTCGTGTGTGGTTACTACCGGTTCACAAACCGGTTTACCGCAGGGTTCTTCAACCGTTGTGGTGGTTGTGATAATTTTTTTGGTGGTGGTTATTTTGGGCTGCGGTGCCGGCATTACAACCTGCTGGCAAGGACAGGGCTGATAGCAAGTTGGCTGGTAGCAAGGTGTCGGGCGAACTTCTGCGCACGGACAATCATATACCGGCTGAGGAACATTTACATATACCGGTTCCGGACGAGCTATCGGCTGAACAGGCTCGGCTACAACCACAGGCTCTGCAACAACAGGAGCCGGTTCGACATAAACCGGTTCATCATAAACAACTGTATCAACTTCTTCCCATTGGTTTTCACTGCAGGAGCAAGCGGCTAAAACGCTTAAGGAAACAAGGCTTAAAACTCTTTTCATAGGGCATCTCCTAATTAAATTTATTTATTGTTGGTTTTATTAATATAGTAAAGCTATTAAAAATTTCTTAAGTTTTTGATTTACTTTTCAGTTTTTTTGTGTTATCCGGAAAGGCGTTCGGAGGTTACAATGATTCTTACTTTTGCGGTGATTTTATTTGCTTTGCTTTTTATTTTTGCGGGACTGAGGAAAAATGTTTTTTTTCTTTTTTATGCTGTTGCGATGATTTTTTCAGCCTATTATATGGAAATGTGTTTAGGCATAAGAGTTCATTATTTCGGCAAAGCCAGTTTAATGCTGTTTGTTTTGTGCCATCTGCCGTTAATTAACCTTTTTACGTTTATTGCTTACGGCAGAGATAAACATTGTGCCAAGAAAGGGGAATGGCGGATTCCGGAAGTTCAGCTTCATACCTTAGAACTTATGGGGGGAACAATCGGCGCGATTGCCGGACAGAAATTTTTCCATCATAAAAACAAGAAAAAAAGCTATATGGCAACTTTTTTTGCCACAATTGTTATCCAAGCGGGAATTATCGTTTTTATTTTAAGATATCTTAAAATTATTTAAGCCTTTACATAACCATTGCGCCGGCATAAAGCGCCTGTGCGGGAGAAACATTTTGACGCATAACAGCATTAAAAATCGGATGAACCCGCTCACATTCCATAATTGAAAGCTCAATGATTTTACTGATTTTATCACAAAACAGCTCCTCATCATCCTGCAAAATAACAGAATGTTTAAATATCGGCATTTTTTGCTCACTCCAATAAGAGAAATGCCCCAACCACAGATTTTCATTCAACAAAGCCAAAAGTTCAAACATCTTACTGCGGTCAACCGTGGCAGCTTCAATATTTAACAGACAAGAAATATGCAGACAGCGCATATGTTCTTCAAAAGCAAAAAAGATAAGCATATTATCCCATTTACCCAAAACTTCGGCAACGAGTTCGTTTTCTTTACGGCGGTCAAATGACACTTTGTCACGCGTTAAGATATACTCTATGGTATCAATCGGATTATATAAATCTTTTTTTAATGCTGCATCCATTGTTTTGCCTTTGCTCAAATTACAGTTTATTTTTTAACGGGCGGCTGAACTAAAACAACAGGAATCTCCAGTTTTCCACTTTTTTAAGCAAAAAGTAACTTTTTGAAATTTTATAAAATATTTTATTTCAATAAGTTAGATTTTTATTTATTTTTTTTAACTTTTTTATGTGGATTATATTTTTTTATTAAGATAAATTTAAGCTGTTTTAACCGTCTGACAGGGAGCTTTTTATGTATATTGATTTTCCTGATATTTCGCCGATTGTTTTTTCTATCGGGCCTTTTTCTTTACGTTGGTATGCTTTGGCTTACTTAGCGGGAATTATCAGTGCGTGGATATTAATTAAAAAAAATATTGTAAAATATAATTTGCAAATCAGCAATGCATGCCTTGACGATATGGTATTTTATACCACGCTCGGAATTATTTTCGGCGGAAGAATCGGTTATGTTTTATGTTACGGGAAAGGATATTTTTTGGAAAATCCGCTTGAGATTTTTGCGGTTTGGCATGGCGGGATGTCTTTTCACGGCGGGATTGTCGGCGTTATTGCCGGATTATTTTATTTTGCAAAAAAAGCGGGACTTCCTTTTCTTAAAGTTACGGATTTAGTGGCTTTATACACCCCTATCGGGATTTTTTTGGGCAGGATTGCCAACTTTGTCAACGGGGAACTATGGGGACGGATAACCAATGTTCCTTGGGCGGTCAAATTTCCTGAAGGCGGATATTTGCCACGCCATCCGTCGCAAATTTATGAAGCTTTAAGCGAAGGTGTTTTGCTGTTTATCATCTTAAACCTTTTATGGCGCAAATCTTATGTGCGTGAGCATACGGGGATGATTTCGGGAATATTTTTGATTTTTTACGCGATATCCCGAATGTGCATGGAGTTTTTCCGCGAGCCGGACAGACAAATCGGCTTTATTGCGGGACATATAACCATGGGGCAACTGTTATCTTTGCCGTTTTTGTTGTTAGGCGTATATGTGTTGCATTTGAGTTTAGAGAACAAAAACAATTAAGCTTTAATTGTAATATTACGGGTAAATTTACAAGCTTTTTGAAGGTTCTCTTCAGCTCGCTCAAGAACAGCGAAAGCATCTGCATCGCTTCGTTTCTTTTCGCTGACACATTGCGAAACGGTTAGTTGCAAATGGTTATTTTCATTAAATACAAAAATTGTCTTGGCTATTGAACGGCGGATTTCCTCGGTTTTTTCAAAACATTCAGCGGCGTTTATATTCATATAAGCCAAAACAAAAGCATCTGCTTTATAATTATAAATGAGTACATGCGGATTTACTTCCCGAATACGACTGATGAACATTTTTTTGAGAACCAGTGTTTTATTTTTGCCGAATCTCTTTAACAGGCGCCCGTATTCATCAATATACATCAGGGCTATGCTGTATTTTAGGGGATATTCGGACCGAGCTTTTTTAAGATATTGATAAACGCTGGCTATTCCCAATTGTTCGTCTTTATATAAAGCGCCATGTGCATAATAAAGCGATGTCACAAGCTCAATAACAACACCTGCGGCAAAAAATAAATTAAAAGCAAATAAATTATCAGATAAATACAACCCTACAAAAACACAAAATAAAGACATAAGAGCTGCCGCACTTAAAATTGTCCCTTTGGTGATATAATGGATCAATAAAACAACTATGCTTAAAATGGCTATATAAAGCGTCGGATAGTTCAACATTCCGACGTGTTTATAAAAATAATAAGAGTCAGCTTCTATGTTTTGCGTTTGCAATTTTTCAATCAACGCGGTTTCCAAAAATAAAAACACATAAAACCAACTCCAGGCCTTTCGAGCTTCCTTTTGGTTAAAAATAAAAAAAGCCAACAACAAATCCGGAAAAAGAAACAAGCTCCAAATATTATATCCGGCAGAAAACATATAGTCTTCTCCATATGTATAGCGCAAGACACTTATAACGACATAACTTACGGCAATGACAGAAACAAACATCAAGGTTCTCAGCTGACGTAAAAAGGAGGATAAAACCAGAGTTAAAACCAAAGTTATGAGGAAAAGACGATGAACAGGAGCATACATTTCTTCCGAAAAGCCGGAAACAGAGAAAAAGTATACAAAAAACGCCGCCATTATTGACACCGGCAACAACAAATTTTTGCTGAACGCAAAAACTTTCTCAAATTCTATTCCTAATTTCAGCACGTTTAGCTCCGCTTTGTGTTTAGTTTTGCGGTTACTTTAACGAAGAATAGTTAAATTTTATTTACACATTTTAAAATAGAGCTGTCGCCATAGGAATAAAAACGATATTTTTCTTTAACAGCATGCGCATAAGCCTGTTTCATCCGTTCTGTTCCGGCAATAGCGCAGATCAGCATAAACAAAGTTGATTTCGGTAAATGAAAATTTGTAATAATATAGTCTATTACTCTGAATTTATAGCCAGGCGTGATAAAAATCGCGGTTTCTCCGTTAAAGGGATGAAGAATACCGCTTTCATCGGCAGCACTTTCCAGCAGACGAACCGATGTTGTTCCGACTGCTATTATCCGTCGGCCCTCTTTTTTAGCCTGATTGATAATATCACAGGCTTCTTTGGTGATTATGCCGTATTCGGCGTGCATTTTATGGTCTTTGGTGTCTTCGGTTTTTACCGGCAGGAATGTTCCGGCGCCGACGTGCAGCGTCAGGAAAACTTTTGTTATGCCTTTTTCTTCTATTTTTCTTAAAACATTATCGGTGAAATGAAGTCCGGCTGTCGGTGCGGCAACAGCCCCTTCATATTTGGCGTATACGGTTTGATAGTTTTCCTTATCATTATATTTATTCCATAAGCCGGTTTGCGGCTTTTCTCTTTTAATATATGGCGGCAGAGGCATTAAGCCGTATGT
>JAGASU010000118.1 GCA_017621635.1 Alphaproteobacteria bacterium | reverse complement strand
TTCAAATGAGGAGCTGGAGCTTTTTGTGGCGCATTTGTGGGAGATGAGGAGGGCTAAAATCCGCTATTACTATGCGTCAAAAAATTGTTCATATGTTTTGCTTTTAATGCTTGAGGCGGCAAAGCCCGAACTTGAGCTTGCAAGCAAGGCCGGCGTTTATATCTTGCCGCTTGAGACACTTAAGGCGGTGAACGGGGTTTTGGGTTTGGTGAAAAAAGCAACATACCGGCCGTCCAGACAGTCTAAGCTGAAATATCGGGCGGCACAGATGAGCAAAGCACAGATTGAGGCTTTGCGTGATATAATCAGGGAAGATAAAATCGAGTTGTCTTTGCTTAGTGACGCCGAACGGGCTGATGTGCTGGAGACGGCTTATCAGTATGAGCAATATCGCTATATTGAAGAGGGGACGGCGCTTGCAGCGTATCGGCAAAAAAGTTTTAAACTTCTTAAGGAACGGAGCAGGCAAAAACAGCAGGCGCATTATTTTGATGATCTCAGAGAGGGGGAAAATCCGGTGTCGGCGCATGGGGCGGCGCAGGCGGGCGGCAGTGTCGGGGAAAAGAATGGTAAATTTTTTGAGGAAGTCAGTTTCCGCCCGCTGTATAATTCGCTTTTGGAAGATAGTTACGGCTTATTGCGCGGTGCGGAAATCAGCGCTTTTGAAACGAAAGTCCGTCGCTATGAAAAAGAAAATAAATTTGTCTTAGATGAGTTTAAGCTTTTGGGGATTAAGTCGCTTTTGGCAACAGATGTGATGTTTTCGCCGTTTTCATATGATTTGGAGGGCGGATTTAAGCGGGTGTTTGATGTTAAGGATAAAGAGGAGCATATGGCTTTTGAGGTTAGTCTGGGCGGCGGAAAGAGTTATCAGCTTAAGCAGGAGATACAAGTTTATATTATGGGGGTGCCGAGTGCAGGGTATGGCGGCGGGCTTGCGGAGAATGGCTATGGCGCCTTTGGCGTTCGGTGCGGGGCTTATTATCAGCAAGACAGGGTAAGACTGCATTTTCGGGCGACGAAAAATTGGGCGACAAGTTATATGAAGCGCGGTGAAGTTTATGAAGCAGAGGCCGGTGTCGGGTTGACACGCAGGGTTATGCTATATGGAAGGTATAAGTTATTTGAGGGAGAGGCGGGAAATGATGAGGAGGTTTGTTTGGGCGTGCGGGTTAATTGGTAAGGGCGGTGTTTTTAACACCGTTCTTTTGCAACTATGGATTATTTTTTGAGAGTTTTGCGGGGGTGGGGAGAAAATTTTGTTTCATTTAAGAAAAAATTAAGGTTTTAGGGTTATTATCAGGGCAGGTTTAGGACGAAACACGTCATAAACGTGAGTTTAGAGTAATAAACCTTAGCTATGACTTTAAATAAGATATATGACTATCGGCATAGTTGCTAAAAAAGTTATTTTATTGTAAAGTAGGTAGCGTTAAGGAAATATTTTTTGGAGATTAAAAATGATGAGAACAAATGAAAGTGGTCGTTCAATGATCGAAATGCTCGGCGTGTTAGCGATTGTGGGCGTTTTGTCTGTTGGCGGTATTGCCGGTTATTCTAAAGCTATGGCAAAATTCAAGACCAACAAATTGATTGACCAAGTAAATATGATGTCTACAAACATCAGAACAATGTATTCTTCACAAAGAACATATGCCGGTTTGGGTAATGGTTTGGCTGCCAAAATCGGTATTGCTCCGGCTGAAATGTATGATGCAGCCAAGCTTTCTGCGGGCGCAGCGTCCGGCAGTACGTTTGCTTTAAGCAACGCTTTCGGTGGTTCTGTTGTAGTTGCAGCAGGGAAAACCAATGCAGATGACGACTCTTATGTTATGATTTTTGATAAGATTCCGGCAGCTTCTTGTGTTACCATTGCAACAACTGACTGGGGTAATGATTCCGGTTCCGGTTTGCAGGCTATAGGTATTTATGGTGGCGCTAACACTGCGGATAGTTTGAAAACAATTATGAAAGCTGCAATTTCTACTGAAACAACCGATACAAATAAGTTTGTTGTTAAAGCTGGCGGTAATAACTTACCTTTGAGCTTGCCGAATGCAACTAAAGCTTGCGGTACAACTGGTGAAACAGCTATTGGTTGGAAATATTTGTAATCTTTACAGCGTAAATAAAAGGACAAAAAGGGCGCTCTTCGGGGCGTTCTTTTTTTTGAGGAGGGGAGGGATAGTTTGGCATAATAGGTTATTTTTACCGAAAGGGAAATTTTTGTTGACATTGGGAAATTTGATGATATATTTTTACCGAGCGGTAAAAAATGATGAAAAAGAAGCTTGCAAAGAAATAAAATTTACCGAAAGGGAAAAATATGAAAACAAAAGATTTAGCAAACATTATAAAAAAGATACGTAAAGAGCAAAAATTGACTCAACCGCAGTTGGCAGGACTATGCAATGTTGGAGTGCGTTTTATTGTGGACTTGGAGGCAGGCAAGGAAACCTGCCAAATCGGCAAAGTTTTATATGTTTTGGATATGTTGGGAATTAAATTGAAAATTGATGGGGTTGATTGATGAATTTACTGGATGTTTATTTTCATAATAAAAAAGTCGGGGTGTTAAAAGAGCATAATTCCAGATTAAGTTTTCAATATTCAGACACTGCGACCGAATCTATCGCGCACTTGTTGCCGCTTCAAAAAGAAGCTTTTGGCGATAAAGAAACGAGAAGTTTTTTTAGTAACCTATTGCCGGAAGGCGATGTTGCCAGAAAAATTGCTCAGATAAAACAAGTTTCCCTTAATAATCCTTTTGCTTTATTAAAAGAACTCGGCGGTGAGTGTGCGGGCGCCATTTCACTTTATCCTCAGGATATGGAGCCTGTTTGTAATAACAAATTAGAAGAAATATCTGAAGATGAGGTGGCTTTTCTTTTGACTAAACTTTCACGAACCCCGTTATTAACCGGAGAAGGTATCCGCCTTTCGCTTGCCGGCGCTCAGGAAAAGTTGGCTTTAATGATTTTTCCTGATAGTGACAAGTATTATAAGCCGTCGGATAAATATATTTCAACGTGGATTTTAAAGCCAGAAAACAAGAACTTTCCGGATTTAATTTATAATGAATATTTTTGTATGAAATTAGCGGGAGCAGTGGGGTTACAGGCGGCAGAGTGCAAAATTAAAAAGTTTGGCTTGGTTCCGGCTTATATGACGAAACGATTTGACCGTGAAGATGATACTGTACTCCAAAGAATTCAGCAAGAAGATTTTTGTCAGGGATTGGGCTTGTCTAATAAAAAATATCAAAGAACGGAAGGCGGGCCGAGCGTTAAGCAATGTTTCCGGTTTATTCATAATAATTTTGCCAACAAAGCTAAAGATGAGTTATATTTTCTTAAAAGCATTGTTTTTAACTTTTTAATTGGTAATTCTGATGCTCACGGAAAAAATTTTTCTTATTTGCATACGGCAAACGGGTATGTGCTAGCGCCTTTGTATGATTTAGTGTCTACACAAGTTTATCCCGAACTTGCCAAAGAGATGTCTATGGCTATCGGGCGAGAGTATGAACCTGACAGGGTGAGGAGGAGCCATTTAAGAGAAATGGCGAAAGAATTGGACTTTAAAACTCAACTTATTAATGATATTTTGGATAAATTATCGGTAGAGATTATTCAACAGGCGAAAAAACTGAAAGAAACGATGATTGAAGAAAAGACTTATAATTCTGTTTGCGATAGGATTATTGAGATTATTGTAGAAAGAGCAGGGCAATTATCCTAATTCTATTTTAGATTTTTGCCAATATTTGGTGTTTTCTAAAATGGGAGAGGGAGAAATTCCGACTAATTTAACATTTGGTGTTAAATTAGTCGGGTTTTTTGTAATGAGGAGGGTCGCTTTTTATAATTAGTGTGCTTGCGCACCGGATTATGGATTACCGCGGTTGCGTATGGCTGACGCCATGCACTCACGCTGTTCGGACAAGCCAGTTGTAGCGGTTGTTTTGGTTGCCTTGCGGCAAGTCACAACCCAACAACTGCTATAGCTCTCGGTAAAAAGCGTCCACCGGACGTTTTTTACGTCTTTGAGCCGCAATGACTCGTGGAGAGAGTGACGTCGCGGGCTCGTAATGACTCGCGAAGAGGGATGACAGTAAAAGGCGAAGGAGGACGGGAGAGGAAAATGCTTGATTTTTTTATTTTTTCCTGATAAAAAAATTAAGAGGCGGGGTATATGTGGGAGCAACCCGCCTCTTAATCCTGAAATTGAAACTATTTCTTTTCGTCAGGGTCTTTCAGGATATAGCCCCTGCCCCAAACAGTTTCAATATAGTTCTTGCCGCCGGAGGCTTTTTCAAGCTTTTTGCGGAGTTTGCAAATAAAGACGTCAATAATCTTTAATTCCGGTTCGTCTATGCCGCCGTAAAGGTGGTTTAAGAACTGCTCTTTGTTAAGCGTTGAACCTTTGCGCAACGAAAGCAATTCCATAATGCCGTATTCTTTGCCGGTTAAATGCAAATCTTTGCCGGCAACACTGACGGTCTGCGTATCAAGGTTAACTTCAACAAGGCCGGTTTGAATAATGGAATTTGAATGGCCTTTGGAGCGGCGGACGATTGCCTGAATACGGGCTAAAAGTTCGCTCTTGTCAAAAGGTTTGGTTAAATAGTCATCTGCGCCATAGCCGAGACCTTTAACTTTTTTATCCGGCTCGTATAAACCTGATAAAATCAAGACCGGTGTGGTGACTTTGGCGGTGCGCAGGCTCTTTAAGACTTCATAGCCGTTCATACCGGGCAAATTCAAATCCAAGATGATGATGTCATAGTCGTAGAGTTTGCCGCAATCTAACCCGTCTTCTCCGTCATCAGTGGTATCAACAACCATGCCTTCTTTTTTTAAGATTGTTTCGACGCTTTGGGCGACAGCATAATCATCTTCAATTAATAAAACTCTCATTTTTCCTCTCCATTTTGTTTATTGTTATTTGTATAATAATACATAAATTTTATTTGTGAATCTTTGATATAGGGTTGTTAATAATTATTAACAAACGGAAAATATCTTTTTAAAATAGTCGGTTAGGCTTTATTTTTAAGGATGAATAAATAATTTTGTTGAAAATTTGATGCGAGGGCGTGTCGTTTTTTTATAATTTGTGTGGCGTTGCCACCGGTTTGTGGATTACCACGGTTGCTGCCTTACGGCGCACCTCGTAATGACTCAAAATAAGATGATTTTTTTTGTGAGGTGAAAAAAATATGATAGAATTTATGGAACTTCCTTTTAAAAAAGACGCGTTGGAGCCGTATATTTCGGCACGGACAATCGAATTTCATTACGGAAAACACCATAGGGCTTATGTTGACAAGGTTAATGAACTGATTGCCGGCACGGAATTTGATGAGATGGACTTGGAAGATATTATTGACGCTACATACGGCAACGCTGATTTAGCGGTGCTTTATAACAACGCGGGGCAGGTGTATAACCATAATGTTTATTGGAAGTCGGTTAACATTTGGCAACGGCTTGAAGATGACGAAAAAGAGGCTATGATGGCTGATTTGGGCGGGGCGGATAATTTGAAAAAAACGCTTCAGGATAAGGCCGTATCCGTGTTTGGCAGCGGCTGGGCGTGGGTGGTTAAAAATACAAAAGGGCGCTACGAGGTGATGACGACCAAAAACGGCGACACGCCGCTGGTGCTTGGATTGGAGCCAGTGTTTAATATTGATGTGTGGGAACACGCGTATTATTTGGATTATCAAAATCTGCGCAAGGATTATGCGGAAAAATTTATTTCCGGCGTGCTTAAAATTTAGGGCTTGAAAAACGCAATTTTATACCCTATAAAAACGTTGTTTGGTACTTTAGGAGTTTTTGTTATGAAAATATTTAGCGTTTTGGTGGGGATTTTGCTGGTTGCGGGCTGTGCGGGCAAAGAAGAAGCGGTTTATCCGTATGGTTTGACGGAAAAAGAGTGGAACTCTCTTTCTATCCGTGATCAGACGAGGCTCAGACGTGATTTTTATTTTTATGAAAAAGGCTCGACGGCGTATGTTAACCCGAAATTAGAGATTGAGGGTAAAAAAGAAGATTATCGAGCGTTTGAATAAATTTAGTTACTGTTTGAGATAAAGCCCTTGCAGGAATGCAGGGGCTTTTTTGTGGTCAATTTGCTGAAATTAAATGTTCCTTTTTTTTCAGCAGATTTACATTTTCTTAAGAAATTGAATTTATGATATATTGTAGAGTAAAAGGTCTGCTGAAAAAAAAGGAACATTTTTTTTCAGCAGGTGTTTGGTACTTATTTGTATGAACGGAAGGGTATGAAAGTGCGACGGTTACTTGTATTGATTGTTGTAGCGGAAATATTTTTTGCGGCGAATGCGGGAGCTGAGATTATTGATTCGCCGGAGTATATAGGGAAAACGGGGAGTGCGGTTTCAATAGGGCGCGGACAAGAGTGGTCTGCACAAAATGCAACGTTTCGAGATAATTCATCTAATTTTGGCGGGGCAATTCGTAATATGGGTACGTTTTCTTTAGAGGGATATAATTCTTTTACGGGGAATAAAAGTTTTACATGGGGCGGTGCTATTGAAAATTATAATATCGTGAAGTTGTTTGGCAGCAATGAGTTTAAGGAAAACACTTCGGCATATTATGGCGGAGCGATATTTTCTCCCGGTTATGTAATAATTGAGCCTAGAGAGGAAGGTCATGAAAATATTTTTGAAGGTAATAAATCAGAGCAGGGCGGGGCAATAGCCCAGATGGAAGAAACGCTTTATGTGAATAAGGCAAAATTTACTAATAATCGCGCTGAAATTACAGATACTTTTGAGGGTGAGGTTAATGAAAAAAATCACTGGGGTGGAGCGCTTTTAGCCAATGGTGACAAGCATTTTATTTTAAATTCTGAATTTCGGGGAAATCATGCCTATGCCGGCGGGGCGATATTGACTGGTTTTGCACAAGGGATGGCTGGCACGCCGGATACCAAGTTTGGCGGGTTAAGGCTTTATAATACTTCTTTTTATGATAATAAAGCCGTGGATAATGGCGGGGCAATTACCGCATCTGCAGCAACAATTATTGCAGCAGGCGAAAACGGCGTCAGCGAATTTAAGGGAAATGGTTTGGACAACGGCAAGAGCGAAGCCATTTATATGACTAATAAATATGTTGAAACGGAAGATGATATGACGCCGAAGCTCGTTTTGAAGACATATAACGGCGGTCAAATTAAGATATATGATGATATTGACGGCGAGGATTACGATATTGAGATTTCCGGAAATGTTACGGATAATCTGACTGATGAAGTTATTGACGAAGAGATTAAAGAAGAAGTCGGCGATGTGCTTGCCGGTGTTAAGGGGGATGGCAATGGGGAGGTGCATTTGTTCGGGAAAGTTGATAATGTGACTAATTTTAATGTATTGACCGGTTCAACGGTTCATTTAGGACACGATGCCGTTATCAATACAAAAAATTATAAATCCGACAACGCAACATTGAAATTAGATGTGGCTGCAAATACAGCTGACAAGACGCTTCAAAGCGGGATAATCAATGTGAGCGGCGATGTTGAAGGAAATACTAACGTGATTGTAAATCTTGAAACACCTGATTTTGACAAGGGTGCAGCTATAAAGTTTTTGGAAGCGCCAAATGATGATATGGTGACACTGGCAAGTTTTAATATTTCACGGGTTATCGGTAGTCCGTATATATGGAACTCAGAAGTTAATCATGAGGGGGAAATAACCGGAAACCATTGGTATTTAACTTTGGGAGATGAAAAGAATCCGGATTATGAAGAACCTGATAATGAGGATAAGCCGGAAATTGATATTCCTCATGCTCCAGAAATTGCCGCTTTTGTCGGGGTACAACGTATGGCCATTGAACAAAATCGCAGCATTGCAGACAGTGTGCTTAAGGGGCTTGCTTTTACTCAAAAAACGGATTGCAGCAACAGGTATTGCGGAAGGTATAAGGTTTTGCCAAGAAAGCAAGCTTGGGTTCATACTTTATATGAAAATGCTGATATTAAAGCTCCGTCTGATATGGACGCAAAAATCAACGGAGTGACGGCCGGAATTGATGTTTATCGTACAAATTCGGACAGAATTGGCGTTTTTGGGGCTTATCGGGACGGTGAGTATGACTTTTCGGGTAGAGGAAAATATTATTCGCCGCTTTCGTCGGATGTTAAAAACGAGAGCTGGCTTGGCGGATTGTATTATAAACGCAGTTGCAACAGCTGGCTTGTGTTGGCAACATTATTTGCCGGAGAGCAGAATATTGATATAAGCACGGAAGACAAAATTGCTTTTGCGGATACAGAGGCCATGCAATATGGGATGAGTGCCAGCCTCGGGAAAGAGTTTTTGCTTGGCAGGCACTGGAATTTTATACCGGAAATCAGTTTGTTTTATTCCGTGATTGATATTGATGATGTTTACGATAATGTCGGCAAAGGAATGGAGTTTGATACACTTCGTTATGCCGAGGCTGAGTTTGGGACAAAATTTGAATATCGATTTTGCACAAATGGCTGCTCTAATCGGGTTTATATAAAACCGAGTATTATTCGTACCTTTGCAAGTGGCAATCATAGTCGGCTTTTGACAAAAACGGGAAGTGAGAAAATTAAAACCTATGACGGGCAGACCCTTGGCAGGGCAGAATTTGGCGGCGAGTTTGGCATCAGTTCCAGATTTTTAGGTTATGCTCGTGGCAGATATACGTTTGGCGATGATTATAATGCTTACGACGTTTTGTTGGGCTTAAATTATCGGTTTTAATTTTCTATTTTGTGCATAAAATTGCCGATATTGCGTTTTATTATCTTTTTATTAAGGAAGATTGGAATAGAATCGGCTCAAAGCAATTGTTTTTATGGTTTTGTTAAATGAAGTTTTGTGCTGAAAAATTATATTTTGCCGCTGTTGTCGCCGGTCTTTTGGTCGGTGGTGAGGCGTTTGCCGCAGGGAAAATGCTTTCTCCGCAAAACTTTAATAAGATGTATTGGCTGGCAACAAAAGGAAAAATCGGTATTTTACGCGAGGCGGTTAACCGCGGGCTTAATATTGATTCGGTTAATCCTAACGGAGATACCGGTTTATGCATTGCGATTAAGAGAAACGATTATATTGCGTATAATTCTTTTCGTATGAGCGGGGCTAATACAAGACATCCGTGTACTTATAAAATTTATAAAGAATATCAGGCATTTTTAGAGTCTAACAAGACGGTCCACGCGGATGCCATTGTCGGAAATGAAGAATCTCTTTATTATAATGTCAGTGACAGGAACTGGACACCGTGGATTTTGGGCGGGCTTGGTGTTGCCGGTGCGGCGATTGCTCTCGGGTCCGGCGGCGGTGGCGGCAGCGGTGGCGGACACGTTGCCGAAGAGGTTAAGCCTGTTTATATGGGGTTGACGTCTTATCAGAATAATTACGGCAGGCTTGTCAGCGAGGGGAGCGCCGAAAATTCGGCTGTTATTGACGGGCGCAATCCCGAGGGCGCAAATGTGGTTAATAAAATTTCATTCTTGCCGGATATGCTTGATAACGCGGCCTATTTAAAAACTGCGGTGAAAGCGGTTAACGGGGCGTCTTTTGTGAATAACGAAGGCGGAAAAATTGAATTATCCAATGCGGCAGTCGGCTTAGCGGCAAACGGACAGAATTCTGTTGTAAGCAATAACGGCAGTATTGTGATTGAAGCGCAAAACGGTGCTATCGGTATGGCGGCCAGCAATAACGCAAAAGCTTATAACGGGCTTAATACGGGGGTTAGCGGCGCAACGTCGGACAGCGGCAGTATCCGTATGGTCTTTCAAGGCAGTAAAGAGGGAAACGCCGTTATCGGTATGTATGGTGATACCACGGCAGAAATTGTTAATGCCGGAAAAATCAGCGGAACAGCGGCGTCAGGTCTGGAATATCCGGATAGCGGGGATAATGCCGGAAGCAATGATGAAACGGCGGCACCGGTTCCCTCTTCGGCTAATTCGGGAACCATGCTCGGAATGGGGTTGTTTGATTTTTATGCCGGAACGGATTTAAGCAATAGTACCTCAAAAGCGCAAAATAACGGGCGGATTGATTTATCGGCCGGATATAACAATGCTTCCGGTGTTTCAATCAGTTTGATCGGGATGGGGAGTTATATTGATAATAATTTTCTGGAGGGCAAGAATAATCCGGCGTTTGCGGAAAAAATGAAGCTTGTTAACTCGGGAGATATTAATCTTTCTTATCAGGGACAGTACAGCCTTGCTTCGGCTGCGCTGAAAAACGGTGAAGGTGGTTTGGTCGGTATGCGGGCGGACGCGATGAGCGAGGCGGTGAACCAAGGTGATATCAAAATTGATATGCAGGCAACACAAATCAGTTCCGGAGCGGACGCGGCGGCGGGTATGCTTGCCGTACACGGCGGGGAAGTGATTAATGGCGTGGCGGGTGCCGGTTATGACGGAACGACGGAAGATTTAAAAGGGACGATACGCGTTATTAACGAGGCGACGTCGGGCGGCGTTTATTACGGAATGCTTGCGGCCAAAGGCAGCGGTAAGCAGACGGGACTTTATAATTGGAAGACGCCGAAACTTTCTAATTACGGCGTAATTGATATGCAGGTCAGCAACGCGTATGGTATGGCTTCGTTTACGGGGGCAGAGCTTGTTAATGAAGGGGTTATCCTTGTAGGGGTGGAGAAAGGACAATCTTATTATACAAATAACTATGGTCTTTATGCCGCAGGCGGGGATAAAGCAGAGCAGGGATCTTTGGTTAATAAGGGGGTTATTCGGGTTAATTCCAAAAATTCAACGGCTATTTATAACGCTTATACCGGTGCGGTTGAGATGAAAAACGAGGGGAATATTTATCTTTCAAACAAGGCGACCGGATCAGGGGTATTTGGCGGTAATTATTCAAAGGCGACAAACAGCGGAAGTATTTTGTATGCGGCGGGCAATAGCGAAAACCTTACTTTCCCGCCACAGGTTTCTGAGCCGGGGGCATATGTGGCGTTAGGTGATTGTACACCAAAATCAACCGTTATCGGAGTGTCGTTAGATAGTGATACGACCAAGCGTTTGTTTGAAAATGAAGAAGGCGGTTTGATTGAAATAGGGAAAGTTCAAATCGGAGAGGATTACGGTGGAACATACAGTACAGTTGGAGTTAAGGTTTCTAATCAGGCAGGGGCGGTCAACCGTGGTGATATTCATCTGGTTAAGTTTAATGACAAGCAGGGGCAGTTTAATGTAGCGATGTGGCTTGATGGCTCGGCAACGGCAGAGTCTTATCTGACGAATAAGGGAACGATTACGATTGATTCTATCAGTTCGGGGGGAATGCTCAGTGAGGCAATTTCTAATACGAATGTTGTCAATAACGGAAAGATTGTGGTTAACGGCAAAAACAGCTATGGCATAGCAGCGGGGGTTCCCGAAACGAATGTTTATAATGGCGTATCGGGTTCTGGGACGACAACTTCCGGAGAGATTTATGTGGGAAATTCTGCTTATGGTATGGCTATTGTCGGAGAAAAAGTAGAACCGGATGAAGAAGATTTAGCAGAAAAGAAGAAAAGTTATGGCTATAATTATGGGACAATCTATTTGCAAGGTAATGGGGCTTCGGCATTTTATATCCCATATGCTGCAACAGGTATAGTGGCTGTTCAAGGGAATATTGTGGGAGCTTCGGGGTATTCAAATATGAGTGCTTATTTGCTGGGCAAAGGGAAGATGTCTTTTGACGAGGCAGGGACAGATGTTCTTAAAGGATATTCGCTTGCCAGAGTTTTGGACGGCGGGAGCGTTCAGTTTAATGAAGATGCTATGGTTACGCTTAACGGGGAGAATTCCGGTTTGTTTATTGCTGACGGTAAAGGGGCTGAGGCGCTTAATTTAGGAACAGTTGAGGTTTTAGATGGGGCGGCTGCTCTGAAATCTATCAACGGGGGCAGTGTGGAAAATGCCGGAAATATTGTTATAGCGCAAGGAATCGGCCTTAAAGCAGAGAGCGGAACGGCCGTTAATACCGGCGAGATTAATGTTATTAACGGAACGGGGGTTTCGGTTGATGGCGGCGAGGTTGAAAATACGGGACGTATTCGCATTTTGGAAGGCGTCGGGGCCGAGGTTAACGGAGAGGGGCGTTTTGTTAATGCCAAAGGCGGTGAGATTGAAGTGTTAAACGGAGAAGCGGTTCGGGTTGAGGGCAAAAATGCGCTGGCGGCAAATGAAGGAGCGATTACATTATCCCAAAACAGCAGTGTTTATGTCGGCAATCGCGGGACGTTTGCCAACAACGGGACAATTGTTTATAACAAGGCTGATGGTGAAACAGCGGGTGTTTCCCAAAAAATCCAAGTTAACGGCAGCGGATGGTTTATTAATAACGGAGTGGTTGACTTTTCGAACGAAGCGCTTGATTTCGGCGAAAAAGAAAATTTTGTTTTAGGCGGTAACGGAACATATAAAGCTTTGAGCTTTTCGGGCAATGTTGCTGTTGACAAAGATATGATTATGGCCGGTTTTGAAGATGTTTATAGCAATAAAGGGGCGTTTGAAGGGGATACGGACGGCTTGTCGGTTTCTTCACAATCTTATATGTATGATGTATCGGTAACAGCAAATGGTGATGATACGACGGATGTGGAGGCCAAACGGAAAGATTTTGGAGATTTGGTTGAAGAAAAGGATTTGGCCGAGTTTTTTGAGATGAACTATAAACTTCAAAACAATGAAAAAATGTATCATGCGCTTAAAGCGGCAGAGGATAAGAAAAATTTTGATTATGCGGTTAAAAAAGAGAGCGGCAAAGATTTTTATGCTAATCTTGCAAGAGAGAATATGGCCGTATTGCGCGGGGTGAATATGCTAGAGCAGAAGCGCGTTTTAGAAGACGGGCTTGAGGGGGGCAGTGTTGGTATGGCCTATTTCAGAACCGGAAAAGACGCGAACGGTGATTTGAGCGGGTATGCCGATGATGTATATAACCCGTATATCAGTTATGGTAAGAAACTTAATAAAAACTGGAGTGTCGGCGGGACATTCAGCGCGGTTTATGCAGATTCTGATTATGATGAAGCAAATTCAGAGAGAGAAAATAAGATTTTGATGGCATTAATGCCTGTTATGTATCAAAACGGCGGGTTTAAGTTTTTGAGTATGCCGGGGGTAGGTGTCGGGTTTAGCGATTATAAACGCCGTGCGATTTCCGGAGTTTATGAAGCGGATACAACAGATTTTTATTACGGAATGTATAATCACGGAGAATACAGCGTTGATATGAAAGTTGCCGAGTTAGTGGCGGAGGCAGAGCTTAATTTGCAGGGTGCGTCACTGTCTAAAGCTAAAGAAGATGAGGGGTTAAGGCTTCGGTCAAGCGATATGTTATCGTTAGAGAGCGGTGTCGGGCTTAAGCTGCGCAAGCGTTTTGCTTTGGCAAAAGAACGGTCGTTGATGTTAGCGCTCGGGGTGAAATATTACCATGAATTTTTGGACCCGTATGAAGATTTGACGGTCGGAATGAAAGGGTCTCCAGTTCATTATAAAGTTAAAGGATATGATGAAGATAAAAACCGGTTGAGGACAACGGCGGAAGCGGTTTATAAGGACGGTGATTTTTCTGTTGCGGCAGAAATCGCGCATAATGCCGAAAAAGAGTCTAATCTCGAGGGTGGTGTCGGTGTAAGGTATAATTTCTGATTTTGTTGGGAAATGTAGAAATAACAGAGCTTTAATTTTATAAAGAAATCCGTCGGCTAGGCCGGCGGGTTTCTTTTTTGCTGAAAAAAAACGATCCTTTTTTTTCAGCAGTTATTATACTGTATACTTTAGCATAAAATCAATTAATTAATAAAATGTAAACTTGCTGAAAAAAAAGGATCATTTAAATGTAGCACTATTTATGAAAAAGGACTAAGACGATGAGACGCAGAATTAAGTTTAAAGATTTGTTGAAAGCAAGTGTTTTTTTGAATGTTGGTTTAGTTTTTATGGCAATGCCGGTGGGTGCAGAGGAATGGGCGCAAGGAAAAAGCGAAGGTAGCTACGTTATGGGAACAGATGTTGTTGTTTCTGATTCTACGACGCTCACAGGGGATTTGATTTTGCAAGCTCCGTGTGAAGGGTGTGATGTTTCAATTAGTGGTGATGGGAAAACAGGTCTTTTTTTTGTTCGCTATGATGGGATTGCGTCTTTAAGAGGGGAAGGAATTGTTTTTAAGGATGGTTATGTTGGTGGAGAGAAGGGCGGTGGTGCTATTGGTAATGCAGGAACGATAACTTATATCTCAGGTATTTTTAAAAATAATAAATTTTCAAAAGAGGAAGCGGTAGGTGCCGTTAAAGGTGGCGGGGCGATTTATAATCATATTAGAAAGATAATAGAGAAAATTGAAAACAGTACATTTATTGGAAATACCTCTAATAAGGGCGGGGCGATTAGTAATTGGACTGGAGGGATAATAGAGAAAATTGAAAATAGTAAATTTACTGGAAATATCTCTTCTGAGGTTGGTGGGGCGATTTATAATATCGGAATAATAAATTATATCTCTGCGGCTTTTGAAAATAATGAAGCTCAAGAGTTTTGGGATGATGGTGGCGGGGCAATTTTTAATGGAGAAAATGCAACGATTGAGAAGATTGAAAACAGTACATTTATTGGAAATACATCATCTGGAGAGGGTGGGGCGATTAGTAATTTGGGTACAATAGGGAATATTGTAAATAGTAGCTTTATTGAAAATAAAACTGAGTGTTACGCTGGTGCAATATATAGCGAGAATTCTTTGACAATTACGGCGGATAATGGCAATTCTTTATTCTCCGGTAATTATTATGATGAATGGGGAGGTAAGCAGTCTGATGCTATTTATATGGAGAAAGGCACCCTTACGTTAAACGCATATAATGGTGGTGAGGTTCGGTTTGATGATGCGATTAATGGTGGTAAATATGACATCACTATCACGACGGATGCCCCGACGAGTGAAGAAATGGTGACGTTGGCGGCAGGCGAGGGTGAAGCAGGGGCTGCTAAGAAAGACAGCATTGTTATTTTGAACAATGAAGTTAAAAAAGTAAATAACTTTACAGTTTCAGAGGGATCATTCTTCCGTTTGGGTAAAGATGCGATTATTAATGCGGTGAATTACATTGCAGATAATGCAGTGATGAAGCTGGATATTGCGGTTAATGCGATAGATCAAACGGTTAAGAGCGGCTTGTTGAAGATTTCCGGCGATGTTGAGGGGGATACAGTGGTTATTGTTAATGCTGAGAATCCTGATACGTTTGAAGGAGCTGAGGTTAAGTTCGTGGAAGCTTTGGAAGACAATCACTCAACCGAGGCATCTTTTGAAGTGGCTCGTGTGAATGGAAGTCCCTATTTGTGGGAAACGAAAGAAGATAAAGGCGCAGATAAGGGAACGAATTGGTCATTGTTTTTAACGGATAAAGAGAATCCGAATTATGGTACAAATAAACCTGACGAGGGTGATGATAATCGAGGTGACGATAATAAGCCGACTAATCCTGTTTATGCACCTGAAGTGGCAAACTATGCCGGTATTCAGAGCGCGGCTGTGGAACAAAACCGGAGTATCAGCCAAAGTGTGGCTCGTGGTCTGAAGGGAGAGAAAAGTGCCGGTTGCTATGAAGAAAGTTGCAGCGCAGGTGAATTTGTCGCGAAGAAACGTGCTTGGATTGATGTTGTTTCGGAGAATTCTGAATTATCATCTCCGGTAGATATGGATGCTGAAATAAATGGTGTAACGCTAGGTTTGGATATTGCAAACAATGGAACGCATCGTGCCGGTTTGTTTGGTAGTTATCGTTATGGTAAATATGATGTATCCGGCAAAGGGAAGTACTACTCCTATTTAGGGTCTGACATAAAAAATGACAGCTATTTAGGCGGTTTGTATTATGCGTATAGTCACAACGATTGGTCCATGTTGGGTATGGCTTATGCCGGTAAACAAGATATGGACATTAAAACAGATGACAAAATCGTATCAGCGTCAACAGATGCGAAGCAGTATGGGGTGAGCCTGTCAGCTTCAAAAGAGATTAAACTCAGTGACAGATTTGGCGTTCGTCCGGAGGCAGGTGTTCGTTATAGCTTAATAGATATAGACAGTTTGTCTGATAATGTGGGTAAGAGTGCAAAATTTGACACGCTGCATTATCTGGAAGCTGAAGTCGGCGCACGATTTGAATATTTATTCTGTCGTGGAGAAGAAACGAATCGTGTTTATGTTAAACCGAGTGTTATCCAAACGGTTGCAGAGGGTGGAAAGACCTCAATAACCGGTGTTAGAGGGGATGTGAAGTCATTGAAAGACCAAACGCTAGGTCGGATGGAGCTTGGTGGCGAGTTTGAAATCAATAACAAGTGGTTTGGGTATGCGAATACAGGCTATACCTATGGCAATGACTACTCAGCGTATGACTTTAACCTCGGGCTTGGATATAGCTTCTAGTTTGAGGAGATAGAGTTTATATTTTTTATTCCGGTGATGCGTTGGTTTACGTTGACGGCATTGCCGGAATATTTTATTTGCTTAATTCATACAAGGCAATGGCGGCGGCAGTGGAGACGTTCAGGCTTTCGACATTGGGAGAAATCGGCAGTTTGACTGACGAATCGCAATTTTCTTCAACCAGACGGCGCATTCCTTTGCCTTCGGAACCCATAACAATTGCGGTTTTGCCGGATTTGTTTATCTTGTCAATTGTGGTGGTTGCGTAGCCATCCATTCCCATAACCCAAAAGCCGTTTTCTTTCAGGGTTTCAATTGCCCGGCTTAAGTTGGTGACGCGGGCAACGGGGACAAACTCTATTGTGCCGGCGGCGGCTTTATCCATCGCACCGGATTCAAGCGGAGAGTTTTTATCTTGTACTACTAATCCCAGCGTTTCAAAGGCGGCACACGAACGGATAATCGCGCCGATGTTTTGCGGGTCGGTTACCTGATCTAATATTAAAATATGGCATTTTTCTTTGTTTTTTGAGAGAGCAATCAAGTCGGCGATGTCGTAGCTTTCAAGCCGGTTGCAATAAAGCGCAAACCCTTGATGAACGGCGTCTTCGGAGAGAATTTTGGCAAAATCTTTTTTATCTGTCACCGTATAGGCAACATTAAGCCCGAGTTTATCAATTTCAGCGCGGTTATCAGCGGTTATGAGCAGTTTTTTTATTTTGCGTTTCGGGTTTTTTAACGCACTGATGACGGCATGGCGGCCGTAGATTATCAGTTGGTCTTTATTGTTATTGGCGTTTGAGTCACGCGTTTTATGAAAATTTTTCATTATCCTATTACCTTTCGCAAAATGCCGTTGTGTTCGGCGAGCAGTTGTTCTGCTTCTTGTTTGTTGCATTGTTTTTTATACATCACGCAGGCGGTTTTAACATTATTTTCTGCTTTTATACGATATTCGTTCGCTTTTGCAAGTGAAATCTTGCAAATCGAGGCGATGATCCGGTTGCCGCGGTCAACCAGCTTGTCGTTATTTAGTTGTAGGTCTACCATATAGTTGCCATAGGTCTTGCCGATTTTTATCATTGAGGCGGTCGAGAGCATATTTAGAACCATTTTTTGTGCCGTGCCGGATTTCATCCGGCTGGAGCCGGTGATGACCTCGGCGCCGACGGGAGTTATGATGCAGACATCGCATAAGGGTTTTAGTTTTGCCTCGGGGTTTGAGGTGATGCCGATGGTGGTGGTACCTTTTTGACGGGCTTGTTCTAAAACGGTTAAAATATATTGCGGATTGCCTGAGGCTGAAATGCCGACAACGACGTCATTTGGCTTGGGGTTAAAGGCAGAGAGGTCTTTTAAGGCTTCGTCTTTCGAATCTTCCGCGCCCTC
>JAGASU010000117.1 GCA_017621635.1 Alphaproteobacteria bacterium | reverse complement strand
CCTGACCGAAGCCCGCCAGTGCTGGATTGCCGGATATTCTTTCGGCGCCTGGATTGGATTGCAGCTGCTGATGCGTCGTCCTGACATTAATAATTTTATTGCGGTATCGCCTCCCGCCAATGAAAAAGACTTTTCGTTTTTGGCGCCGTGTCCCACTTCCGGGCTTATTACGCAAGGGTGCGTTGACGAAATCGTAACCCCTTCAAGCGTTACGACATTGGTCAAACGCCTTAATACGCAGCGTAATGTGTCGGTTGACTATGCGATGATTGAGGATGCCGACCATATGTATAATAATCACTTGGTAGATTTATACAAGATTGTGGGCAATTACGTCATTGATGCAATGAAGAAAAAGACCCCGGCCAAAAAACGTCGCGGCCGCCGGAAAAAAGTCGAAATGCAGGAAGAGCAGGAAACTCTGTTGCTCGGCAACGAAAATGAAGATATTGATACCGATGAAGACTTTGAAGATGACGTTGATAACGATATCCTCGATGATGAAGATGAAGAATAATCTGCCCTGAAATCACAAAAATGCAGTGTATAACGCACTGCATTTTTTTTTGAACAAATATTTGATAATTGTCATTGAAAGCAATTTAAAATCCCTTATAGGGAAGAAAATATGTTGACGAAAAAAGCTCCTCAAACGAGAAGCTTTTTGTTTGCATAAAATTAAATTTGTTTTTTAAGTTCTTTTAGGATGTAGACGCGTATGGCGCTGGAAAGGTTTTCTTGTTCACGGACCGCGTCAATTTCCGTTACCAGTTGATTGATGCTCATATCCTTTTGCCGAGCCAGTTCTTTCAGTTCGTCAAAAAATTCGTCTTCCAGAGAAATGCTGGTTGAGTGGCGGTTGGCAATAATAACGGATTGTTTACGCATTTTTCTTCTTACGGAAAGCGTCAATATCAATGATGGTCGCAGAAGCAGGAGCTTTGGGCTGCTCTTTCTGCATAATCGGTTCTTCGTCAATCGTGTCGCTCAGACTCATATCTCCGCTGTTAAAGCTGAGACCGAACTTTGCGTAGGGATCGGCAAAGTAAGTGATTGCGTCATAGGGGATACGCAGGGTTTGAGGAATGCCGCCGAAACTTAAGTCGACTTCAAAATAAGTCTCGCCGACCATCAAATTTGCAAACTGGTGTTGCAATACGATAGTCATCTCATCGGGATATTGATTGAGCAGCTGAGCCGAGAGTCTCGCCGCAGGATGAGCTGTTTTGAATGTAATGTAAAAGTGGTGTTCACCCGGTAGTCCTTCGTCCGCAGCGATTTTCAAAGCCTCAATCACAACATGTTTGAGAGCTTTTTCAACCAGCTTGTCGTAGTTTATGTCTAATTCATCATTCAGCATTGGGACAACCTTCATCTATAAAATTAAGCGGGCCGTTCTGTTGATAGGTGGCCCAGACCCCACTCACAGCTATCCAAAGCCGTAAGGATTTAAGTTTGTTGCGACTACAACTAAGCAGCC
Source organism: Alphaproteobacteria bacterium (assembly GCA_017621635.1). Lineage (GTDB taxonomy): Bacteria > Pseudomonadota > Alphaproteobacteria > RF32 > CAG-239 > CAG-267. The sequence goes on along the minus strand of JAGASU010000117.1, from coordinate 8,678 downwards.
ATTGCAACAGGAGCTACGTTATTATCGTTAGCATTCATTTAAATTTGAACCGATAACGGTGGTATCTCACCGAACACGACATACCTGTCTTTACTGTACCTTGTCAATCCTGTTTCACCCCCATAAGAGGAGTTAAGACATTTGAGATTGGCTTCCAAAACCGGCTCAATCTCGGCAGAGAATGTACCATTGGCACAAAATGCAGAAATTAAACAACCGCGACCAATAACTCAAATAACTTATGGTGGAGGTGCTGGGTACTGCCCCCAGGTCCAAAACACCTATTTCACAGAGCCTCTAGTGTCATAGTCAGATTGCTCTGACAATCTGTTATTATAAGCAAGAATATTAAAAATTCAAGATATAAGATTGCCTATAACATTTTTGTTGCATTTGCCCGTAAATTTTATATGCTACACCCATCTCTTTGAAATTATTAACATTAGTATTAATTTAACATCTTATTTTGTATGGAACAGAACAATTTTAAACGTAAGAAAAATCTGACTAATTTGTTGAGTGAGGAAAGCCAGGCGCAAATTCTGATTGAATTGTCGATTCATCGGCGAGTATCGGAGTTTCATAGCAAAGTGGCGGTTCAGAAGTTTTTTGTAAACATAGAGGTTTTATTCTATGTTGAGGCTTTTCTTGGAGCTGCCGAGGTTGAATGGACGCTGCGCCATGCAGAACGCTATGATATCAAAATATTCCTTTTTGCCGCGCGGTTTTATAAAGACACCCAAATGGCTGTAGACTTGTTTATTGGCCTCAAACGTTTGGATATTATCAAAAATTTTATTTCCAGCGATGAGTTGGTAAATGCTGAGGCTTGGGATGTTTTGAAAAAACTGGGTAAGGTTGAGGTTTTGGGATATCACGGGCGTTTTGAGGAATTAAAAAAGATGAATACGTCAGAAGCCAGAGCGGTTTTAAAACAGTTTAAGCGGGTTGATGATTTAATCGAGCTACAAGCTTACGAAGAGCTCGTCTGGCTTGAAAAAGGGGTTGAATATTTAGTCGATTCTGAGAAGTGGAAAATGGTATATTTTGCCCACGAAAAAGGAATGACATACCACGGAAAGAGCCTGCTGAATGTATTGCTTGAGGCGCATCAGGAAGATTTTCTTTATAACCAAAACGAAAAAGAGTTTTTGTTGAAGAATAAAAAACTGCGGCCGTTTATCAAACACCGGGACTATGAAGCTTTGGCTGACAATGCATTCTATGAAGCCGTTGACTGGGAGGTTTTTCTGACCATAATGCCGTCTAAGGCCGGTAAGATTTTTGAACACGCGGTTGATGCCGAAAACTGGAATTTTCTGGCCAAGCATCACAAACGTTGGCTGTTGTTCAAAAACGGACAGTATTCTTTGTGGTTAAACAGTTTTTTTAAGTAAAAAAACTGACGGTTTTTAAAATCGAAGCCTGTTATGGCTTCGATTTTTTTTTTGCCATAATTTTGTTGCAATCGGGCTTAATCAACTTTACAATCCCTTCATTCGAATCAATTTTTATAGTAATAATTTTTAAATTAGTACAAGTATGGATAAAAAGGAACTGTTGTCGTTGTTGCCGGAGGAAGAGAAGTTCTCTTTGCTGGAAGAATTGTTGTCTCGTTTTGAGGTCTCTGTAGGATATCAGGCTGATCAGAAAAAAATTTATCTGGTTTTAAGCCGAAGCGGTAAGGTTGATATGATACATCTGCTCCCTGTAGACAGCTGCCGAACGGTAAAGCTGATGATTCATTGCCTCGGGTTGGAAAAAACTTCTGACATATGCAACAGAAGCTTTCCGCAATTGGTAAAATTTATATCATAAATCCAAAATCCTAATATTATGAATCGCAAAAAGATGCTTAAGTGCATTACCTCTGAAGATGAGGAATGCATCCTTATGAACCTTATCTGCGGCAAAAATCTGCATCAGCTGATGATTTGCCTGAATACTGGTTATTGCATTACGCCCCGTGTGCTTCAGTTTATGGTGGAGCTGGGATGGACCAAAGAAGTAAAAGCTTTTTTGGAGAAAAGTTCTTTCGACTATTTTGAAAACGACGAAAAAAGGTTAGCTGAGTGGATAATCGCTTTTCTTGACGAAGAAGCGGCGTACGCATTGTTCAAGCGTTGCCATTGGGACAATAATTTTCTTTGCTGTATCAGCAATGAATGTTTTATTCGTCATCAAGATTGGGACTGTTGCTTTAAATATAAGCGCTGGGAAGTTCTGATAGAACAAGGCCAGTTCGGGTGGATACCAATGGAGGAAAACGTCTCGGAATGGGGACCTATGTTGGCCCAAAGAGGGTGCTTTGAGGTGCTGTATAGCAGAAATCAGCTTTCTTTCATTGCCGAATACGGCAAAAAGGATGATGTGCTCAAATTTCTCGCCGACAAGGGAGAATGGCAGGCTATTTACCTGCATGCAAAAGTTCTTTTGGGAAGCGAAGACGAGTTATGGCCTTATCTGTATAAGCAGGGCGTCGTAAAATATATGTACGGATTTTACGGAGGAAAAAAGTTTTTGATCCAAAACAAGGCATTTGATCTTTTTGTTCAAAACAAAAACTGGACATATTTAAGCGAGGCTCATGCGGACGCTTCTCTTATTGATTGGGAAGATTTCTATAGGCAAGATGCCGAAAGATGCATTAAATATGCCACAGCATACAGGTTGAAAAGTTTTTTGAGGCGAAAAGGATATTGGTTTCGCGCCTTGGTTTGCTGATTTTATCCTGATGTGTTAAAAGAGCTGGGGATTAACCTCAGCTTTTTTTGTATGCCGGCAAATATTTTGCTATGATGCCGGCAGGGAGAAACAAAATGACAAAAATTGCAATATGGTGTCGTCATAAAGGGGATAATATTATCGGTATCGGTTCGGACATTCCCTGGAATATTCCTTCGGATGTGAGAAAATATCAAAAAATTATTGCCGGACAGCCTCTGGTTATGGGCCGAACGACTTATGAGAGCATTCCGCCGGAAACGTTGTCGCAAGCGGAGGTATATGTTTTAAGCGCAAATCGTGAATACGAAACAGCCAATCCGGAACGCCACCGTGTTATAATCGACATTCGGAAATTTAAGGATTTTGACGGAAACCTGTATATTTGCGGCGGTGCCGGGGTTTATGAGGCGTTTATGACGCTTTCGCCCAAGCTGCTGCCGGATATTGTTGTTGACTGTGTGTATGACGGCCCGTTGCAGAAACTTGACGGTGTGCCCGTTCATATAACGCCATGTATCGAGCTGTTGGCCAAAAAATATTTTAAAATAGCCGAAGGACAGACGCAGGACAATGTAGCCAATCATCTTTATGTCAAACGCGGAGATTTTGTTGACCAGTCGGTTCTCAGGCACATTCTTTCAATTATAGAACAGCCAAACTAAAAAGTGAGCCCCGCGTCGGCGGGGCTGTTTTTTTTATTCTATTCTGCGGCAATCTTTTCAGACAGGCTGTTTTCTTCGTCATAAGGAATATCATCAAAAACAACCGGAATTTTAGCTTTAAATTCCTTGAGCAGTATTTTCATCAGCTGTTGAATGCTCGGGTGAGCTGCCGGTGCGGCGCGCAGTTTCAAAATATGACGCCACTCTCTGAGGTTCGCGGTCATAATTACGTCCGCTTTAATGGAATGGGGCAGAAGCATCCGCAGCTGATCGGGTTTGCAACCCAAGGCTGCCATGGCATTGTAGTTCTTTTCAATGGTTTCCATTGTGTTGAGCCATAATTTGTATTCCGGGGTGCCTTCGACAATATTGCAGGGTTTTATGACCGAAATCTCACTGCCGAATTTTCCTTTTGAATAATTGCAGTATCTGGTGCTCTCAATCGCAAAGGAGGCGTGGCGGTGGCGGGTAATGTCTTTATAAAAGCCTAGGTCGCACACAAATTTGACGGTAATGTTGTAGTGCTCAATCATCGCCGTATGGTCAAGTTCAATCAGTTTGTTAATCATTTTTACGGCAGAGGAGCAGTCTTCGCTGATGTTTCCTTCGCTTTTATAGCAGTTGCGGGCACACAGTTCAATGTGCTTCAGGATTGTTTCGCCGTCCAAAGGTGTAAGGACTTCCACGCGGGGAGCAACAATTTTAACCATTTTCATAGCCTTTCTTGATAAAACTTTATCTAAAAGGTAATGCTTTTACCCGCCCTTGTCTATTTTTAAAGCGGGACTGTGGAAAACGATTTTAACGCTGGAGAAATAAGGCTTTTGCCGCTAATCTGAGGCTAAATGACAACTTTTTTTGCAGAGAAGACCGATGATTGAGACCGTAAATACGATTGTAAAGTTCACCAAAATGGAGCATTATGTTGAAAATCCCGCCAACCTCAGCTATGCGACGCCTGATGCCGCTTGTTTTGACATTTGTGCAGCCATTTCGGAGCCGGTGGTCCTCCGTCCCGGAGAGCATGCCGGAATCCCGACGGCGGTAAAGCTGGCTCCGGAGAATCCGATTTGGTTCAGAGTAAATTCGCGCAGCGGTTTGGCGATAAAGCACGGAATCATTACCATTGCGGGGATAATAGATACGGATTACCGGGGAGAACTCATTATCGGTCTGCTGAATACTAATCCGGCCGGCGAAAAGGCTTATATAATTAATCCCGGAGACAAAATCGCCCAGGTTGAGGTTCCTTTTCCGTACAAAGCCGTGTTTGAAGAAGTGAGCAACGAAGAGTTTGAAAGCTATGCTACCTGCCGCGGCGAAAGCGGCTTCGGCTCGACCGGACGTTAAACTGACGAACAAAAAAGCGCTTCGGACGTTGGTCTGAAGCGCTTTTCCTTTTAGAGATTTTCAAAACATTCATAATTCTTAATTCATTTTTTTATAACCCACAAAATCGCCCAACACAATGTTTCTTTCATAGGAAACTCCTTCCCATGAGAAAGATTCTGTTGCCTTACAGCTGAAATATTTGCTGTTGTTGATGTGGTTGAATTCCCCGTTGTGAAAAGTATATATCAAAGAAGTTTCTTCTTTGGACTTTCCGCCTTGGCGCCGTACCGGAATGACAATGGCCGGATAAACGATGCCGGGAACAAATACTAAGCATTTTTGGTTAAATTCCAAAAGGCTTGCGGTCAATTGCACATTTTTCTTATACGTAAACCCGCTCTCTCGTGCGAATTTGCCCAACGCAGCTTTAATATGTGCCAAATCAAGCTGCTGTTCAGGGATTACTTGTGTCATAGTTTAAGTTTTATTATAGGAATACTAATAATTTTCATAGCATAAAGTACACAATTTAGACGAAATGTCAAATATTTTCTCAATAAAAAAAAGGTCTTGGAAACTTCCAAGACCCTTTAGAGTATTAGATTGTGTTTTTTTCGGTATCCGGCGGAAGTTATGATTCACATCAGAACTTCCGTCGCAAAAGGTTGGATGTCATTCCGCTGTTTCTTCGGCAACTGCATTTTCAATCGCCTGTCGGTTTGAAACAGCCTTCGTTTTCTTTGGAGATGCATTGTATTCGCCTTTAAGCGGCATACAGGCGGCATCTTTTTCAGACACGAACTTCAAATACTTTTTTCTTTTGGAATCTTTTTTCGATGCCAAATTGATGACCCAGCCGGAAATTCCGTTATAAATTGCGGGGCACGCCATATGGTCTGTCTTTCCTTTGTTTGAGCTGAAAAGCGTTACGCAGTATGGCGAGGGAAGCGCTTTTATGATGATTCCCCTGGGTTCGCAATAAGCGGTAAATTTTTCCGCAATATGTTGCTGAACGCCGTTAAGACTGTTTACATCAACACGAACTTCGCATTTGTTAAAAAAGTTCTGAACTTTTTTAACGTCAATTGTTCCAAATGTATTCATAAGAATAAAATTAATGGCACCACGTGCCGGTTAATAGATAATTTTTAAGTAATTTATTTATGATTTTTCTATCAAAACATAAATAGATTAACTTTGCAAGTGAAAAATGACAAAAATTTGTCAAAAGTATATGGTATGTTATTATTTTTGTGCGGTGTTAGCCCAAAAGCGTTAAAATTATCCCGACAAACAAAGGAATCGACAAATTGTCGTCCAGATCTATTTTGTCTTCATAAAGCTCGGCCAAAGTTGCCGCCATACAGGCAATAACCCCCGCATAAGTGAACTGAAACAGCGGCTCGAAAAGCATATTGATGAGGAGGGCGCTCATAAAAAATGCGACGGTGCCTTCAAGCGATTTGTGTTTATAAAGCATACGCGTGCCAAAGGCTTTTCCCACCAGAGCGGCCATTGTGTCGGACACCAGCATAACGGTGAGGGATATAATCGCAATCGGTTTGCTGAAGAAGAGGGTGCAGACAATCGCAGCCAGCAGAACATATAAGGAACCGCTGACCTGAAAAAACTTGCGGCGGCATTCCTTGTCGCGCAGCGTCTTAAAAAACAGCTTCCCGAATGTTTGTCTTGCCCAGGGATATTTTTTATAGTTTCCGTATTCAAGCAGGGCATCGCCGCAAAACAGCAGCGAGAACAGAAAAATTGAAAAAGCCGGCTGAGTAAAGTAAATAAGCGCCGGAATCCATAGTGAACTCAAATGGATGGCCTTGCGATAAACCTCTTTTTTAAAAGACTTGTCAATATTGGCATTTTCTTCGATTTTATCAATAAGGTTACGCATCGGGTTTATCCTTTTTGTTATCGCGTTTATTTCTCTTCTCAGATATACACCGCTCAGCAGTTGTAAAGCAATAAAAATCGCACGGCAAAGAAAATATATTCTTTTTTTATATATTGCCAAATAAAAAACCCCCGATAAGTCGGGGGTTGAATACATCAGTCTTTTCTTAGATGCCTTTTTTCATCGGCAAACGAGCTCAAAACGCAAGGATTATCGCTGATTTAGCGCAACCGTTTGCCGCGGAAACATCTATATCGCTTTTCTTAAGGCATCAATCGCTTCTTGCATCCGGGTTGCATCCGGGCCGCCGGTTTGAGCCATATCCGGTCGTCCGCCGCCGCCCTGTGCACCCACAAACGGAGCTATAACTTTAATCAGGCTGTTAGCAGGATATTTTGCCGCCAGATTGTCACTGACGCCGATAACCACGGAAGCTTTTCCTTCATTGCTAGCCAAAAGGGCGACAATCGTATCTTCGGGATACTGCGCTTTTATTTCGTCAACAAAAGCCTTCAGCTCTTTGGCCGGGATGTTTTCTAAAATTTTAGCGACAAATTTAACGCCGTTAACCGCTTCAAAATTATCGGGATTGTCTGCGGCTTTATTGCTGACGAGCTTTTTCTTGAGTTCAAAAACCTGAGCTTCCAGCTTTTTCTTTTCTTCAAGTAATTGATTAACGCGAGCTTCTATGTCGTTGAAACTTGATTTTAAACAAGCGCCGACACGATGCAGTTTGTCTTCAATGTCTTGAACAAATCTCTCGGCGTGTGTTCCGGTAACGCATTCCAAACGGCGCACGCCGGCCGCAACCGCGCTTTCGCTGACGATGTTGAAATAGCCGATATCTCCGGTTTCTTTGACATGGGTACCGCCGCATAATTCGGTTGATACGCCGTCGCCTACACAAACGACGCGGACTTCGTCACCGTATTTTTCGCCGAACAACGCCATTGCACCGGAATTGATGGCCTCGTCGTGACTCATTAATTTGGTGTTTACCTTAAGGTTTTGACGAATCAGGCTGTTAACCGTATCTTCCAGGTCGCGTAATTCGTTCTCGCTGATTTGCTTGGGATAGGCGATATCAAAACGCATTCTTTCGGCGGCAACCATAGAACCTTTTTGTGTTACGCTGGCGCCGAATTTTTCTTGCAAAGCATGGTGGAGCAGGTGGGTAACCGTATGATTGGCTTCAATTGCTTTGCGGTTTGATTCGCAGACTTCCATCAGAACAATGTCTCCGTTCTTGATGTGTCCTTTAACGATTTTGGCAATGTGAACATAAAGTCCGTCAAGTTTCTTTTTGGTGTCGGTGACCTCAATTTCCAAATCTTTACCCGTAATTTTGCCTTTGTCGCCGACTTGTCCGCCCATTTCGCCGTAGAACGGGGTCTGATTGGTCAACAGGAAAAATTCTCCGTTGCTGACTTCCGACACTTCTTTGCCGTCTTGCACCAGAGCGGTCACCTGAGCTTCGGTTTTTAAGGTATTGTAGCCCAAAAACTCGGTTGCCGGCAGCTTTTCGTTCAGTTCAAACCAGATTTTTTCGGTTCCGGCGTCTCCTGAACCGGCCCAGTTTTTACGGGCTTCGGCTTTTTGACGTTCCATTGCCTTGTCAAAACCGTCGGTGTCGACTTTGATGTCTTTCAGGCGCAGGGCGTCCTGAGTCAAATCCAGCGGAAAACCGTAAGTGTCATAAAGCTTGAATGCAGTCTCGCCGTTAAAAGTGTCTCCGGCTTTCAAGTGACCGGCTTCGTCGTCCAACAGGCGCAGACCTTTGTCCAGCGTTTTCAGAAAACGCTCTTCTTCGCTGCGGATTGTTTCGGTGATGAGGGTCTCGGCCGAATAAAGTTCAGGATAGGCTTCTCCCATTTCTTTTTGCAGAGCCGGCAACAGTTTGTACATCATCGGCTCTTTTACGCCCAGCATATAAGCGTGACGCATGGCTCGGCGCATAATCCGGCGTAAAACGTAACCGCGGCCTTCATTGGAGGGCAATACGCCGTCGGCAATCAGAAAAGACGTTGAGCGCAAATGGTCTGCAATAACGTTAT
>JAGASU010000116.1 GCA_017621635.1 Alphaproteobacteria bacterium | reverse complement strand
TCGCCCGAACTTGCGTTCAGATGGAAAATATCAGAGAACCTTTGTCGAGCGTTCACTCAATACGAACGATTTAAAGAAATTGCTTGATGCTCCTTCAGGAGAAAGTTCGAACAATTATCGCACGCTAATCGGTCGCGGCGGCATATATCCCTGCAAAATCAGAGATAATCTGTATATAGATATTGAAGGGGGAAATGATGAGGTTTCCGGTTTAACTTATAAACTCAGAAGCTCAATGCCTCAAGGGGCAGCCACAGCTCCGCTTTGTCAGGAGGTTGCTTTTAATAATATATACGGCACGAATTCTTGTTATGTTTATAATAAAGATAAGAGCGGTATTTGTCAGGTAAAGGCAGATCACGGCAAACGGCCTGATGTGAATGATATTCAAACATCGCTAAGTCAAACAACTAACGGTCTGTTTAATAATTATAGTGAATTAGGCCAGTTTATTGATGGTAACTTGAAATATCGCCCGTTACAGGAAAATATTTTAGCCTATCAGATAGATAATAAGAACAACCAAAATGATATAACGCGGCAAAAGGCGGATACGGCAACATTTAAGCGTAATATAATGGGAGCGTTCTTGGAAGCTGTTAATATGGAACATGGCGCGAAAGAAAATCTTGATAGAATTGAAAATGATATGAAGGATATGCTTATAAGCTTATGTGAACAGCTCCATGAAGCAAACTGGACTGTTTCAAATGATAAAAATGAGACAGCTGAAACATGTGCCGCCTATATTATGAATCATGGTGGTCTTGCCGAAAATGGTGAAGATACGAAATATGGTGAAAAAGGTGAATATGGCAATCAATACGGAAATTATGAAACGATAAAATGTCCGAGTAGTAAAACACTTTATGAAAATATCTTTTGCAATTTGAAAGACTTGAAAGGAGAGGCACTGTCCAAAGCTCTCAACGGTTATTCATATAAAGATAAAGAAACCGGTGAGACTATCGTAGCGGAGGGTTATAATAAAGTGAAGACACAGGCCGATTCGCGTATTAAAGAACGTATTGAGAATATTGAAAAATATATTGCAATGCTGACCAAGGATAATCTGGAAGTTTTATTCCTGACTTCAAATACAACCAAAGACCAGTTAACTCCGGAAAAAATTGCCGGTGAGAAAAATAACAGGGCTCTTGCACGGATTGCCGAAGATGAAGGAATTAAATCTATGGATAACCAGAGCCAGTCGGTTGCTTACTGTCCGATATATTAAGAGGAAATAAAATGGTGGATCTGCCTAATCAAAAAATTCTTCGCATTCAAGATAAAAACCACAAAAGCGAACAGCCCGCGTTTATTACTGAAGATGTTGTTGAGGTGCGGCGTGCCAAATTAATATATTATAAATGGATAAGCCGGTTAATGGCAGTGTTGGCAACCCTTTCCTTGCTGTATGGTGTTTGTGCAACATTGGCAATATTAAAGCTTGTACCGAATATAATGTATGATCCGCAGTTATTTGTAGAAGTATCGGATTCGTCTTCAATTGTGAAAAGAGAGTATATCAATCGCCGGATGGAATCTCGCGAGAAGATTATGATAAATTTTATTAAACAATATGTTGAACTTCGTAATACCTATATAAAAGACGAAGCGGAAATGAAAAAACGCTGGCTGTGGGGCGGTTTGGTTTCCTATCTGTCAACTTATAGAGTTTATAAAAAGTTTGCCGCACAATTTCCTAAGGTTGTTGAAGAATTAAAGCAAGCACAAGCCAGCCGTTCGGTGGAAATTTTATCCGTAACACGTTCCGGCGGTGAGCAAAGTTTTATTTGGAAAGTTGAGTTTAAAACTTATGATTTCACTTTTGGGAGTATGGGCGAGGCGGTTTCAGAAGTCAAGCCGAGTATTACAGAACGTTATTGGACGGTAAATATCCGGTGTCAGGCTGATGAAGGGCGCCGTACCGCCTATCGCCGGTTGTTAAATCCACTGGGATTTGTTGTAACTGATTATTTTCAAAGCGAAATTGAAAATTAAAATATTTTTAAGCAATTTTATGCTAAAATAAGAATATGGCAATTTAGCCTGTTGATAAGTGTACGCATTTTATTTTCTGATTAGACATTTAAAAATAAAAGTTATAATCATAAAAATAGGAGTATACTAAAAAAAGAGGGATATTATGTATAAAGCATTAATTGTTGTTTTTACAGTTTTTATATTAGCCGCCTGTAATTTTCTCGGAAGCTATTATGAACCCGAACCTGTCGGTATCGGTAAAGATGTTTATGAACTGAAACTTTCTCCTTGCGCCTGCATAGAAGTAGAGCTTCCTAAAACTTTGCCGGACTGGTTCAAAGCATTAGGGTAGTCTGTATAGGAAAAGAAAATGGCCGAACAAATATCGTCAGATAATACAAAAAAAGTCTTGCTTGAAGGGAATGGTGCTAAAGCAGCGCCGCAACCTCGTCCTGTTCGTATGGTTAAAAAAAATCAGGCAGATGTTGTTGTTGAAAACTCAACTGAAAAACGGTATTTGTGGACGGCCAGAGCTTTTGCAATAGTCTTTGCTGTCAGCCTGTCTTGTAATCTGATCCTGACATATGTGATTATGTCAACGATTCCGTTATACCGTATCGAGCCGTATTTATTCAGTTTTTCGGATAAAAAGGAACAAATTTACAGAATTGAACCTGTCGGCCGAATTTATGAATATAAATATTTAACGGAAATTTTTGTCCGTGAATATGTGCTGTTGCGCAATACTTTCATTAATGATATTGATGAAATGGAAAGCCGTTGGGGCGAAAACGGAACATTAAGAGAAATGTCGGATGATGCAATCTATACGCAGTTTCGCAGAGATCATGCCAATCCCATCATCGAACAAATTCGTAAATATAATGTAACGCGGGATGTAAAAATTTTATCCGTTACCGAAGTGGGACGCGGTAAAAATAACGGCGTTTGGTGGGAAGTGGAGTTTCGTGTTGAAGATATGTCGCCGGAATTTGAAACACCTCGTGTAAGTATTTGGGTTGTACAATTGCAAATCCGCTATAAAGCCAAGCGTGTTAAGTTCGGAGAAAGATTGAAAAATCCGTTGGGCTTTACTGTTATAAATTATAAGCAAAGCAAACGCGATAAATAAGTTTGAGGTACGATATGAGTAAGTTTGTAAATAAAATGTCTGTGTTAATATTAGCCGGAATGTTGGGCGGGGTGCCGGCTATGGCTCAGGTTACAAAAAATAATCTGGATCAAAATGCAGACCAGTCTCAGGGAAATTATGCCTCAACCAATTTAAATTATTTGGGAAGCGGGGCGCTCGGGATGATGCAGAATGCATGGAAAGACCCTTTGCAACATATGGGAGAAGGCCAAACCCGCCCCGGCTATACAAAATACTACTGGACCCCGGAATTAGTCTTGCCGGTCAGAGTGCGCGAGGGAATGTATACGTTGATTAATTTTCCGAGTTGGGAAGTAATCGAAAATGTTTATTTGGGAGACGGACAGTCATTTAATGCGGAAATTCAAGGTCCTTCAAGCTTAATGGTATATCCGGAAGCTTCACAGTTTGTCGGAGTGGATACAAATATGATAGTGTTTGGCCGCTCAGGTAATAAATATGTTTTTTATGTTCAAAGTGAAACTGTCAATACTGACCGGATTACCAATGCAATTATTGATATTGAGGTTTTAAAAAGTCGTAAAAATATCGGGGCAGGCGGCACGGGTATCATTGGCGGTGGTCGGGTAAGCGCAGCAGACGGAGGAACGGCCGGAACAAGTGCTGATGCAACGTATACGCGCGATTTGCAGAAAGAAGACTGGATTGAAAAAATCCCTGTCGATCCGACAAAGTTCCGTTTTGATATAGAGGTTTATGTCCCAAATCCGGATGATATAGTTATTGCTCCGGAACGTGTATGGCGTGACAACATCTTTACCTATATTGATTTAGGGGAAAAAGCTCTGACGGCCGTTCAGCGCCCGATTGTAACTTTGATTGTTGAACGAACCGAAACGCCGGTTGGTTTTCGTGCTGCCGGACCAAATAATCGTTTGATTATCGTTGAGGGAATGGGCGATATGGTTTTAAGAAGCGGAAAACGTATGGTCTGCTTAAAACTGCGTCGGGCCGATTCTGACGGGCTGGAAAATACGGTTTATGCCAAAACAAATGAATGGGATTTGCAAAATGCTCATGCATCTGCTCCGACAGATGAAAACAATAACAACGGGCAATATGAAGATGTTTATGGAGCTTCTTCGGGAAATACTTCGCCGCAATCATCTGAAAATATGCAAAGTCCCAATGCCGGAGTAAGAAATAATGTGGATTTCTTCAGTGATAATCTCTTTTCTTCGCCAAATATCAGCACGCCGCAAAATAATATGCCGGCAATAGATTCTCTGCCGAAGGTAACACCGGTTGTAGCTCCGCAGACAAATGCAGCAACATCATCACAACAGCCGGAGATAACCGGCCAATATGATCTGAAAGCCGGAAGTTCTGAGTTGATAACACCGGATTATAATAATAAACCGGTAGACGCTTCAATCACCTATCAAAAAGACGAAACTTCAAAAACAGTCGAAAATGTTGCGCAAAAGGCCGCACAAATGGGGAATTCCTCAAATAATTCAAGCCCCGTCTTAATTAGTCCGAAGGAGAATGCCGCAGAGCAAACTTCTATGGTTTCAGCCCAGACTGAAGCCTTGTTAAAAGAGTTTCGTCAGGCGCAAGCTTTAAACAATGAAGCAAATGGGAACATTTCAATAGAATTGGGAACAGACGAAAACGTTAATAATCTGGAAAAATTATGGAACAATATTTCTAAACGTTATTCTGCAGTATTAAGCAAATATGAGCCGTTTTATTCAGTTGACGCTCCGGCAGACGGACAAGGAAAAGATGTTTTTCATCTTCGTGTCGGTCCGGTAAAATCATTAGAAGAAGGAGACGATGTTTGCAGTAGATTAGGGCGTAACGGAATTTTTTGCAGCGTGGTTAGGATACAATGAGCGAAAACACCCGGTTTGAAGAATATGAAAAAAAGACCAGAAGGCTGATAATTATAATCGGTGTCATCTTCGGTGTACTGTTTCTTTTCGGGTTGTTGATATTATCATCAAGCGAAGATGATTACAGTCCGGAAGAAACTGCACCCGTTTTTGAAGGTGACGCCAGTATTGTCCCTGTAATAAATGAAACCTCAGATGATGAGTTAATCAAAACCGAAGACGGGATTTTTTCCGAACGTAAAAAACCGATAACCGTTATGCCAGCGCAAATTAATATGAATGAATTTGTGTTAGGGGTTGATACGCAAAATCAAACGGTTTTAACCATCGGAACAGACGGAAGTGACAGTATTCATATTGAGCGGGTCGAACTTGTTGAAGAAACTGATGACGGCTTTGAATTCCGTGATAAATGTAAAAATCGTGAACTGCGCGGAGATGAAACCTGTAATGTATTAATTTCATGGGTGCCGCATCTGCCCGGAAATGTACAAAATAATTTTAAAATTATCTGGTATGAAACAAGATTAGGGCGTGAAAATGCAAAATCCGAAGAAGTCAGTATCCGAGGTAAAGCCGTCTATCCGGAAGATAGCAGACAAGTATGCAAATCCGGTTCAGATTGCGCTATCGGCAGCGGGGGGATCGGCGCGCATCGTTTGGCAATCGGTCCTAATGGGGAAATTATCGGTTATATAGATGAAGCCGGCAATGTTTATGACCAAGACGGAAATCTGATCGGAACCGTCAATGAAGACGGGTTAATTGTTGATGCTGATGGCAATATAATCGGTGTTGCGCAGAATATGCGTTTGGCGTATGATAAAGACGGCAACATTATCGGTTATGTTAAAACAGATGGTACGGTTATCGGTTTACAGGGAGAAGTAATCGGCAGAGCCCTTCCTGACGGAACGATTGTCGATAAAGACGGCAACATAATCGGCAAAGCCGTAGAAGCAGGTTTTGTTTATGACAGTAATGGCAAGATTATCGGACGGGTTAATCCGGATGGAACAGTTGTTGATATTAATGATCCGAGTAAGATTATCGGCCATTTAAATGAAAATGGCGAGGTTGTTGATGAAAACGGTAACATTATCGGTAAAGTAACCTCTTCTGGCAATATTGTGGTTGATGAAAACGGCAATATCTTAGGTGTGGTTATGCCGGATAACAGCGTTGTTGATAAAGACGGCAATGTCATCGGTTATGTCGACGAAGATGGAAATGTATATCGTCTGTCCAATGAAAAGATAGGAACAAACGGCGATAGTCGCAAAATCGTTTATGATAAAGACGGTAAAGCAATCGGCTATATTAATGAAAATGGAGAAGTTGTTAAATTTTCATCGGATAAAAATAAAGGCTCGGTTATCGGTAAAGTAGGGAACGGTCAACGTTTAGCTTATGACAAAAATGGTAATGTGATAGGTTATGTCGATAAAGACGGCAATGTTCGTGATTTTAGTGGTAAAGTTATCGGCAAGGTCGATAAAGACGGCAATATCGTTGATAAAAATGGAAAAATTATTGGTAAAGTTGGGGATGGCCATCGTTTAGCCTATGATAAAAATGGCAATGTGATAGGTTATGTGGATAAGGATGGTAATGTCCGTGACTTTAAAGGTAACATTATCGGTAAAGTTGATAAAGACGGAAATATTGTTGATAAAAATGGTAATATCATCGGGAAAGCTTTAGGCGGCAATCAACGTTTAGCTTATGACAAAGATGGCAACGTCATCGGTTATGTCGATGAAAACGGTAATGTGCGTGATTTTAATGGTAATATTATCGGAAAAGTCGATAAAGACGGCAACATAATCAACACAGGCGTAGAAAAAAATAAAGGCAAAGTGATTGGAAAAGTGGGAACCAGTCAACGTCTGGCCTATGATAAAGATGGTAATGTGATAGGCTATATTGATAAAGACGGCAATGTTCGTGATTTTAACGGTAATGTGATAGGTAAAGTCGACAAAGACGGGAATATTGTTGATAAAAATGGCAATATTATAGGAAAGGCCGGAGCCTTCCAGCGCTTGGCATTAGATAAAGATGGTAACGTCATCGGTTATATAGATGATGAAGGACGGGTTTTTGATGAAAACGGGCGCCAAATAGGCTATGTCGATGAAAATGGCAATATTATCAGTCTGGATGACGCTTCCTCGGGAACAGATCAAAGGCGTCTGGCCTATGATGAAAACGGCAACGTCATCGGTTATGTTGATGAAAATGGTAATGTGTATGATTTTGAAGGAAATTTAATCGGAAAAGTCAATGATAAAGGCGAAATAATTGATAAAAACGGTCAAAAAATAGGCAGGGCCGGTGAATATGCTGCCGTAGCACTGGATAAAAACGGCAACGTTATAGGTTTTATTGACGAAAATGGTCGGGTAATCGGTAAAGATGGCAAAGTGATCGGCTATGTTGATAAAGATGGTAATGTTATCGGTGTAAATGGAAAAATTATCGGTAAAGCCGGAATATCACGGCATATAGCGCTTGATAATGATAAAAAATTTATGGGATATGTGGAAAATGACAACACAGTTATAGCCTGTGGCGGTGCAATGATCGGCACGGCAGATAAAGACGGCAATATTTTTGATAAAAATAAGAAAAAAATCGGTACGGTCGGCGAATTAAGAGAGTTGGCTTTTGGCGATAAAGATGTATTTATCGGTTATATAGATGATAAAAAACGGGTGGTCGATTGTACCGGTAAAATAATTGGTGTCGTTGATAAAGACGGAAATATTATCGCTTCAAGCGAGGAGATTATTGGTAGTACCGGCAATTTCAGACGTTTGGCTTATGATAAAGAAGATAATGTTATCGGTTATGTGACTAAAGATAACACAGTCAAAGATTGTGATGAAAATCTGATAGGCAAAATGCTTGCTGATTTAACTATTGTTGATAAATTAGGCAAAGTTATCGGTCGGGCCGGAGAATTTACTAAAGTAGCACTTGATAAAAACGGCAAGTTTTTAGGCTATGTTGCTTCAAATAATCGTGTTTTGGGCTGCGGTCGCAAAATTGTAGGTTTTATTGATAAATATGGCAATGTGATAAAAGCCGGTGATGAGATAATCGGCAGAACCTGCGTACGTAAAAAGATTGCTCTGGACAATACCGGAAAAGTCATGGGGTATCTTGACAACAAAGATATTGTCAAAGATTTTAATGATAAAATCATCGGTAAAGAAAAAAACGGCAATATCACCAATACAAAAAATATTTTAATCGGAAAATTATCACGCCCTTATAACGTGGTTAATCGCGGTGATAATAAGGTGATCGGCTATGCCGATGACAACAACTATGTTCGCGGGGATAAAGAAAAGATAATCGGCATAATTGATGCCAAGGGAAATGTTTTGGCCGTCTTAAATAATATTATCGGTAAGCAGGATAAAAATTCAAAAATCCTGCGTAATCGCGGCAATGAAGTTATTGGTGAAATGAAAGAAAATAACTTTGCCTATGACAAAAAAAATAAATTAATCGGCTATGTTAATGAAAAAGGTGATGTCGTAGCTGCCGGAGAAGTAATCTGTACCGCCTGTAAAAGTGTTAAACTGGCCTACGATAAAGACGGCAATGTCATCGGTTATGTCGATGAAAACGGCAATGTCATAGACCAAAACGGTAACATTATCGGTAAAGTCGATGAAAACGGCAATATTGTTGATAAAGATGGTAAAATCATCGGAAAAGTAGGTGCCGCCAAGAATTTGGTTTATGACGAAAACGGCAATGTCATCGGTTATGTTGATGAAGATGGCAGTGTAAAAGACTTTAACGGTAATGTGATTGGTTTTGTTGATGAAAATGGTAATGTTATAAAAAATACCGGTGAAATTATTGGTTCAGTCGGGAAAACAGGACGTCTGGCTTATGATAAAGACGGTAATGTCATAGGCTATGTTGATGAAAACGGCAATGTGTATGATTTTAGCGGCAATTTAATCGGGCAAGTCGATAAAGACGGAAATATTGTCGATAAAGAAGGTAATATCATCGGCAAAGCCGGAGAGGAGTTTATTGATCTGGCGGTTGATGAAAACGGTAACGTTATCGGTTATATTGATAAAGATGGAAAAGTCTATAAAGAAAACGGGGAATTGATAGGTTTTGTTGATGAACAAGGTAATGTAATCGGTGTCAGTGGCGAGATATTGGGCAAAGCTGATGTCAGCAAACGGTTGGCCTATGATGAAAATGGTAATGTCATCGGATATATAGATGATGACGGAACCGTGCGTGATTTTGAAGGGAATGTCATCGGTTACGTCGGAGAAGACGGAACAATTCATGATGTTAATGGCAATATTATCGGTAAGGCCGGAGATTATGCCAGAGTCGTTGTCGATGAAAACGGCAATATTATCGGTTATGTTGATGAAAACGGACGAGTAATCGGCAAAAATGGGGAAGTCATCGGTGTTGTCGATAAAGATGGTACGGTTTATGCCGCTACCGGAGAAATAACCGGCCGCCTAGCCTCTAAAGATGCCGGAAAATTGCGTGTGATAAACAGAAAAGCTATTTTGGATAAAGATGGCAATATCATAGGTTATGTTGATGAAAACGGAATTCCTCGGGATCTGAATGGGAATGTAATAGGAACGATACTTGAAGACGGAAGTATTGTTGACGAAAACGGCAATATTATCGGTCATGTCGGAGAAAATACAGAATTTACCATAGATGAAAATGGCAAAGTGGTCGGTAAGGTTGGTGAATATTCAAATTTAGTTATGGATGCCAACGGCAACGTCATCGGATATGTGGGCAAAGATGGAAAAGTTTATAATGCCGATGGTGTGGTAATCGGTTTGCTTGATGAAAATGGTAATGTCATAACGTCTCGGGGCGTAAGAATAGGTGCCGTTATCAAAAAAGATTTAATTGCCGTTTCACCGAACGGATACAGCCTAGGCATTGTTAATAATAAAGGTGAAGTTATAAACGTAAAAGAAGAAATTATCGGTAAAGTTTTGCCTGATGGTCTTATTAAAGCCACCGAAAATGACGCAGTGATCGGTAAGGCGGTTATTGGCGGTATGGCCGTTGGTTGGGGGTGCAAACAATACGGATTCGTTGATAGAGATGCCCGAGTAATTAAAGATGGCAAAGATACCGGATATAGAATGCTTTTTGATAGAAGTATTGTGGATAAAGAAGGGACAATAGTGGGAGCCGTCGTACGGATTGGTCTCGTTCGGGATAATAAATGTAATATAATCGGTAAAGCTGATTATAATGGTGTAGTCCGTAACGAAAGCGGAGAATATGTGGGCTGTTCAAACCCCGACGGCGAAATTATCAATAGGGAAGG
This sequence comes from Alphaproteobacteria bacterium, assembly GCA_017621635.1. Taxonomy (GTDB): domain Bacteria; phylum Pseudomonadota; class Alphaproteobacteria; order RF32; family CAG-239; genus CAG-267. The sequence continues at coordinate 18,229 of JAGASU010000116.1, read as the reverse complement.
AAAAATTATAGGCAAAGTTTATGAACCGGGCTATGCTTTGTATTATAACGGAGACACGATGGGGGTTCTCGGTCCGGACGGTATAATTAAATCCGGCACAACACCGGTGGGCTGTGCAAATCTTGATGGCGAAGTTTTAAACCGTGACGGGTTTATTATCGGTCAGGTAATGGATAAAACACAGGCATTTGACAAAGAAGGAAATTATATCAATACAATGTCGCAATCCGGTTATGATAGCAATGCTGTTATTCCGAATACGGAAATTTTGTTTAACAGTCTGTTGGTCGATCCTAAAAAACGCGTACAAGGAATCATTCTTCCTGAGAAAAATATTGTTATTGATGCAAATGGTAAAGTTGTCGGGCATTTGTTTGCCGATGGATATGTCTATAATAAAAAAGGTATTGTCGTTGATAAGATAAATGCAGATGGACGGGCTTTTTATGCTAAAAAAACCGGAAGTTTTCTTAAAAAAGGAAATGTTGTGGATTTTTATGGAGATCCGGTTGGCTTTGTTAACGACAATGCCGATGTTATAAGTATCAGCGGTGAGGTTTTAGGACATATTGACGCTAAAGGACGGATGTTTGACGCTGATGGCAAATACAAAGGAGGAGTTGTCAAAACCGGTGTAGGAATAGGCTATGACGGTTCATATTTGGGCTATGTCAGCAAAACCGGCAAAGTTATTGACGCTGATGGCAATATTAATGGTCTTGTCAGCTCAGACGGGCATGTTTTAGATGTTAACAAACAAATTGTAGGCGAAGTTGTAAGCGAAGATTTGATTGTTGATGTTTTAGGCAATACGCAAGGTTATCTGAACGCTCTTGGCGATGTTATAGATTTGGAAAATAATGTCGTGACTACAATTTTGCCGGGAGGGACATCAAATAAAAATTATAGCCTGATAAAAAAAGGTGTCGTGTTAAACTATTCCGGACAGGTAATCGGGCAGGTATCTGCTGACGGCAGTATAATATCACCGGAGAACACGCGTATAGGAAAAATTTTAGGATCAGGTCAGGCGGTGGATGACAAAGGGATACTGATAGGTGAAATTGCCGATATGGATATTGTCATAAACAAAGAAGACAAATTTGTCGGATATGTTAATGCAGAGGGAAAAGTGCTCAATAATGAGTTATCAGCGATCGGAAAAGTGATTTCAGCTAATTTAGTTGTAGATAACAATGGAAAAATTATGGGACACGCTTATAAAATCGGTGCTAATATACTGGGTAATGACGGAAAGTTTTTAGGACGTCTGGCTCCTGACGGCAGCGTATTAAGCCCGACAAACGCAAAAATAGGCTATCTGCGTAGCAACGGCTCATTTGTAAACTCTAAAAATAAAGTTTCCGGATATGTCTTAGATGAAGTCGCTCAAAATCGGAGGAACTGATTTGCATATTAAAAGCTTAAAAATAAACCAATTGATTTTAGCTCTGTGGATTGCATTTGTCTTTTGTGGTCAGGCCAAGGCTGCGGATATCAGTGCTTTGGATTTTAATGGTAGTTTGATAGGAAAAGTTATTCCCGACGGATCTGTAATTAATTTTGAAAATGAACTGATTGGTAATATAACCGCTGATGGTCTTATCTTAAATGAGAAAAAAGAACTGATCGGCGGAATTATCCCGCAAGGAATAGCTGTTTCAATTAATAACGATATTTTGGGAAAAGTGAATAATGATGGTTCGGTAACGGGTGTTAATGACAGTTTGATCGGTAAGGTTTTGCCGACAGGACTGATCGTCAATAATAATTACGATGTTATCGGTGCAGTTGTCTCACCGGGGCTGGCTTATAATGATAAAGGAGAGATTATCGGTCGGGTTTCCGGAGATGGGCGCTTCTATAACCTTTCAGGAGAAGCTGTCGGTTTTGTAGACGCGTCAGGTTATGTGTATGCTACAGCTAAGACGGATAGAAAAAGTACCCTTGCCGGAAAGCTTATTTCTTCTAAAATGATTGTTTCGTCACTAGGCAAATTTTTAGGAAGTATCGGACCTGACGGAAAAGTTGTTGATTTAAAGAAGAACGCTATCGGTACAATACGAGCCAATGGTTTTGCCTATAATGCGGATGGCGATGCCGTCGGACATACGGTTGAAAACGGTTATGCTTTTAATTTTGACGGGAGTTATCTCGGGGTAATCAGCTATAATGGTGAAGTTATTGATAAAGGGGAAAGTGTTGCTCTGACAACGTTTGACAGACGTGTCATTAATAAAGAAGGGGCTGTTATCGGTTTTAGCGTAAATATGGCAGCAACGGTTAATGATCTGACCGGAAAATTTTTGGGATACGTTTTACCTGAAGGAGTTGTGGCCAAAGGACGGAAAATTGTCGGGAAAATAGGCGCATCGGGTAACATCATTAATGACAAAGGCCAAGTTATAGGGCTGATAAACAGCAAAGGGCCGGTTTATGATTATTTAGGGGAATTAAATGCTAATGCCGCTGTTAATGGAGCGGTTGTATCCTTAGACGGTATAGAAATAGGCTATATGCAAAAAGACAGGGCGTTTGACCGTAAGCAAAAAGAAATAGGCTTGCAATCGGGGATTCGCTTAAATTTTGATAATTCAAACAGTTTTATCGGAATTAATGGTGTCAGTTCAGTGCTGAATTATAAAAACAAAGACTATAAAATATCCCCGTATGGTTATATTTTTGACGAAACAAATGAATTGTGGGGCAGAAATTATAAATTCTCTGAAGTTTATGCGCCGGATGGCAAAGTTTTAGCTAATATTACAAGTACAGGACGGTTTGACAGAAATTCGTCTGCTCCGCAAACAGCCAGATTAACAGCTTCAGGGCTGGCAATAGATGCTAATAATAATTTATTAGGCAAAACAATAAAAGGCGAATATGTAACAGACTTTATGGGGGAAAGTATCGGAAGCCTCAATCCTTCAAATTTAGTCGTCGATTTGAGAAACGAAATATATGCTAAAGTCCTTCCTGATGGAAGTGTCGTCTCATTAAACCAAAAACCGCTGATCAACTCGGCACGTATGGGTGAAAACGCTGTCAGTGTTAGTATTAATGGTGATTATTTGGGAACAAATATGTATGACGGTAGTGTCAAAAGAGCAAATGAAATAATAGGAAAAGTAAGCTCCTCAAAGTTTGTTGTTGATAATATGGGGGCCATATATGGCAAAACGCTTCCGTTTGGCGCAATAGTCGATTCGTCTTGTAAATTTTTAGGCGTTGTATCAGATAATGGTGACGCAAGAACGACCAAAGGAGCATATTTGGGAATGGTTTTAGCCAATAACCAAGTGGTGAACGAAGCCGAAGAAGTGATCGGCTATGTTATATCTCCTCAAGCAGTTAACGGTAAAAGCGGTGAAACAATCGGTATACAAACACCGTTAGGTACGGTATTGAATTATAAAAATCAAAATTTAGGCTGTCAGGATATTCACCAAAAGATAAGAAATGCTCAAAATGAAATTGTCGGCTCAATTATTCCAAACACGACAGTAATGGATTTTAACAATAATATTATCGGTTTTACGGATTTCTATGGAAATATAATAGATTCTGCCGGCACAAATATCGGTTATATCGGTGTAGACGGTAGTGCATATTCCAAAACAGGAGAAATTATCGGCGTTTTGTTTGAGTACAATGTTGCATTCGATGAACAAAATATTTATTTGGGACGGGTTAATCCGGAAGGTAAAATTATTACAGACACGAAAGAAATTATCGGAACAGTGAAATATGATGGCAGCGTAGAAACAAAAGATAATAAAAAAGGATACGCTCTTTATGATTTATATGTATACGACAATGAGTGGAAAACCTCCGGCTACATCGCGCAAAACGGCCGTGTATATAGTATAATGGGGGAGATGAAAGGTATTTCATCGCAAGGCTTTGTTTTAGATAAAAAACAAAATCTTATTGCCAGAGGAAACAGAGATTATAATATCTTAAATGATAAACATGAACTAATCGGCTATTTAGAGCTGGATGGCAGAGTTGTTAATGCTAAAAATATAGAAGTTGGTTCGTTAAACGAAAATGGGGAAATTCTTGATACAAACGGCAACGTAATTGCTATAGCAAATCCATTGCAATACTATCATAAAATAAAAGAAGAAACAAAGCAGCCGGTTATAGAGGAAGAACAACCGCAGGCAAATATACCCGAGGAGCAGCAGGAAAAGCCGAAAGATCATCAAATTGTCGGTATAAATATCTCGCCTGATGAAAATGAAGATATATCCGAAGAACAAAATCCCTCGGAAACAACCACAGTGATAAATAAAGCCCCCGTAGATGCAGCAGGAAATGTAATCGGAGCAGAAGAAGAAAATAATATATCACAGGAAACGTCAAATGATAAGAAAACAGGTGTTAGCAGTAAATGGTGGCAAAGTATTGCCGGGGGAGCAACTGTTTCTCCGTGGGACACGGGAAATAATCCGACAAATGTCGGTGTCGGTGGCGGTATAGGCCCCGGAGGACGTTATAATCCGCGTCGGGCGGCAATATTACAGCAATTGCAGGATAACAGGCGTCGTTCTCTTGCCGGAAAAGTTATATCAAATTCAACAGATACGGCATCTTACACCGGTTGGCAGGATGATTGGGGATTAAGTCGTTCGGTTTCAACTTTGCGGGTTGATATGAGCAATATGATTACGGCTGATAAACCGATACCGGCTGTGCTGGCGCGTTCTTTAATATCTTTAGGAGAAGCCCCTGTTACGGCAATTGTTGAGCGCAATATATATGGTGATTCCGGAAGAAATGTTATTATTCCGGCCGGTAGCCGTATTATAGGCGGTTTACAAGAAGCAGAAGAAAGTACCCGCTATGATGGCACAAGTGGCGGTGTTAAAATGGATATCAGTTGGGACAGGATAATCAGGCCTGATGGTATATCTTTCCTAATTCAAAGTGCGCAAACCGGTGACGCCCAAGGTCGTGGCGGCGGTGCGCTGGGTTACGTTGATGAACAGTTAGTAAAAAAATATAGTTTGCCGATATTCGGAACAATGGCAACCTCGGCAATTGCATATATGATGGCCACCAATGAAGATGCAACCGGTGAGGTTGAAAATTCAAAACAGCAAGCAGCTTCAGATGCAAGATCCAACTTCTTGGAAAAAATGGATGAGATTATGGAGCAAGTCTTGGAGAGTAAGTCGCAAATTCAAGCCGTCACATTTGTTCCGGCCGGAACCAGAATTATTATTTATCCGATGACAGATCTGTGGTTAAGAACAACAAAAGATATCGAAAATAATGTTGGCGGATTGCGGGATGACCGTGTTAAAGATGTTTTGATTGATGAAAGCAATGTTGAAGAAGGAAACACGGGGCAAACAAATGTTCAAGGCAACAATAATGCGGCAAACAATAATAATAACGCACCAGCGAACAATAACCAACAGCAGGGAACGGGAGCCGCAATACCGCCGCCGGCTGCGGATGGCTCAGGTATTTCCGTTCCCACAGAAGAAGAGGAAGACGACGGAGAAATTGATTTGGACTTTTAGAATATATTGACTGACAAAGTCAAATATGTTAAACTGAACAACAATGATTATGAAGATATTTTAGGGAGTAAAACAATGGGAAAGTTGGAAGATCAGGTATTATGTTCTGTCTTAAGACCGCTTGCCTATTGGTATGAGCAGGAAAACATTGAGGAGGTTGCAATCAACCATCCGGGAGACATATGGCTTCGTTTAAGAGGAAAACGGGCTTTCCCATGGGTAAACTATAAAGATCCTAAATTATCCCGCGAATATCTGACAAACTTGTTGCATATTATTGCCAATCTAAACGAACAAGAGTTTGACCCCATAAGCGGTTCTCCGGTTGTTTATGCCCGTATTCCCGGAGGACATCGTTTTACAGGGATAGCCGGTAAAAATATCGAATATGATTTAGATGACGCAGCCGCAGGCGGTATTGCCATCACGATTCGTCTGCATACCGATGATGTCGCTTTTGGCTTTGGTGATTACGGTTTGGAACAGGGTAAAGAACTAAAAGAAATCAATCCGCTAAAAAATATTAAAGATCCGCATGACGCTTATGAACGCTTATTGTTAGCTTTGCGTCGCGGGGATCATATTCTCGTCAGCGGTGGTACGGGTACCGGTAAAACGACGCTATTAAATAACTTGTTAAAATTGTTGGATATTCATAAACGCGTTATAACGGTGGAAGATACGCGCGAACTGAACGTTCCGCAGCCAAACCACGTTCACGTTGTTTTGTCTCGTACCGAACAAACGAATAATATGGACTATGCAAAAGTGATTGACTTAATTGTTCGCTTTACGCCGGACGCTATCATCGGCGGAGAAATTTCCACAAGTAATGCTGCCGCAATTTGGGAACTGATGGGATCCGGTCACGATAACTGCTTGGCTACAATCCACGCTGAAAGCTCGACAGCCGCCTATGAAGCGTTTGTAAAACGTATTATGCGTACGCAGCCGCATATAGATGTAGAAAAAACAATTCAGGAAATGCGTAAAAAACTTCATGTTGTCCAGATTGTCCGTGATGGTAACATCCGTGGTATAACCGAGATAACCTAAAGTAAATCTGCAATTTCAGCCTTAAGCTCATCAAGAAAAAGATTTTTTTCCGAGCTGGTTTTTAAAACGACAATATGAGCAGCCGTATGTTTTTTTATAATGTCATTGGTTGCGTTGATAATATTATCCAGCTCTTTAGCACTAATCTTGTCAATTTTTGTTAAAACAATTTGGTAAGTAACCGCAGCCTTATCCAGCATATCCATTATTTCTTCATCAATTTTTTTGATGCCGTGTCTTGAATCAATCAATAAAAAAACACGTCTAAGGTTCGCTCTGCCAACCAGATAAGTGTTGATAAGCTTTTGCCAATTATTCACAATGTCTTTCGGTGCTTTCGCAAAACCATAACCAGGCAGATCAACTAAATACAGCTTGTCATCTAAATTAAAATAATTCAGCTGCTGGGTTCTCCCGGGCGTTGATGATGTCTTAGCCAGTTTTCTCTGTCCGAAAAGTGCGTTAATTAAACTCGATTTTCCGACATTAGAGCGGCCGGCGAAAGCAACCTCTTCTCTGTCATCAGCGGGAAGTTGCTTCAACTGTGCAACGCTTAATACAAAATCGCATTTTTTATTAAAAAGCTCTTTGCCCTTTTGCAAACGCAGTTTTGCTTCTTCGCTGATACTTTCTTCCATTAGTTTACTCCGTTTTTCTTCATAATGGTCTTTTGTTGGATAATCGAAAGAATGTTGCTCAATGTCCAGTAAATAACTAAACCGGAAGCAAAATGACCGAGCATAAACGTAAAGAACACAGGCATCAAAGCAAACATCATTGCCTGATCTTTATTAACCGGCGCCGGATTAAGCTTTTGTTGCATCCACATCGTAAAGCCCATAAATATAGGCCATAACCCGATATCAATAAACCCCGGAACATATATATGCAACATTTGCGATAAAGTCATCGGATCCGGAGCGGATAAATCTTTAATCCACCCGATAAACGGCGCGTGCCTGATTTCGATTGAAATGTTCAAAACTTTGTAAAGCGAGAAGAAAATCGGAATCTGGATTAACATCGGCAAACAGCCGGACGCCGGATTCACTTTCTCTTTTTTATACAGGTCAAGTGTCGCTTTTTGAATAAGCTGAGGGTTATCAGCATATTTGTTTCTAATGTCGGTAAGCTTAGGTTGCAAAGCTTTCATCTTAGCCATATTGGTATAAGACTTATTTGCAATCGGAAACATACACAAACGAAGCAACGCCGCAAACAACAAAATAGCCCATCCCATATTGCCCAAAAAGCCATATAGAAAGTCTAAAATATAAAAGAACGGCTTGGTTAAGAAATAATACCACCCGAAATCAACCGCTAAATCAAATTTGGAAAAACCGTTTTTCTTCGTATAAGCGTCCAATAATTTAATCTCTTTGGCGCCGGCAAACAGATTATAGGTATAAGTTTCAGATTGATGCGCCGGAATAATCATTCTTGATCCGAGGTAGTCAATTTGATAATTTTCATCACCATTATTTTTTAAGGTAACTTGTGCTTTGTCTTTATTGCCCAAAACTAAAGAAACAAACCAGTATCTGTCAGAAAAACCGAGCCAGCCGCCTTTGGTGTCAAATGTTTCACTTTCATTTTTATCTAAATCATTAAATTTAAATTCTTTTAATGTGTTGTCAATGACAGCACTCATTCCTTCATGAACAACAGAACGCGACGCCACATAACCTTCAATATTACGGTTAATCAACGCATACGGGAAAAGCTCAATCTCACGGTCGGAATCATTAACAACAGTATCCTGTATCGTAAAAAGATAATTTTTATCAAGAGTAATTTTTCTAACAATCTTTAATCCATCATCATTATTCCAAGTTAAAATAACGGGCTTTCCATCTTCCAAAGCAGCCTGTTCACTTTGCCATACAGAGGCAGAAGTCGGCAAGTTGAGCGATTTATCAAGCGAAAGCCAACCTAAATCAGCAAAATAATGATTAGCCGTTTGTGCGGGTTTTAACAACTCGACTTTAGAAACGTTGTCATCAAGAGAAACATTGTATTTGGTCAGATATAAATCATCAAAACGCGCCCCTTTCAAACGGATACTGCCTGATATCGAATCATTTTTAAAATTAAGTCGTTTATCTTGCGAAAGAACTTCTTTAGCGTCTTTAAGCTTCTGTATAGAAGTCTCCTCGGCAATAACTGCGGCTTGCGCCTGAGCTGCCGTTTTCTCGGTTTCGGCAATTTGTTCTTGTACAATGCTTTGCTTATTGATGCCGAAAAAATAGTTAACCGAATAAATTGCCGCAAATGACAATAAAATCGCCCAAGATAAAGATTTTAATTCATCTTTCATATTATAATCATCTCCTAAATCGCTTTTAAGCTCAGAACATTCTTCAACTTTCTAATACATAAAAGATGTATTGTAAAGCATGAAGGTAGTTTAATCCGTATCTTTATTTAAATTTATCGGATTTGTCCTCTTTTTTTAACGGGACGGGATCTTCACCGGAGCCGCCCCAAGGATGACATCTGCAGATTCTTTTTATACCGAGATAAATACCTTTGATAAGCCCGTGAATTTCAATCGCCTCAATCATATACTCAGAACAGGTGGGGTGAAAACGGCAGGCATTCGGTAAAAAAGGAGAAATGCCTTTTTTATAAACTTTTATTGCTGTGATAATAACAACCTTTACGGCTGAAGATAAAACATTAAGCATTTTCATCATCCGCAATATCATGCGATTTGGCAGCAGGCTGCACTTCATCCTGAGGTAGAAAGTTCTTGTTAATGCGTTTCAGGGCATACACTGTATCTTGTCGTAATTCTTTATAATCGCACGCTGCCGTTGAATTTCTGGCTATAAAAACGTAATCAATCCCCTCAAGGGCGTATTTAATCAAAATTTCCCGCACAACGGCTCTGAGACGCCTCTTGCTTTTATTGCGGGTAACGGCATTGCCGATTTTCTTTGTGGCGGTATAACCCACCATAATATTATCAGTTTTCAATAAACTGGGAGCCGCCTGCAGAACCATATTGCGTGTAGCAACATAAGCCCCTTGGGCGACTCTTAAAAAATCTTTTCTTTTCTTAAAAGTAAGTATTTTTGTCATAGCTTAAAAGCTTAAGCTGAAAGTCTTTTACGACCTCTTGCACGACGGGCGGCTAAAACCTTGCGGCCGCCGGCGGTTGCCATACGAGTCCGAAAACCATGGCGGCGGGCTCTGACGAGTTTACTCGGTTGATAAGTTCTTTTCATAATTAAAATCTCCGGTTAATTAGTTATTATTTAAAGGCTTGTCTAAAACAGCCTCTCGGTTACAGCACCCCTTATAAAAGCAATCTGTTAAGAAGTCAATCTTTTTTTAAGCAAAAATAAATGCTTGAATTTAATTGTCAGTTTAGGCTCTGAAACATCATATAATTTGAGCTTTGTTAATAATATCGCCAAATGTGATAAGTAAAATCTCTTGAAAAATAAAATTTCTATGTTATAAATAGCATATATTTTGGAGGTTTACGTTCTTGCCATGATTATAGATAGCAAAAATGAAGCGCAAAAAAGTATTTTGACTAACAAATGTTTTTATCAGACGACGGCGCAAATAATGCACGAGTTTGAAAAAAAAGGGTATGCCAATTCTGCAGACGAAACCGCTAAAGTAATTGCCGCGTATCATGACGTCGTACAAAAAAAAGCCAAAAATAATTTCAATAAAGATTATAACGAAGCGTTTAAACAAATTGACGACGCAATTAAAGGTCTGGCAAATAAAGTCTTTTACAGCTATGAAAAGCAAAGTCTGGATTATGCGTATAAGTCTTTTGTGAAATTTGATTATATTAACGCTATCATCGGGCGCCAACACGCCAAAAAGAAGCTCTGAATCTTTTTTTCTTTCGTTCCCTGTTAATTTCTTGCAAACTTGGTTTGCCAACAAAGCGTTTTAAGCTTAAATATATCCTCATAATATGGTACTATTTAGATAAAGAGGTCTGATATGTCTGAAATTTCTGTAATCGGCAGTGGTCGTTGGGGAACATTCCTGGCTTGGTATGCGGCAAATCATTGCAAAATGGATAAAGTGAAAATTTATAGCCGCCCCGATTCTCCGGATTTTATAGAGTTAAAAACAACACGCAAAAATCCGTATTTAACTTTAAGTGATAATATGTTTTTATATGAAAAAATCGCAGATGTGCTGGATAATGATTTAATCATTATTTCTATCGGTTCCCAACACTTGCGTTCTTTAGCCAAAGAATTAAACGGATATAATGTCGCCGGCAAAACTTTTCTTTTGGCGATGAAAGGGCTTGAAGAACCTGATGCAAAGCTGCTAAGCACGGTTATGCGTGAAGAAATCAAACAGCCGATTCATATTGCAACCTTAGGTGGCCCCGGCCATGTTCAGGATTATATGAAAAACGTTCCTTCTTGCGCGGTGATAGACAGCGATGAGGAAGAAATAAAAGACAAAGTGATTAAAACGCTGCAAAGTGATTTAATTCGATTCTATTACGGCGCTGATTTTATCGGTAACCAAATCGGTGCGGCCTTAAAAAACGTGGTGGGCATTGCCGCCGGTATTTTGGACGGTCTTGAATGGTATGGCTTAAAAGGTGCGTTGATGGCGCGCGCACCGGTAGAAGTCGGGCGGTTTATCAAACACTTTGGCGGCAATCCGATGACCGCTTACGGCTTATCACATCTTGGTGATTATGAGGCAACCCTTTTCTCAAAACACAGCCATAACCGGATGTTTGGCGAGTTGTTTGCCAAGGGCGAAAACTTCGGCAAGCTTGCTGAGGGGTATTACACCTTAAAGGCGGTAAAAAATATCGCCGATAAAGAAAATATCAATATGCCGATTTGTCAGGCGCTGTACAAAGCCGTTTACGAAGGCGCCGATGTCAAACAAACGATTCGCTCAATGTTTGACCGTGATTTAAAACACGAATTCGAGCAGTTTTAACACTGTTTAACCACAAACAACAAAATACCGCCGAAATAAATCGGCGGTATTTTGTTTCTTTCTTAGTCCCAAAGACCCTGTTTTATGTAGCACACATCAACGATGTCTTTGCAATTTGGAAGGTCAAAAGTCTTGACCTTGTCCTCATCTTTGGTATGCTCAAACATACTCTTGACGGTGTCTAAAGCAAACAGACAATCACTGCCAAAAAAGCTGTACATAGCCTCAGATTCAAGCATCTTTTGCAAGCTAATGAGGTCAAGTTCACGACATTCTTCCCACGCTCTTTTATTCAAAAGCTCTGATTGTTCTTCATAATAGAAGCTGAAAGCCCCCCTTGGGTCTGCCTGAATCATCGTAATCTTCTCAGCATAGCAAATTTTGCCATCTGCTGCCTTTTTATACAAAAGCTCTAATTCTTCGCTGGTTAGAGCGACAGTTCTCATATTTTCTTCTGTTCTCATAATAATAAATTTTATATTAAACACAATTTTTATTTCACTGACATCGTATATAACACAAAATTTTGACAAATGCAAGTTTTTTGTCTTAAAAGGTGCTAAATCTCAATAACACCTAGGAAATAAAAACGTGCTAACCGAAAACAGGAACTTCTCTAACCTGATTATCTTTAATCTCAAAAAACTGCGCCGATTCTTTTATATTCATAAATTCAAATAAATTTGTCGTAGTCAAAAAGCTCTGTGTTTGCAGCTCATTAATCTTAAAAAGCAATGCGTCACGCTTAAAGTCATCTAAGTGAGCGGCAATCTCATCTAAAAGTAAAATCGGCGGAACACCGCGGTTGAGAGATAAACATCTTGCTTCTGAAAGCATAATGCTTAAGAGTAAAGCTTTTTGCTCTCCGGTTGAACACAAGTTAGCCGGCACGTTCTTTTTCTTATAAACGGCTTTTAAATCTGTTTTGTTAATTCCCGCACCGGTGTCATTATAAAGAACGCTCCGCCGCTGGTTAAACAACGATTCGCGGTAAAAATCCTCCACATAAACAGCCGGTTTTTCATTAAGCATTTGTTCAATCGTGCCGTCAAGTTCTAAAATGGCATCAGGAAACATATCGTCCGGATTCTTTTCCATAAAAGCATTTAGTTTTTCTGTTTGTTCCAAACGAGCAGCAGCAATGGCTACGCCTAAGCCGGCAATTTGTTCTTCAATTGATAAAAGCCAGTTGTTGTTAATGTTGCCGCTTTTTAAAATCTGCAACCATTGACGATACAAATTGTCAAAAGAAGTTAACCTCTTGGCGTGTTCAACATCAAACGCATATACGATTCGATCAAGAAAACTCCGCCGATGTTGCGCCCCGCCTAAAAACAATCTGTCCATTTGCGGGGTGATCCAAATAAGGGTAAGATAATTGCCTAACTCATTTTGAGAAGGGAGTTTTTGGTTGTTAACTTGAACGATTCGCCGCTCAACTTCTTTTGTTTCATTAAAACTAACTTCTTTGACAACACTTTCAACCGCCGTGCCGATTGAAAAGGTTTCATCAAGTTTTTCAATTTCCGCAGAAACAGCCCAACCATTATTGTTGATGAAAGTCGGGGCAGGCAAACTGGAAGCTAAAAAATCAAACGTTTTAATTTCGGATAATTTGGCACCCCTGAGGCCTCTTCCTTGCGATAAAAATGAAATGGCTTCCAAAATATTTGTTTTGCCGCTACCGTTTTCTCCGCTTAAGATGATAAAAGGTTTGTCTAAATTCAAACGTAAATATTTATAATTACGAAAATTAACTAAGGTCAGGCGCTTGACGGCAGACCTAACCTTAGCTTCATCGAAATCACTATTAAAACACGCAACAGCTGACACTTAGATTCTCATCGGCATCAAAACATAAATGGCGCTGTTATCAGACGTATCATTGATAACAGTTGCGGCCGCACTGCCTGATAAACTGAAACGGACTTCTTCGCCTTTGATTTGTGCTAAAATATCCAAAAGGTAACGGAAGTTATACCCTGTATCAATCGTCTCTTTATCATATTTTGCTTCCAGTTCTTCCGTCGCATTGCCTAATTCGGCATTAGAAGCGGCAATTGTAACATGATTTGTATCCGTAATCAAACGAATACCGCGGCTTCTTTCCGTCACAACCGAAACACGGTCAACGGCTGCCGCTAACTCTTTAACATTAACTTCTAAAATTTTATCGTTATCTGTCGGAATAACTCTTTCATAATCCGGAAATGTACCGTCAATTAATTTAGAGGTCAAAGTAATGTCTTCAAAAGAAATGCGGACTTTGTTTTCTGACAAAGCCATAGAAACATTGTCTATGGAAGCGTCATCCAAAAGTTTTCTGATCTCTAAAACGGATTTTCTCGGAATAATAACCCCTTCAAGTTTCTCGGCCCCAGCTGGCAAAGGCGATTCGGCACAAGCCAAACGGTGACCGTCAGTTGCAACAACACGCAAAACATTTGTATCGCCTTCGGTCTTGGCATGAACATATAAACCGTTCAAATAATAACGAGCTTCTTCAACCGAAGCAGAAAACTGCGTGCGATCAATCAAAGTCTTCAATTCGTCTTTGCTGATTTCAAAATTAATCGGTAAATCATCTCCTGAAATAATCGGAAAATCTTCAACCCCGATGGTTGAAAGGGAAAACTTGGATCGTCCGGAAGCAATACTCAAAGCTCCCTTGTCATCAGGGTAGCTGATTTCAACATCAGAACCATCAGAAAGTTTTCTGACAATGTCATAAAGCATGTGAGCTGGAGCTGTTGTTGCGCCTTCTTCAAAAACATTAGCTTCAACAATTTCCGTAATTTCAATATCCATATCGGTTGCTTTGAAATTAATGCTGTTGCCTTTGGCTTCGATTCTGACGTTTGACAATACCGGTATGGTATTCCTTTTCTCAACAATGCTCTGAACATGGCTGAGAGTCTTTAAAAAATGTGCGCGTTCAATTGTAAATTTCATTATTTTTATCCCAAAAAAAGACTTGTTTTTATCTTCCTACACTTTATCACAAATCAATAAAAGCAGAAGTCAAAAAACAAGTCGTCAACAATTTTTTTATACGAAAACGTTAGTTTTCAAGAGTCCTTCTTAAGATCTCAATATTCTCAGCCAAAGTCTGATCCTCAATAATCAATTCTTCAACTTTTCTAACCGCATGCATAACCGTTGTATGATCGCGATCAAACTTGCGTCCGATTTCGGGTAAAGAACGTGAGGTCAACTGTTTTGCAAGATACATTGCAACCTGACGCGGTCTGGCAACGGTTCTGGCTCTGCGGGAAGACTGAAGCTCTTTAACTGAAATATTAAAGTGTTCGGCAACTTTCTTTTGAATTTCATCAATCGTTGTCTTGCGGTCAATGGAGCGAAGCATATCTTTTAAGACATCTTGTGTCATATCCAAAGTAATCTCTTTACCGGAAAGAAGCTGAGAGTGAGCGGCGATTCTTTTCAGAGAACCCTCGAGTTCGCGAACATTTGCGGTAATTTTCTGAGCTAAAAATTCAGCAACTTTTGCCGGTAATTCAATCCCCATCAGTTCTGCTTTTTTCTGTAAAATACTCATTCTTAAATCAAAGTCCGTCGGCATAATATCAACTACTAAACCGCCAACCAAACGAGACTTAAGACGTTCTTCGATTCCTTCCAGATCTGTCGGAGATTTGTCGGCAGAAATTATAACTTGCTTGCCTTCTTCAACCAAGGAACTGAAGGTATGGAAAAATTCTTCCTGAGTCGTGCCTTTGTTGCCCATAAACTGAAAATCATCGACCATTAAAACATCAACCGAACGGAACTGTTCTTTAAAAGCTGCGGTATCTTTATAGCGTAACGCCTTAACGAATTTATAAACAAATTGTTCGGCTGTTAAATAAATAACATTGCGGTTCGGATCGTTCTTTTTAATATGCCAGATAATGGAATGCATTAAGTGGGTCTTGCCCAAACCGACGCTGGAATACAAAAACAGCGGGTTAAACGAAACGTTTTTGGATTCTGCTACCTTTCTTGCTGCGGCATAAGCAAACTCATTTGTCTTACCGACAACAAAATTTTCAAATGTATAATTTGGATTTAACGGAGAATTTGCATTTGTTGTGTTTCTTGTCGTATCATTTGCAAGGCTGGCTCCGGCAACCAAACCGAAAGAGCTGCTGTTAATACTGCAACCGTAAATATTCTGTGGTGTTGGTGTTGATGAAATCTTTTTAAGTAAAGAGGTATCAACACTGCGTCTGTCGCTTAAACCATTTTGAACGATAAAATTAATCTTTTTAACACTCGGATTTTGTTGTTCCCAAATCTTGTTAATCCGATCTGCGTAATGTGTTACTACCCAATTCTTCATAAAAGCTGTCGGTGCGCAAATATTCATAACACCGTTGTTAAAATCTCCGACTGTAAGCGGCTTGAGCCAACTGTCAAAAGCGGTCGCGCCAAATTCTGTTTTTAATTGGCTGCAGATCACTCCCCATTGTGTGTCAACAGTTCTTTCTTCGCTTACTAATGCTTCTTCGGCCATATCTATCTCCCACTTCAGATATTTTTACATAAATTTATAGCTTTTTGTTTTTATTAAACAGACTTTCATTATAAGTTCCCAAATTACAATAAATGCCTTTTCATATCAAACAGAGTTATACTTCAAAATAATAACGATATTTAATCCTGATAAAAATCGCTCTGTTAAAGATAAAAAATCGCCCACTAAACTTCTAACCATATAAATGTCTTATACTGTGCGGTAAAAATGTTAGAAAGCTTCGTTTAAAGTCCTTAAAAAAATGCCTTTTAAAATCTTTTCTCTACTTAGCTTTTTGAACTAAAATTTTTATCTCTTAACAAAAACGACCTTAACAACAAAAAAGAAAAAAACAAACACATTTTTTAACAATATTTAAATAAAATTCCTTGACAGGGTTTTTAAAACGATTCGGAATAAATGTATGAAAATAAACAAAAAAACGCAAACACCATCTTCTTGGAACAAGGTGTCTGCGTTCCTGTATTTCAATAAATAAAAACTAAAGAGCTTTAACTTTTTGGCTCAGGCGTGAGATTGTGCGAGCAGCTTTGTTTTTGTGGAAAACGCCTTTCTGGGCAGCTCTCATCATTTCGCTTTCAGCTACTTTCAAAGCTGCTGCAGCAGCTTCTTTATCGCTGGCCAAAACAGCAGCAATAACTTTCTTTACAAAAGTCCTTACTCTGCTTCTGCGAGCGCCGTTAATAATGCTTCTTTTGTTGTTTCTGTTTATTCTTGTTTTTGCCGATTTATGGTTGGCCATTTCATTATCCTGTCTTAAAATTTAGTTAAACACAAATAAAATTCTGAAATACTTATACTCTATAATCTTTGATAGTCAACAAATTTTTTCAAAAAAAATAAATTAATTTTTACTTTTCAAACTGATGGTGATTTTCAGAGGTCTTTTCTGCAGTTGGGATATTTCCAAAATGTCATTTTCCCGCAAAAAAGAAAATGTCGTTTCGTCGGAAGAAAGGCGAGTCCAGCCCATTTGTGCAAGCGCTTCGGTATAAAACTTTTTAATCTTGTCAAACGTTAAAGCCTTCTTTGCGATTAACGTAGTTTCAGTATAACCGGCTTCTTCGTTGCCGAAAGTCAAAGTTCCTTCAGGTGATTGTCTGAGTCCCGAAAGAAGCGGTATATCTTCAAACCCTTCTATAAACTGAGCGCTAAAGACGGCGTTGGTTTGAAAAATAAAAAAGAAACATAAAAACAACGCATAAATTTTTTTCATGGCATTTTCCTATTTTTGTAAATGATCACAATAAAAACTGGAGCGGCCGCCTAAAACAACTTTTTTAATGCCGCCGGTTTTCGCTAAATCGCAAGTGCAGTTAGGACACCGTTTGCCCTCTTTGTCATAAACACAATGCTGGTTTTGAAAATACCCGAGGCTGCCGTCGGGCTTTTTGTAATCCCGCAGAGTCGACCCGCCTGCGGCAATAGCCTTTTTAAGGATGAATCTAATCGCTTCAAGTAAGCGGGAGCATTCTTTTAAAGTAAGAGTCGAACATACCCGAAGCGGTGATATCCCTGCTTCATATAAAGCCTCCGAAGCATATATATTTCCGATTCCGGCAAGAATATGCTGATCAAGAAGTGCAAGCTTGATATAAGTTTTTTTATTCTTAAAAGTTTTGAAAAGGTACTCGCCGGTTGCTTTATCATCAAAAGGGTCAAATCCTAAATCTGCAAAGAGCGGATTCTGTTCAAGCTTATTAGTTAAACAATAAGTCAAAAGTCCAAATCTTCTTGCATCATTATAAATAACGACACCTTTGGAGGTCTTAAGGACAACGTGATCATGCTTTTCTAAACTCAACGGCAGTTCGGAGAGGATTTTGATTCTTCCGCTCATCCCCAAATGCAAAATAAGACTGTACCCGTTATCTAAATCAATAACGATATATTTTGTACGCCGGTAAATGTTTAAAATATGGGTTTGAACGGCAATATTTTCCAAGTTTGGCGGAATCTCTTGGCGGAGTCGGCGATTATAAACTTCAACCGATTCGACAATGGCACCCGAAACGGTTTGTCTGATAGCTTCTTTAATTGTTTCAACTTCTGGAAGTTCCGGCATATATAACCCCTCAAATAAATCTGATTAAATCTAATCCTAAAAAATCTCTGAGGCGACAATAAACTTTTGTTTATACACCAATGTTTTTTG
>JAGASU010000016.1 GCA_017621635.1 Alphaproteobacteria bacterium | reverse complement strand
TAATATTTGAACTATTTCTAAACGTTTACCGCCATAAAATACTTTGCGGCGATATTTCGGCGCAAACACAATATGATATTTACAATTCCAACTCGTGTGTGCTATACTTTTTACGTCATTTACCATAATGACCTCCTTTGAAGTTTAATAAAGCGTCTGCCAGACACTTTATTATAACTTCAAGGAGTTTTGATGTCAAAACCATAGCTATAAGCTCTTTTGAACCACCGGCCTAGCCGGTGGTTTTCGAGATACAACAAAAACCCACGCAAACTGCGCGGGTTCTTTCTAAGATCAAGAATAAGAAGAATTACTTTAATTTCTTTTCAACAAATTCTTCATGCTTTTTAGACTTCTTGTCATATTTTTTCATAACCAATTTCTCAGGATGAGTCCTCGGATTCTTTTCAGCAAGAAAAAAAGTGCCCGTATTAGCCGTGCTTTCCATCTTAACTTTTACTTTAACTGCTTTTGCCATTATTTTACTCTTATAAATTCAAGGTTAAACACAAAAAACTTTACACGCACTATACAAGCATTATCTGTAATGTCAATATAATTTTTAACCTAAATTCTTTTTTATAAAATTAATTGCCGTCAAAATATCCTTCTTGGGGTTTGTTTGATCGGAAAAATTGCACCCGTGGTTAATTCCTGTGCAAATTTGCGGAAAAATTCCGCTTTCATTTATAGTCTTTCCTGATGGAGAATAAAAGTAGCCACTGGTCAAATATAATGTTTCTTTAGCAAAATTATGAACTTTTTGAATGCTGCCTTTGCCATAAGTCTTGGTGCCGATTAAAGTGGCACGGCTTTGCTCGCTTAAAGCGGCAACAACAATCTCGGCAGCCGACGCCGTATGTTCGCTGGTTAAAATCACAATAGGTTTGTTTGTTAAGATATCACCTTTATCTGCGGTGTAAAATTTTTGCCTTTGAGTATTTTTTTCGATACGATAAGTAATCAGCGCGCCATCCAAAAATAAATCAGCTGTTTTAAGCGCTTCATTAAAGCTGCCGCCGTGGTTATCGCGCAAATCTAAAATCAAACCTTCAATATCCGGATTTGTATAAATTAATTTTTTCAAATCATCAGTAAACCCGTCATAAAAGTTTTGTGAGCGGACATATAAAATATTATTTTGAACAGAAGTGTTTAAAACCGGAGTAGGGGAGGCAGAAACATCAAGTCTTGAATACTTGTCAAGGTGGTGTGCCATAAGATTTAAAATATCATTTTCAAACTCGGAACCGTTTTGTGATAAATTGGAAGAATATTTGGCTGCGGTGGAATAAATATCACATAAAAGATATTTCCATTGTTCAAGATTCTCATTTTGCGGAAAATCAAAGGTTGCGATTAAATTTTGTTTTCTATATAAAAAGGCTTTCGAGTCGCTGGCGTAAAGCTTCAAGTTATCATCAAATTTGGATAAACCGGCACAGCCTTTAACAACAAGGCTTTTTAAATCTGTTTTAACGGTATAATTCTGCTCTAAAAGGTTAAAAAAAGTATCTATTTTATTAAATTCATAAGCAAAGGCTCCAAAAGGAAATCCCGCGATAATCAAAAATAAAATCAATACAATCCTAAACATTTAATCCTCAAATTCTGCTATTAAAGCCGTGTGGTCAGAAGGTTTGTCTGCCATACGCAAAGACTTATCAACAAAACAATTTTTAAGTCTGAGTGCAAAGCAGGCACTGATAAATAGATAATCTATTCTTAAACCCGAATTAGTTACAAAAGCGTTACCGGTGTAATCCCAAAAGGTATATCCCTCTTTTTCAGGATAAAGGGTTCTGAAAGTATCATGAAATCCGGCAAACATTAAAGTCCGGATTTTATCTTGAACTTCCTTGATATATAAAGGGCTATGCTTAAAACGGTTTTCATCGTAAACATCAATATCCTGCATCATAACATTAAAATCACCGCCAAAAATAACCGGATATCCGCTATAAAGAAGCTCGGTCGCCCGATGATAAAATTTATCAAACCACTTTAGTTTATAAGCAAGTTTTTCTTGTTGAACGGTTTTATCGGCTGAACAACCGTTTGGTGCGTAAATAGAGGCGGCATAAAATTTTTCTTTGCCGTTTTGAACCAGAATTTCTATATAACGGGAAGCCGGATCATCTTGAAATTCCGGTAGATTCGTTGCTGTAATCTGAAGATCATATTTGCTTAAAATGGCCACCCCGTTATAGCTTTTTTGTCCTAAAACAGCGCATTTATATCCCAGACTTTCGCACTCAAAATATAAAAAATTTTCTGTTTCACATTTAATTTCCTGTAAAAAAACAAGATCAGGCTGAGTTTCTTTTAACCATGAAAAAAAATTTCCGGTACGCGCTTTAATGGAGTTTATATTATATGTGGCAATTTTCATCTTCTTTACCTAATTAAAAATTTTGCTAACCAGACTTTAACCGATATTGTATTAAATGATTGTAAAGATATTTCAGGTTATAATCATTTTAAATGACAAATAAATAAGGGGATAAGCTAAATGTTGTATGGTTTCAATACCAACGAAGACAACGATATGAAAGATTTTCATCAACGTGTTGCCGATCAAAACATTCAGAATATTGAAAACCGCCAAGACGAAATCCGTCATGCAAAAAACGGATTCTTAGGTATATTAGCCGGAATTGTCGTAGGTGGAATTGTCGGCTGGCTGTTTTTAGGGCCGGCAGATAATCTTAATCAAAAAAAGGTAATTCCCGTGATTCGTCGTCCGCTGATTCAAGCAAAAGTGCAGCCTAATGAACCGGGAGGAATGGAAATTGATAACCAAAATCGCGAAATATATCACATCATAGATAATTTGCCGAAAGAAGAAAAAGAAGTTAATCTTATCCCCGTTCCCGAAGCCCCTAAATTGATTGTGGAAAATACGATTCCTACACCGGAAAATATGGATACATTGGTTGAGAGTATCGAAGAAGAAGGTAGCTTAAAACATTATGATGATAAAATTCCGGAAGACAATGTTGAAAATGTAAAGCTTGCCGATTCTGAGCTGACTTCTGTTAAAACCAATAGTAGCGAAAAAATCATCATTCCTCAAAAAATCAAAGAAATTGATGTAAAAGTTCAAAAGACCGTTACACCGGGGACAAGTCAAGAGCAAACTAAAACAGCCAAACCTGAAGCGCCGCAAAAAATAAAAATTCAAACAGCCGGTAAAGCCGTGAAAGGAACTTGGTATGCTCAAATAATTGCCTCGTCAAGCCGTAAATCTGTTGAAACGTTGTTAGCTCAGTTAGTGGCAAAGCATACGTTCTTAAATAACTATCCTCATGAAATTGAAGAAATTACGGCGGCAAACGGCAATAAACTCTATCGCTTGAAAATCGGTGCTTTCAAAGCTCGTTTGCAAGCCGAAGAACTTAGCAAAAAACTAAAGCAAAACCAAATCAGCAGCATAATCAAACAAAATTAGGAAGAAAATGTCAAAACCGATTTTAGCGGCAATATTATCCTGTCAGGGATTGAGGTTAACCGAAGATGAGAAAAAACTATTCTCCACCTGTAATCCGCTCGGCGTGACGTTGTTTTCGCGTAATCTGCAAAACAAAAAACAAATAAAATCTTTAACAGATGAGATAAAAAATGTTATCAATCGGGATGATGTTTTAATCGGAATTGATGAAGAAGGCGGACGTGTCTCAAGACTCGGTAAAGTTTATAATCATTTTTATGTTTCAGCAGAAATTTTAGGGAAAAAGCCACTAAAGTTTTCTCAAATGCATGCGACACTAATTGCAGACGATATGTTAACAGTAGGAATAAATGTCAATTATGCGCCGGTGATAGATAAAAATTCTGCTATGCCAAATACAGTTCTCTCCGGACGTTGTTTCGGTTCTGACGAAATCCGTATAGTTAAACGCGCAAAATTGATAGCGGATACTTATTTAAAAAACGGAATTTGCCCATGCATAAAACATCTTCCCGGGCATTTTGACACCATCAAAGATCCGCACTTGGAACTGCCGGAGGTTAAAATATCCAAAGACGATATAAAAAACAAAATCAGTTATCAGTTAAATTTTAAAAATTATCCGTTAGCTATGACATCACATGTCCTTTTATCATCATTTGACAAGCATTTGCCGGTAACCATATCAGAAAAATGTGTTTCTGAAATAATTCGGGGTTATCTGGAGTTTGACGGCTTTTTATTAAGCGACGCAATAGATATGCATGCCTTAAAAGGAACAATTCGCGAAAAAGCACAGAAAAGTTGGAATGCGGGATTAGATGCTGTTTGCTACTGTGGTGCTAAAGCCGAAGATATGTATGAACTCTGTCAGGAAAAACGTTTTTTAACGGAAAAATCGTTAATAAGATTTGCTAAAATAAAAAAAATTATTCATAATACACCCAAAACAAAGGATATTTCAGATTTAAGACAAATTTATGATAGTGAGTTTCAAAAAATGTCAAATGAGGAATATCTGTATGACGCAACCGAAGTTTTACACAAAATGCTCGAGAAAGGAGAAAATGTATGATATGGATTTTAGCAATAATAATTGTTGTCGCGATATATAATGCGGAAAGATTGCCCGATTTGGTCAAAAAGTTTAAAAGCGATGTGCCGCACATTATTGACGCCGGCAAAAAAATGTCTAAAGACCTGAAAGAAAAAGCGCAGGTTATTCATCAGGACAAAGTTGCTAAAAAGAAAAAAAATCCTGAAGAAGATGCCCCAACCTCCGAAACGGATGATCAAAAATAAAAACTACCATTTTAGGCTATTTTCTGAAAAGTGGTAAATAAAAGTTTCGTAATCAAAAAACTAAACAAACGGCATCAGCTTTAAGCTGGTGCCGTTTTAGAGCTTACAATATTATAGTATTGGTTAAAAAGTATGTGCCGTTATTTGAAATATAATACAAAACTTACACCAATTTCCTTTTCATAATAACGACAGGCTTCAAGAACATCGTTAAATGTAAAAGTTAAAAGGCATTTGTCATTTGTTTTACACGAATCCCATCCTTTATAGTATATCTGATGTGAACTATTATCACTACCATTATATCCATATCTATGAACAAAACTTATAGTTTCATTATGGGGGAGAATTACCTGATTAAATAAGTTACGGCATTTTTCACTAAACGCCAAATCATTTGTTTTTATATATACCCTAAAAGCTATTTTATCTGGATAAGCACCAAAATTACTCACACTTTGCTTCATATATTGAGGAACCAGCCCTGCATCATATACATATTCGGTTACGCCGACAATTCTGCCTGTATATTGTTTTTTGGCTATCCTTTTCCATTCTTCGGCATAAAAAGTAAAATTTTCAACAACCAACTGCATATCTTCAGTCCATTTATTGGCTTCATATTTTGTCATTGCCTTTCGATATGCGCTGATGCCGCCAGCCGATAATATTCCAATGATCGCTAATACTCCGAGCATTTCTATCATCGAGCGCCCAAATTCTTGAACTCCGTACTTTCTTTTATTAAATTTAATCGTCATTGTCAGCTCTTTAAATTCACCATAAACCTTCCTTTATGAAGAGCCGAAAATTAATTTTACCAAAATAGCGCCGCCCACTTTATTTCAACAACTTAGCAAAATTTTATCTTAAAGGATTTTTAAAATTTAATATATAAAATAAACCAACCTTTATGAAGAGCTGTTAAATATTTAAACAACAGCCCGTATAAACGTGTTTTTTATGTTAAGAACAATATAGCTTACTTTATAGCCGGAATATTGAGCTGGGCAAAATGCCCTGGTTTTATCTTAATCGTAGCATAACGCAGATTTTCCGTTTCAATCATATATTCTTCACGTCCGGTTAATTGAGCAGCAAGCTTGTAAAAGTCTCTTCCGGTTAACTCTTGTTTATACCAGTTCATTAAATAAAAGATACAAGCCTGACTTCTGTCTGTCAAACCGCAACGCGGCCGTCCGGCCGGAACATCCGGATTAAGAACAACCCCTTCCAAACCATGCTGCTCGATTCGTTGTGACGCAAAAAGCGCTTTACCGATAAAAAGTCCGACAAAAAGGCAAACAAACGCAGCAATATACAAAACATTCTTTTTAACATAATTTGCGGAATCAATATATTCGGCATTGTCATCTGCCATATAGTCAAGTTCAGGCGGTAAACCGTCTAAAACATAAGGATTATTGTATTCTTCTTGAGAAACAACATTTTGCGCCTCCGTTGCAGTAATAAGCTCAGTGCTCTTAAGCGCGTCAGCATCCGGATTCAATCCTTCTGAAATATCTTTATTTTGCTCTTCTTCATTGGAGGAAACGGATAAAACAGCCGTATTAAATTCTTCTGATAAAGATTGTAAATTATCATTTGGTACAGTTTGCCGTGTTTCCTCTGGTTGAGAAATATCAGGCATTATTTTATCAGGTGCTTGCAAAATATCAGCTGCCGGACGAATTTTAGGCCGTTTGATTTTTCTGAGTTTTGGGCGCGAAGGAGAAGTCTGCTGTGAGCCGGATTCGGCAGAAGTATTCGTAATAAAGCTGTCTAAACCATCATTATTTTCCATACCTGACCTCATTAAATCTTATTTTTTATCTTTTCATCTGTTTTTAACATCCTGACTAACCGTGGCACAATAAACACAATTGTTTCAGTGCCTTCCTTTGCGGGGCCGAAAATCTCGCTGGGTAACCCGATAATCAGAAAATTTTCACCAAGCCGGTTGCGAACCTTGAACTTTGTGATTTCTCCTTCTGTTGTATCAAGCGCTATTTCCGAATAAATCCGGTTATTTTTCTCAATTCCGGCTTTTGCTAAAACCGATAAAGGATATTCCATATTATCAACTTTGCCGCAACGTCCGACATCAAACCTTGAGAACCAACGAGTCGGTACGACAAAGCGTCCTTCTGAAATTTCCTGAACGGAGCCGTATTTACTGACAAATTTCTGTAACTGTTCAATAGAAATATCATTTGTCACCGTTAAAATTCTGCCGATAACGCCGGTCTGCGCCGTAGCAATACTGCCAAATTTAAAATCTTTAAGCAAATCGTTCCACACGATACCGCATGGTTCATTTGCAATAACCCTGAAAACGCTTACATCATACATAACCATTGTCGGGTTGTTTTCAAAGTCATAAATCAGGCTGTTAATTTTATCTATTGTTTCGAGGTTGGCCTCAAAAGAAATCGTATAATCCCGCCAGTTTGTCACCATATCCGTGATACCGGCACCTCTTAAAACATCCAAAAAACCAAGCATTAAAGTTCTTGAACTCGGCGCATATAATGTAAAGCTGGCTCTTCTGCTTAAAATAATGGAGTTTGCTTTGGCGTCATAGCGGTAAAAAAGGTCAGCAGAACGGGAAATTGTTTCTAAAACCTCCTTAAAACTGCCATTTAAATTTTTACCATACAATGTCGGATACGGTGCATCTTTTGCCACTAAAATAATATCAGCCTCTTTTGTAAGCTTAAGCAAGGCTTGTTCGGCCGGAATATTATCAAACGAAAAATCCCGCACCTCAAACTCAGGCAATGGATCATTAACATCATTGCGCTCAATTCTGAAAGAAACATTATTATGTGGCAAAATTTGCACCATTTCCTGTGTTTTCCAGTTAACATTACATCTCAACGGTGTTTCCAAATCCAAATCATTTGCACGATGTAACGTTCTTAACATATAAGGCGATTGTTGCGGTAAAACCGTAAAGTTTTCGCCCCCGTCATTTAAAGACTGAGTGTGGGTGATAATCGTTTCATCATTTTCGGCAGAATAGGGACTGCAAGCAGC
Organism: Alphaproteobacteria bacterium; assembly: GCA_017621635.1. Lineage (GTDB taxonomy): Bacteria > Pseudomonadota > Alphaproteobacteria > RF32 > CAG-239 > CAG-267. The sequence goes on along the minus strand of JAGASU010000016.1, from coordinate 2,144 downwards.
CATAACGGCAAAAACAAATGCCATGAACCAATTTTTTTTATGATTAGACTTAAATTTATTCATCGCTTTCTTCTTTCTTTTGAATAAGTTTTTCTTGTTCCGCCATTAATTTTGCAACAACATCGTCAATGCTTTGTCCGGCTCCTTTTGTCGGATTATCCGCCTGATCCGTAAACCCGCTGAACGCGTCTTTGGCAGCAGCCAAATCGGCATCTTTTTTTGCCGCCATGTCAACCGAAGAATTCCTCACAAGCTCTTGTTTATAAAGGTCTAAATTTTGCTCTAAGGCAGGAATCCCTCCTTTAATTTTTTTCTCAACATACGGATGAAGCTCTTTATGTTCCAGAATATAATCTCCGGTCTCGCATAATTCTTCCAATACATCAATAATATATGGGTAAAAAGGATAGTCTTCGACAGCGATGTTCCCTTGTCTGATACATCTCGCGGCAATTCTTGAAACGGTACGATCATAATAATCCCTGATCAGGACATAATTATCAATATACCAAAGGGATTCTTTCGTTACCGCTATAACATCATCTTCAGCCATCATTTCCTCCACTATATTTCAACGTTAGAGTAAAGAAGTTTGTTTGTAAACAGTTTATTGACGATTATTGTCAGATTCGTCTTCTGCTCCGTCGTCTTCAACATACTCCCATTCCCAGTCCTGATCATCATCGCTGCCTTCATTAACTTCATTACCGTTTTCATCAACATATTCCCATTCCCAATCTTCATCATCGGACGTGCTGTCATCAGAAACGTCATTTTTTTCTGTCAGAACGGGGGTGGTTGTATCAGGTAAATCATAAGAAGAATCTTCATCTTCAACCAAATTTTCATCGTCACTGTATTCATCTAAAGCAATCGGTTCGTCTAATGACGAAATATCTACGTTGTCGCTGGTTAAAGCAGCTCGGATTTTTTCCAATTCCGCACTATATCGGCTGGAAGCAGCGTTAGGAGCGGGGACAGCTTCATTGATTTGCATCTCAGGTGAAGATGATACAATGTTCGCAGATAATAAATCATCAAGAGGGGCAGGTTCTTCATTAGAGCCGAGAGTATCAAGAGTATTATCCGTTTCGGAATGCAGGGCATTCTCTGTATCAATCGTCATAAAACTGTCTAAAGCACCTGTGCTTAGTTCATCAGAGCTATCTTCTTGTTGTTCCTGTGAAGCTCCCTGCTCCGGTAAGGCAAAATCCAAACCATCGGCAAAACTATCTAAAGTGTTCGTGTCAGGCACATCAATCTTATCGTCTTCCTCTTTAACGGAAGCTCCTTGCTCCGGTAACGCAAAGTCCAAGCCATCGGCAAAACTGTCTAAAGTGCTCATATCAGGCTCATCAACACTATCGTTTTCTTCTTTAACAGAAGCCCCTTGCTCCGGTAACGCATAGTCCAAGCCATCGGCAAAACTGTCTAAAGCGCTCATATCAGGCTCATCAACCTTATCGTTTTCTTCTTTAACAGAAGCCCCTTGCTCCGGTAAGGCAAAGTCCAAACCATCAGCAAAACTGTCTAAAGCGCTCATATCAGGCTCATCAACACTATCGTCTTCCTCTTTAATGGAAGCCCCTTGCTTAGGTAACGCAAAGTCCAAACCATCGGCAAAACTATCTAAAGCACTCATGTCAGGCTCATCATTATGGTTAGAAACCTCTTGGAAATCTAAGTTGTTATCAGTCACAAAATGATTTGCAGCTACTTCGCTCGTATTAGCTGAATGAGTTAAGCTGTCAGCAGTTGCCGGTGAAAAATCGAAATCATCAAGAGAATCCAGTCCGTCAAGAACAGATAAATCATCTTCACTAATTGTCGGCTCTGCTTGTTTGTCTGATTGAACTTCGTCAAAAGCAGCATTGTCTAAAAACGCTTCATCTAGTTTTATATTGCTGAAATCATCTTGATGTTTGTAAACATCATTACGAATGACGCCGTCAAAAGACGAAAGATCAGTTGTTTCTTCAATAATACTATTTTCCGCATTTTCTTTAATACTGTCCTCAATAGATAAATTGTCTTCTTGTTTATCAGATAAAGGTATAGATTCTATGGAAGATAAACCTGACACCATCTCAGGAGCAGATAATCCGGAAACAAAACTTGGCTCTGAATTTTTCTTTTTCTTCTTT